>DXVZ01000033.1:21253-25278 GCA_019417125.1 Phascolarctobacterium sp.
AGATGTGTATAAGAGACAGCGTCAGCCGCATTGTCTTTGGTAATCTGCAGTTCCATTGCGCACGGGGCAAGCACGGTAACTTCCATTGCCAAAAGGTCAGCATTGCTGATTGGTTTGCTGCCCGGGAAGTTTACTACGCTGCCGGTAGCCTGTACGTGTTTTTCAACCTCGTACGGGTTAAGGCCGTCTTCGCAGGCAATAGCGCCGTAAACATCGCTTACTGCCACAATTTTAACGCCAAGGTCATGGATAAGTTTAGCCGTCCAGCTGCCTACGTTGCCGAAGCCCTGTACTGCGCAGGTTGCTTCTTCGGGTTTAATGCCCAGCGCCTTAATAGCTTCGCCGGCTGCAACCATTACGCCGCGTCCGGTAGCAGCGGTACGTCCCAGCGAGCCGCCGATGCAGATAGGTTTGCCAGTAATAAAGCCCGGTTCGTACTGGCCTTTCAGCTTGCTGTATTCATCCATCATCCAGCCCATAATCTGAGCGTTGGTATTCATATCAGGGGCAGGAATATCCATTTTTTCACCAATAATAGGAGCAATTCTGTCAATATAGCCGCGGGTCAGGCGTTCCAGTTCAGCCTGCGAAAGTTTGGACGGGTCAACAATAATGCCGCCTTTGCCGCCGCCGTAAGGCAGATTGGCAACCGCGCATTTGCAAGTCATCCAGAAAGCAAGCGTTTTTACTTCATCCATATTAACGTTTTGATGGTAACGGATGCCGCCTTTGGCAGGCCCCATAATGGTGCTGTGCTGGCTGCGGTAACCGGTAAATACTTTAGTCGTGCCGTCATCCATTTTAACCGGAATGGAAACCTCAAGAGTTCTTTCCGGGCAGGCGATAATTGCCGCTGCATTCGGATCAAGCTTCATAACCTCAATAGCTTTGTTCAGAGGAATCTGCGCCATTTCAAATAAATTCATAATCCATGCCTCCTTTAAATTTTTTGCATTTATAATACAGTCTGAGATATTTCTATATCTAAAGAGCTGTCCCCTCAACTTCATTATAACTCCTGCAAATATAACAGTCCACCAATTTTTAAAAATAAACTGAATTTTCACAAACTTGCAATCAATTTACCAATTTCTTTTCAGTTCCGGAAATTCATCGTAAACGGCGCCGAAATCAATGCCATTTATAGTTTTGCCTTTATATTTTTTACGCAAATCCGCCATGCCGTCCAGCAAATGCTTACTGGTAATGCCGTATTCAGTCGAAAGATATGCCTCCACAAAAGCGGCAAGATGGTCGCAGCCTTTCAGCATTCTGCCATCCACTGCTTTGTAGCCGTGCCCATCCACATTATACTTGCCGTTTAAATCTTCCTCGCTGCATTCGCACGGCTCGCCATCCAGCATCACGCGGTTGGTAAACTCGTTCTGCGTAAAATAGGTAATCTCCCCATGCCACCCCCACGGCAGAAGCGGCAGCAGCCTTTCGGCAACCTGCCGGCGCTCAATGTCTTTAATTAAATCGTCCAGCCCTTCTACCGAAGTTTTAACCGGCGAAATAATATCGCGCGTCAACACCTCTGGCAAATCGTGAAACAGACCGCATAAAAAGTCGTTTACTACACGCTCGTCGCACGCGCCTATTTTTACCGCGCAGAAGTATCCCAAAATAGCGACAATCAGCACATGCCCCATAACAGAAGTTTCCGGCACGCGCGGTGATTGTGCCCAGCGTTTTTGAAAACGCAGCTGCCCTACCAAATCTATAAATTTGCTGGTTTTGCCTTTCAGCGAGATTTTTTGGACGCCTGCCAGGTCGTAATGGTCTTCGATATTGCTTTCTATGGCAGCCTTAGTAGCGTCAATGCCGTAAATACCCTGGTTAAAATGATAGATAATGCCAAACTCCCACTGCGTGGCAAGATAGTGCGCCGCCCGCAGCAGCTTTTTCTCCAGCCTGTTTTCTTCCGGGTAATCAAAATAGCGTTTCAGCTTATCAAAAAACACGCCGTCCAGCTCCGGCACACGCTTTTGCATCTGTTCATAAATCCAGGCGTTAAGCTTGCGGCCGTGCACGCGCATCAGTTCGTGGTAAATCGGCGGCTTGATGTCCGTTAAAATAATGCGGTGCATAAACTCAAAAATACCGCCCTCAATCAACGCGCGCCAATTTAATTTGGCGCCATGGTCCTGCTCCTCATATTTGGCAAGAATGTATAAAATCATCATTTTATGCGCCTGTTTATCAAGCTCCGTAAAACCGTTCGGGCGGATATGGTCGTTCCAGCGCTGGATATGCGCGCCTTCAAATAAAAACTCGATAAATTTTTTACTAAGCATTTTGTCACCTCGCAAAAAATCCGCAATTTTCCATAAAAATCAGCAAATTTTTTTAATTTTTCTTTTTGTGGTTTAATATTCTCTGTTTTCTTGCCCTCTCCTGCATTTTTTTCAAAAAAGCATTGAAGTTTTTACACAAATATGTGTATAATATGGTATTATTATGTTAGTATCATGCAAACAAAATTTTTTATGAAAGGTTGTGACGACGAAAAAATGGAAGAGATGATCCGTTTGCAGGGAATTACCAAAAAGTACGGCAACAATCTCATCATCCCCAAGCTGGACCTTACCATTTACGACGGTGAGTTTTTAACGCTTTTGGGTCCGTCCGGCTGCGGAAAAACAACGCTTTTGCGCATGATTGCCGGGCTTGATATGCCGACTGCCGGCAAGGTTTTTCTTGATGATGAGGACGTTACCAATAAGCCGCCCTATAAACGCGATGTCAATATGGTTTTTCAGCATTACGCATTGTTCCCTCACATGACAGTTGAGGAAAATATAAAATTTGGGCTGATGATGAAAAAAGTGCCCGCCGAAGAACAGAAAGAGCGTGTGGCGCAGGTGCTGTACCTGACTCAGCTTGAAGAATTCCGCCACCGCCGCCCGCAGCAGATGAGCGGCGGTCAGCAGCAGCGCGTCGCCATTGCCCGCGCGCTGGTAAATAACCCCAAGGTGCTTTTATTAGATGAACCCTTGGGCGCGCTTGATTACCAGCTGCGCAAAAACCTGCAGTTGGAACTGAAAAATTTACAGCGCGGCCTGGGCCTGACTTTCATCTATGTAACGCACGACCAGGAAGAAGCGCTGACCATGAGCGACCGCATCGTGGTTATGAACAACGGCGTTATCGAACAGGACGACAACCCGGATACGATTTACCATTACCCCAACACGCGCTTTGTTGCCAAATTCATCGGCGAAAGCAACTTCTTTGAAATGGAAAACGAAACGCTCGTCATCCGCCCGGAAAAACTTAACCTGTGCCCGGAATACGAGGACGAGCAGGCAGAAAAATCGCACCCCGAACCGGGTTATTACGGCACCGTCGTCGATGTTGTTTTTTACGGCACAATCGATAAAGTGTTCATCCGTCTGGACAACTCCAACCAGACTGTCGTTGCCTACCAGTATTTTGACGACGTTAAACGCTGGTCGCCCGACGAGCGCGTCGGCATTTGGTGGCACCAAAAAGACGAGGTGAGAGTATCGCGATGAAAAACGGAAAACTGATGGTTGCCCCGGCAATGCTTTGGCTAAGCATCTTTTTCGTTATCCCTCTGCTCATCGTTGTCGCCGTTTCCTTTGCCGGACGCACGCCTTACGGGCAAATAATTTTTGAATTTACTTTCGGCAACTATCTGCGCTTTTTAGAACCGCTCTACTTGCAGATTTTTGCCGATACCCTAATCGTAGCCGTTATCACCACCGTTGCTACTATAATAATGGGCTACCCGCTGGCATATTTTATCGCGCGCCTGCCTAAAAAATGGCAGCAGCCGGGGCTGATACTTGTTATGATTCCTTTTTGGATTAACTTTTTAATCCGCTCTTACGCCTGGGTTATCATCCTGCGCACGCAGGGCGTGGTAAACACCATTTTAATGAAACTTGGGCTGATTGACCAGCCGCTGCAAATGCTGTACAACGACGCTGCCGTTATGCTGGGCATGATTTACGCGCTGCTGCCATTTATGGTACTGCCGATTTACGTTTCTATTGAAC
>DXVZ01000033.1:25288-27663 GCA_019417125.1 Phascolarctobacterium sp.
TGAACAGCTGGATTTGCGCTTACTCGAAGCAGCATCCGACCTCGGCGCGCCGCCGATGACAGCGTTCCGCAAAATTACGCTGCCGCTGACAATGCCCGGCATTGCCGCTGGCACGATTTTAGTGTTTATTTCCTCGCTCGGTATGTTCGTTGTGCCGGACGTTATGGGCGGCGCCAAATCCGCCCTTATCGGCAACCTAATCCAAAACCAGTTTTTAGCGGCGCGCGACTGGCCTTTCGGATCGGCGCTTTCCATTGTGCTGGCAGTGATGAGTTTAGTGCTGATTATCCTTTACTATAAAGCATTGCAGTCGCAGGAAGGAGGCGCTAAAGATGCAAAAGACATGGCGTAGCCATCTGCTTTTAGCCTACTCGCTGGCAATACTTGCTTTTTTATACCTGCCGCTGTTAATCCTCGCGCTGTATTCCTTTAACGAATCACGTATCAACGCAGTGTGGACTGGCTTTACGCTTGATTGGTACGCAGCGCTGTTTCAAAACCGCCGCGTGCTGGAAGCCTTGATGAACAGCCTCTTTATCGCCGTCATCAGCACCGTTGCTTCCACCGTTCTCGGCACGATAGCCGCTATCGCGCTGAACCGCTACCAATATAAATGCAAACCCGTCATTAACGGGCTTTTATACCTGCCGATATTGATTCCCGAAATAGTTATGGGCCTGTCGCTGCTGGTACTGTTTGCACAGACGCAGGTGCCGCTCGGCAAAACTACGCTGATTCTTGCGCACATCACCTTCTGCTTGTCGTTCGTCGTCATCACCGTCAACGCAAGGCTGGAAGGCATGCGCCACGAACTGGAACAGGCGGCGATGGATTTGTACGCAACGCCTTTCCAAACTTTTAGGTACATTACGCTGCCGCTGGCGATGCCAGGCATCGTCGCCGGCGCGCTGATTGCCTTTACCCTCTCCATCGACGATTTTATCATCAGCTTCTTCGTGGCAGGTCCTAATTCTACCACGCTGCCGCTGTATATTTACGCAATGGTTAAACGCGGCATCTCGCCGGAAATCAATGCCCTCTCGACGCTGTTAATGTGCGCCACCATTTCGCTGATTGTCATCGCGCAAATTTTGCAGCCGCAGCACGGCAGCAAAAACAAAGATTGATGCCGCACGGCGGTACAATAAAATCCAATAAAGAAAGGATGATTGAAAATGAAAAAACTTTTGGTCTTTCTCGTTTCCGTAGTGACCATGGCACTTTTTTTAACCGGCTGCGGAGGCAGCGATAAAAAAGATGCAGCGGCAGGAGGAGAACAGCAGGTACTGAACCTTTTCAGCTGGGCCGACAACTTTGACCCGGAGGTAATTGCCGAATTTGAAAAGCAGTACAACTGCAAAGTTAACTATGACGTATTCGCCAACAATGAAGAACTGCTGGCAAAAATCCAGGCGGGCGGCGCTCAGTACGACGTAATCCAGCCTTCCGACTACATGGTTGCTACCATGCTGAAACTGGATTTGCTGGAAAAAATGAACATGGACAACATCCCCAACGCCAAAAACATTGTCAGCACCTTAAAAGCACCTGTTTATGACCCTACCGGCGACCATTCCCTGGTTTACACCTGGGGCATTACCGGCATTGCTTACAACAAAAACTATGTTAAAGACGTACCCGACAGCTGGGAAGATTTATGGAACCCCGAATACGCAGGGCGCCTGATTCTGTTAAACGACAGCCGCGAAACCATCGGCATGGCGCTTAAGAAAAATGGCTTCAGCAACAACAGCACCGACCCGGCAGAAGTTGAAAAAGCTTTCCAGGATTTAAAAGCGCTTGCCCCCAACGTACTGGCATTTGACACCGATACAATTAAACAAAAATTCATCGCTGAAGAAGCATGGATTGGCACCATGTGGACCGGCGACGCCAGCTATACCTTAAAAGATAACCCCAACATCGGTTTTGTAGTGCCTAAAGAGGGTGCAACTATCTGGGCCGATACCTTCGCTATTCCTAAAGGCGCAAAACATAAAGAACTTGCCGAAAAATTCATTAACTTTATTTACGACCCGCAAATCAGCGCCAAAAACTATGAATACATCGGTTACAACGACCCGAACGAAAAAGCCCAGGAATTCCACAGCGAAGAATTTAAAAACGACCCGATGCTGAAAATCGGCATGGACAACATCGACAAAGGCGAATGGCTGATTGACATCGGCGAAGCCCTGCCCATGTATGACCGTTACTGGACCGAACTGAAAACCGCGAAATAAGTTGCGGCAGACATTTAATACCTGCATAAAAAATGCAGGCGCTGGTCAATTATATACTTCCATTTACTTGCGCTTTTAAGGTTCTATAATAAATGTTGGGGTTTACTTACTTGTTCGAATCTAACAAGTAGT
>DXVZ01000034.1 GCA_019417125.1 Phascolarctobacterium sp.
ACATTATGGAGCTTTCGCGCCTGGACGAAAATAAATCGGTGGGCGAATTTGAAAATGTTGATTTGCTTGAACTTGCAAATTCCGTAACCGCGCGCTTAAAGCATAAGGCGCAGACCAAGGGCGTAACGCTTAACGTCAGCGGCGGCAATGCCGTTGTTTGCGGGGTGCCTGCTATTTTAAGCGAAGTGCTTTATAATTTGGTAGATAATTCGATAAAATATAATAAGGACAACGGCAAAGTAAACGTAAACGTGCGTGACGGCGACGGCGAAGCAACAGTCTGCGTCAGCGATACGGGCATCGGTATCGGCGCAGCCGACAGGGAAAGGGTTTTTGAGCGTTTTTACCGCGCGGATAAGAGCCATTCCAAAGAAATCAGCGGCACGGGGCTGGGGCTTTCTATCGTTAAGCACGGCGTGCTGTTCCACAAAGGCAGGGTAGAGCTTGAAAGCGAACCGGGCAAAGGCACAATTATAACCTTTGTTTTGCCGAAAAAACGTCAGTAAGAAAAAGTTAGTAATTTGAAATTCCTCATTTTTAAAAACGGCAGTTTAAACGCTGCCGCTTTTATTTTTTGCTTGCCAAAAAACGCTTTTTTGGTTATACTATTTAAGTAATTTAATATAAGACAGTTCGTAACCATCCTGTCTATAAATAAAACTACGGGCGTGTGCCGCGCAAGCGGTATTTTTATTGTTATGCAATCCGTCTGTAGCCAGGCGGATTTTTTATTTTACGGAGGCAGAATTTTGAAAGCACTGGTATTATTAAGCGGCGGCGTGGATAGCACAACCTGCCTTGCCGCTGCCAAAGAAAAATATAAAGATGTTGTGGCGCTGGCGCTGTACTACGGGCAAAAGCACAGCAAGGAGCTGGATGCGGCAGAAAAAGTAGCCGCTTATTATAATGTACAGCTTTTAAAGCTTGATTTAACGCCGGTTTTTGCGTACAGCAACTGCTCGCTGCTTGAACATTCAACAGAAAATATTCCGCATAAATCTTATGCCGAACAGCTTAAAGAGCAGCACGGCAACCCTGTAACTACTTACGTACCTTTCCGCAACGGCGTGTTTTTAAGCGTAGCGGCAAGCATTGCGCTGGCGCAGGGGTGCAGCGTGGTTTATTACGGCGCCCATGCGGATGACGCTGCCGGCAGCGCTTACCCCGATTGCAGCAGCGATTTTAACAACAAAATGAACGAGGGCATTTACCTTGGCAGCGGGCGCAAGTTACAGCTTGCGGCGCCGTTTGTAAATTTAAGCAAAAAAGATATTGTGGCGCTGGGCCTACAGCTGAAAGTTCCTTATGAATTGACGTGGAGCTGCTACTGCGGCGGCGATAAACCGTGCGGAACCTGCGGCACCTGCATCGACAGAAAAGCGGCGTTTGCGGCAAACGGCGTCAGCGACCCGCTGGATTACGGAAAATAAAGGAGCAAAAATGAAAAAATATACCCAAACACAAAAATTAACTATTGCCGGCATCAGCATTGCGCTGTACATTGCCGTAATGATGTGCACGCAGACTTTTGCCTTTGGGCAGTACCAGGTGCGCATTGCCACGGCGCTGTACGGGCTGAGCGCGGTTTTTCCGTTTTTAATTGTGCCCTTTGGCGTTGCCAATGTTATCAGCAACACCGTTATGGGCGGGCTGGGGCCTATTGATATGCTTGGCGGCGGTATAGTCGGCATGGCGACAACGGCGGCGATTGTGCTTGCCAAAAGGCACGGCTGCGGCAACTGGTGCATCTGGCTTGCTATTACTTTAGTGCCGGGGCTTGGCGTGCCGGTGTGGCTTTCTGTGCTGTTAGGCTTGCCCTATTGGCTGCTGGCAAGCTCGCTTTTGGCAGGGCAGTTTATTTGCGGCGCTGCCGGTGCGGCACTGGTAACCGCGCTTGAAAAAACACTTGCCGTTAATGTTGCGGCAGAAAGGAAATAACCATGACATCAGGAAGAACCAAAGAAGAATTGCAGGGCGTGGGGCTTTTAGGGCATAAAACCAACTATCCTACGGATTATGCGCCGGAAGTTTTGGAATCGTTTATCAACAAACACCCCGGCAACGATTATTTTGTTAAATTCAACTGCCCGGAATTTACCAGCCTGTGCCCGATGACCGGGCAGCCGGACTTTGCAACTATTTATATTTCGTATGTGCCGGATATGAAGCTGGTGGAAAGCAAGTCGCTGAAGCTGTATTTGTTTAGTTTCCGTAACCACGGCGATTTTCATGAGGACTGCGTAAACATTATTATGAAAGATTTAATTAAGCTGATGGAGCCCAAGTATATTGAAGTGTGGGGCAAGTTTACACCGCGCGGCGGGCTTTCCATCGACCCTTATGCCAATTACGGCAAACCGGGCACCGAGTGGGAGGAGGTTGCCAAAAAGCGCCTGCATTACCACGATATGAACCCGGAAATTGTAAACTACCGCAAGTAAAAGTAAATAATTTATGCCAAAGGCGGGCGTTGTGCCCGTCTTTTTTTATTAAAGCGGGCTGCTTTTGTTTGCACTCAGCAAAATGGGTGCCGACTTGCTGGCAGCTGATATTTTAATTTTGTAATTGTTATTACGTTTGCTGTTTGGCGAAGTTGCTGAGAGCTTATTTACTGTTATTGGGCATAAGCGCGCAGGGCGCGGGGGCTGTGCCCTGTTGCTGCAACAAACTATACACTGTAAAACTGCGTAAGCAAAATAATTCGCGACCGGCATGAAGTAGAAAACTGCGAATTTCTTTAAAAGTTGTCTTTACAGGGGGGGCAGACGTGTTATAATGGGATTGTATAAAAGGGCTGACACAAGATTTTAGCCTTCTTCTCAGGAACGCTTTTTAGGAGTGTCAACTGCAAGTACCCCTTTTATACATTAAGGCCTCGCCATTTCCTCAGGGGCAAGGCCTTAACCTTAGTTTATAATGCGCCGAAAGAAAAAGTTATTGCCCTAAATACAGGCAAAGTAGAGGAAACCAGGAGACTCGCACTTCAAGCCGGTATCCAAAGCAGAAACTTTCTTCCCGAAGCGTTTTATAAAAATAAAAAGTGTTTTCTAAAGGGAGGAAAACAAAATGAAAAAATCTTTAGTATTAGCAATGGCTATGGCTCTCGGTGTTACTGCTTCCGCATATGCAGCTAACCCGTTCAGCGACGTACCGGCTGGCCACTGGGCTTATGACGCTGTTAACAAATTAGCAGCAGAAGGCGTTGTTGACGGTTATCCCGATGGCACCTTTGGCGGCGACAAACTGATGACCCGTTATGAAATGGCACAGATTGTAGCAAAAGCAATGGCAAAAGGCGCTAATGTTGATAAATTAGCTGCTGAATTTGCTGACGAACTCGACAGCCTCGGCGTTCGCGTTGCTAACCTTGAGAAAAAAGCTGACAACGTAAAAATCACCGGTCAGATTCGTATGAGCTATCGTGCAAACGATAATGGTGTTGGCAAAGACAACAGCAACAACAGCGGTCGTCTGCGTACTCGTTTGTTCCTGAACGGACAGATTAACGAAGACTGGACCTATACCGGACGTTTTGAAAACAATCAGTACTATACCAATACTACTGATGACAATAGCAATGACGATGACATCGATTTGAACTGGGCATATGTATCCGGTCGTGTTGGCGGCGTTAAACTTGATGCTGGCCGTATGAACTTCAAACCTCATACCGGTAATATTCTTGATACCGAAGTTGATGGCGCAGTTCTCTCCTATGGTGATAAAGTAAAAGTTACAGGTTATGTTGGTAAAGGCACCGACGATGCTTTTGATTTAAGCGCAGAAGACGGTTTCACTTCTGATGACCGTCTGTATATTGCTGACGTAACTGCTAAACTTGGTGTAGTTGATACTTATGTATCTTACTACAAAGTTGATAATGGCTATGACCAGGAAATTTATAACGTAGGTGCTGCATTCCCGGTTGTTAAAGACCTGAAACTTTCTGCTGAATGGATGTATGGTTCTTCTGATGAAGATGAAGGCATGGATAACAACGGTTATGTAGTAGGTCTTGCTTATCGCGGCGCTAAAGCATCTCAGCCGGGCAGCTGGGGCGTTTATGCTAACTACTATGATCAGCCGGGCTTCACTTATCTTGATGCAACCAATGATGCTTATAACGGCAGAATGAATAGCTGGAAATATGAAGAA
>DXVZ01000035.1:0-1375 GCA_019417125.1 Phascolarctobacterium sp.
CCGTAATTTCCGCGCCTGCCAGTTCAAGCGGCACGGCAGCGCAATCCGGTACCGTCAGGCAGCGTTCTTCGCTTACGGAAATGTGCAGCGTTCTGCCGTCCGGCAAATTTATTTTTGCAGCGCCGTCTGCCAAAGCTGCCGTTTTTATGCAAACGTTAAACTCAGCTTGCGGCTGTTTGCCATTGCCGGCAAAACTTTTTAGCTGCTGCCTTGCGCCGATGTAAAAGCTGCCGTAGCTGTAAGCCGCAGCAGTTTTGCCCGGCAGGCTGATAATTTTGCCGCTGCTGCCTTTGGCAAGCAGCTCCAGTACCGACTCTACATGCTCAAAGCCTAACTCTCCGCCGCTGCGCACCCGTTCCCACATCATGCGGATAACGCGCGTGCTTACGGCAGCGGATGCCTGCTTTAACGCTTCTGCGCTGCATATTAGGATTTTGCCCTGTTCTTTTACATTAACGTCATAAAATTTTTGCGCAGCGCTGCTGGCAAAGGCATCGTCAAAGCTTAAAAGGCGTGCCGTTTGCCCCAATGCCTTTATCAACTGCGGGTTAAATTTGGCTTCTAAATACGGCAAAAGCTCCTTGCGGATTCTGTTGCGTGTGTAGCGCACATCGTCGTTGGTGGAATCGTGGCAATACTGCAACTGGCGTTCGCGGCAATAAGCTTCAATTTCACTGCGGCGCAAATACAGCAGCGGGCGCAGCAGCCTGCCGCTTTGCACCTGCATGCCGCACAAGCCTGCCGTGCCGCTGCCGCGCAGAAGCTGCATTAAAACCGTTTCCGCCTGGTCGTCCGCCTGGTGTGCGGTAACAACGTAAGCGCAGCCTGCCGCATCTGCATAAGCAAACAGCTCTTTATAGCGCAGGCGGCGGGCGGCGTCCTCCAGCGAAAGCCCTTGCTGCGCAGCGTATTCCGCCGCTTGTACGTGGCGGCAAACAAAGTTAAGCCCACGCCCGGCACAGAAATTTTTTACAAACTCTGCATCATCCAGCGCATCCTGCCCGCGTATCCCGTGTTCAACATGCATTACCGCAACATCATAGCCGCATTCAGCCTGCAAACGCCACAGCGCGTCCGTCAGCGCTATGGAATCTGCGCCGCCGCTGCACGCCGCAAGCAGTTTAGCACCACGCCTTACATATTTTTTTATTGCCTGCTGCACATTTTTTTCAGCCTGGCTGATTTTCATTTCCGTTCCTCAAAACAAAAAGGCACTCTCCAAAGAGTGCCGTTTCTGCTCTTATCTTTCACGGCTGGCACCGCGGCCGCCGCGTTTGGATTCAGTGTTGCGTTTAAGGTCAAGCAGCCTGTCATCGCTGTCTTTCAAAAATTTTGATAATTTATCTTCAAAAGAAAGTGCCGGCGCCGGTTTAAA
>DXVZ01000035.1:1385-1795 GCA_019417125.1 Phascolarctobacterium sp.
GTTTAAAGCTGCGGCGCTCCGGGTTTCCTGCCGGGCGCTGCGGTTTAGGCTGCGGAGCAGGAGGCGGAGTAAGCTGTTTAATTGACAAGCCTATTTTTCCGCGGGCATCAATGGATAAAACCTTTACCTTTACTTTTTCTTTTTCCTTTAAAAAGTCATGTACGTCTTTTACATATACATTAGAAACTTCGGATATATGAATAAGACCAACTTTTCCTTCAGGCAGCTGTACAAAAGCGCCAAAATTAGTAATGCCTGTTACCTCGCCTTCAACGACTGCACCTACTTCAAGTGACATAAAGCAGAAGATCCCCCTTATTTTAAGCTTAATATAGCACCATTATACCTTTATTTTTTAAAAGGTGTCAACCAAAAAATAAAAAACAGATAAATAATCTTAAGATAATTTA
>DXVZ01000036.1:0-2610 GCA_019417125.1 Phascolarctobacterium sp.
GCCCGGATTCGTATGCCATAATGCTTGTCTTGCTGCCGAAAATATCCGCTAAGGCGGCGCGCAGCAGGCTGTTTTTTACGGCGTAGCGGCGGCGCATTTTTTTAATGTGGCGGCGCAGCTGCCCGGAAGCGATAAATTCCGCCAGCGCAAATTGTTCGATGCTGGAAGATGTTTGATTGTACAGATTTTTAACGCGGTTATAAACAGGCAAAAGATTCTGCGGCAGCACCATATAGCTGATGCGCAGGCTGGGCAGCAAAATGCGCGAGAACGAGCCGCAGTAAATTACGTGGTGCCCGCCGCTCATGCCTTGCAGCGAGGAAATGGGGTGCGTAAAATAACGGAACTCGCCGTTATAGTCGTCCTCTAAAATATAGGCGCTGTTGTTTTGCGCCCAGCGCAGTAAATTAAGCCTGCCTTGCGGCGACAGCGAGCGTCCCTTGTATGGGTTGGAGGGGCTGACGTACAGCAGCTGCGGCAGGTTATCGTTAAGCGTTTCCGTGCTGAAATGGCTGACAAGCCAGCCCGTCATTTTAAAAATATGTTCGGCCTTGGCGAAACCAGGTTCTTCAAAAGCGACGGCGTGCGGTAATTCTGCCAGTACGTCCAGTAAAATTTGCAAAAGGCTTTGCATACCTGCGCCGATGACTATTTGCTGCGGCGTGCAGATGACGCTGCGGGCTTCGTGGCTGTAACGCGCCAGCGTGCTGCGCAGGTAGGGTTCACCCTGCGGGTCGCCGTAACCGGCAAGCAAAGCGGCGTTTTGCAGCGCGTGCCCTAGGCAGCGTTTCCACAGCGCGGCTGGGAATAGGCTGCTGTCAATGTAATTGTTGCCAAAGTCATACTTTATCGGCACGGTTGTTTGTGCTGTTTGCGGCGTTTGTGTTTTTTGCGGCGGCTGCGCGGCAATGGCGGCGGCAAAGTAGCCGCGCTTGGGGCTCGCTAAAAGGTAGCCTTCGGCGACAAGTTGGCTGTAGGCTGCTTCCGCCGTGGTGCGGCTGATATTTAAATCCAGCGCCAGGCTGCGCAGGGACGGCATTTTTTCTCCGGCGGCAATTTCACCGCTGTGGATTTTATTTTTAATTTCGCTGATTAAGCGCAGGTACAGCGGCATGCCGGTATTGTTTTGCGGTAAGGTGATAAGCATAAACTGTCCTCTTAAAAAATATAAATTCTGGCTATTTTTTTAATTACAGTTTTAGTATATCATAATAGCTGTGTAAAAAACATAATTTTTTTGTAATACAGGGGGCTTAAAAATGGCATTACATAAGGCTATGACCATTGCCGGCAGCGACACCAGCGGCGGCGCGGGCATGGAAGCAGATTTAAAAACTTTTACCGCTATGGGCGTTTACGGCTTGACGGCGCTGACCGTTATCGTCGCGCAGAATCCGCTGAACTGGGACCACGAAATGTACCCAATCAGCATGGACGTTATTGAAAAACAAATTAAAACCATTGTAGAGGGCATCGGCGTGGACGCCATGAAAACCGGCATGCTGGGCAGCGCGGAGCTGGTGCAGCTGGTTGCCGATACTATTGATAAATACAGCTTGAAGAACGTTGTTATTGACCCGGTAATGGTATGTAAGGGCATTGACGCGATTATGGTTCCGGAAGCCGCCAAAGCCATTAAAGAGGTGCTGGTAAGCCGTGCGGACGTTATTACGCCGAACACGCTGGAAGCAGCTTATCTTGCCGGTATGGATAAGGTAGAAACGCTGGACGAAATTAAAGAAGCGGCGGTGCGCATTCAGCAGCTGGGCGCAGGCTACGTTGTTATTAAAAGCGGTTCGCGCAACAGCAGCGGCGAGGCTGTGGACGTGTTGTACGACGGTAAGGATTATGTAGTCAACACCGAAAAGAAAATCCCCGGCTGCTTTAACCACGGCGCAGGCTGCACTTTTTCGGCGGCGATTACGGCAGGGCTTGCTAAAGGGTTAAGCGTAAAAGACGCGCTTGCGGAGGCTAAAGAGTTTATTACTGTAGCGCTGAAAAACTCCTTCCGTTTAAACCAGTTCAGCGGCGCAACCGACCACTGCAAGTGGCATAAGTAATTAAACAGAAATTATTATAATAAAAACTGCGTTTTTAATCTTTAGAGCGCAGTTTTTATTATAAGAAATTAATTTAGTATTTGATATTTATTAATGATTAATGCCAGTTAATGAGTAGGTCATCTTTATAATCTGTTAATAAACAATAGGTATAATCAGCTGCAATAGCAGAAACAGTATCAATATCAATCATCATTTTACCGCTCAACCAATATCTTGCAAGACCAAGCTGTGCATAAGTGATATATTGAGCAAGTAAGATAAAGCGGATATTTTTTGTGTAAATATCATCATTATCACTTTTTAAAGAATATCTTTTCAAAAATTTTTTTACTCGTATATTCTGCAATGTTTCTTGGAAATTTTTGATGCCGTGTTCTCCAAGCATAATAGTATAAAAATTACGATTAACAGCAATATGATTATAATAAACTTTACAACGTTCGAAAATTCCAGATTTTAAATCTTTAGATGTATATTTAATATTATCGCAATCTTTAGTATAATTATTAAAAATTTCTTGAGTATAATCTTGTAGTAGATCATTAGT
>DXVZ01000036.1:2643-6305 GCA_019417125.1 Phascolarctobacterium sp.
AAAGCTCGCTGACGGTGATTTCAGAAAAATTTTTGTTTTTCATTAATTTTAATAAGGCTTTGCGAAAGTCACGTTCAGCTTTTTTAGTAGTTGCGTCTTTTAATTTATGCATTGGTTCTCACCGCCTAAAATATTTATTGTGCTTATTATAACATAAAAAGCCTGACAGAAATAAACAAATCTCTGTCAGGCTTTTTTGTTATAAATTAAAAAGTTTCATTGCATTTCCACCAAGAATCTTTTCTGCATGTTCAGGATATTTTTTCATAAGAAACTCTTTGATAACAGGTGCGTTTTTTACAAGAGTTGCGCGTTTGGTATGCGGATAATCTAAACCAAAAAGAATTTTTTCAGGTGCCGCCATGGTAATAAGATTATCAAAGTTACGCGGCAGTACATCACCGGAAATATCAATGTAAAATTTATTCATACCGCCATAAATATCGGCTTCTTTTTCCATAAAACCTGTTTCAACAAGATGTTTGGAAATTCTTGCAAGCCTGTCAATAACGGTTGGCATGAAGGCACCGTTATGGGGCAAAATAAATTTGATATTTGGATAACGATCGAGAACACCTGACGTAAGAATATCAATAACGCTCCGGCTTTCATCTACAAGATATTCAAATATAGGCATTGGACCAGAGGTAAATACTCCTTCGGATAAAAACGGTGGACGTGATGGATGAATAATAACAACGGCATTGCGTTTATTAAGTTCTTCATAAAGAGGTTCCAAAATTTTATTGCCAAGGTAAATTCCTTGTGCATTGCTGGGGACTTTTACGCCTACCGCTCCGAGTTCGTCCATTGCATATTTTGTTTCTTCAATAGAGCCTTGTGCATCAGGTATAGGAAGGGCAGCCATGAATTTAAATCTATCAGGATATTTTTTTATTTCAGCAGCGATTTGTGTGTTGATTGTATGGCATAATTCTTTGGATTCTTGGACATTTCCCCAGAAAGGATGCGGGGTAGAAAGTGACATAACGCTTACATCTACGCCTACCTCATCCATAAATGCAAGGTTTTCTTCAATACTCCAGCTTGTGGGCATAGGAAATCCGTCTTCCTGGTCAGCATGGTGTTTGACTACTGCTTCGTAATATGCTGGAAGTACAAAATGTGTGTGGCAATTGACAATTTTCATAAAAATCACTCCTGTCTGTTAAACTGCTTTATTGCCCAGGGCATCGCCCCAAATGGAAACAACTTTTTTGTTAATTAGAGGCATTGCTAAATTTGTAATTATTGTAGCTGTGGCAACCATGGCTACCGCTTGCGGAATATATGCTTCCATTGCTGAATTACCTGCCATAATAAGAGATGGTATTGCCGCGCAGGAACCGGAAACAGAGCACCATGAAACGCTTTGATATCCTGGGCGTTTTAAAATTATTTTGTCAATACTTAAAAAGATTGTGGTTATAACAACTATATAAATTACTGACATTATAATACCTGGAACACCTCCGGTAATAATGGCATCTTTTAAATTCATACTGGCACCAAAGTTAGCACCCAAAATTGGTATCATTAAAGATGTGCCAGGTTTGAAAAATGCGCCAAAAGCAGGATCAATATTGCCTAAAACAAAGCCCGCAATAAATGGAATAAATAATGCCAACATAGCCATTGCATCGAATCCTCTGCTTGCAGCACCAACAAGACCGTATACAAAAACTGGGACGGCGACAGTTGTGGATAAATGCACTAAAGGAAAAGATGATTTATCGACATCAGAACCATATCTGTTGGCTTGTTCAAGATATGTACCGGGATTGGTGCTTGTCATAATAGCAAACATAACAGCTGCAGGGATGCCTAGAAAAATAACTGGCGGCAATAAATATTGTGCAATGAAAGCAACAATAAACATTATTGCTATTTTCATCATAAAATAAATGCCGTTACTCTTAAGCAATTTGCATAAGAGCTTTGGATTTATTGCTGCACCGCTGCAAAACAATATAAAACCAATTATTGCCATACTACCAGTTTTAAAAAGTGGTGTTGTAGTACCGCCTATTGATAAAGCAGCCGGAAATAAAGTGTTTATTAAAGCTGTTAGGAGCATTGGTACAATTAATGTTCCACCAGGAACAATTTTCATAAATTTCATTATGCCAAAAATGGCTTTCTTATCTTCCATATTACCTCCTCCTATTTTCTGGGCCCAGTATTATAATAACAATAGTATTTTTTATTTACAATTAACATATTTATAGTATATGTTCTGTTTTTAACAATAGTAATTTTTATGTATAATAGGATAGAAAAACTGAACAAAACTTCCAATTTTGTTAATTACAAAAAAATGTAAAAATGAAAAATATTTTACAAAAATAAAAAGTAAAGATTATGGGATGCAATATTTTTAATCATTAGCTGTAATGGATGAAAGTATTAGGAGTAAAAATTTTACTAAAAGCCGTAAATATCTTATACTGTTATTAGAATAATTTAAAGGGTATTTGTATGCTGAAAAAATTTTACCATCCTAAACTGTATATTGGCATTTTAATAACGGTGCTGCTGCTGACGGGCGTATACCTGTTTTTGTGCCGTTTGGCGGGACAGCAGGCGGCTGAGATTTTTAATGCCGAAATGGCGCGCCAGAAAACATTGGAAGGCACCGTGACGGTGGACGCCATTACCGCCGATATGTGGGGCAACGTAGGCTTCCGCGGGCTGAAGTGGCTGGACACTAACGGCGATCCGGTAGTGTTTGTGCCGGACGGGCGCTTTAAAGTTAAGCCGTGGGATATTATTACGCAGAATGTGGATTTAAGCACTTTGCAGGAGGCGGAATTTAATAACCCGGCGATAGCAATACGGTTTAATAAGGATATGCGCCCTTCGTTTTTGCCGCCTAAAAAGGAAGAAGATAAAAAGCCGGAAGACGGCGAAAAAAGGAAACGCCGCCGCGGCATGCATATTAACCTGCCGGAAAACCTGGAAAAATGCAAAATCAGCATTAACAACTGTATGATGACAGTTCGTTACAACCGCCGTTTTTTTGTGCTGCCGCAGGTAAATTTTGTGGTGCAGGCGTTGGATAATAAAACAATAGATTTAAAATTATCGACAGGTACGTTTGGCGGCATGATTATCGGCGATAAGCTGACGCTGAACGGGAAAGTGCTGTTTAACGGCGATACGCCGCAGCTTGATTTGTTTATGACGATGAAAAATATTGTGCCAGATTCTATGGGACTGCGGAATGTTAAAGATACGGCGAGTGTGTACGGGCATGTAACAGGGCCGGTGGACGGGCCGTTTATTGACGGCAGGATTGATTTTCAGCAGCTTAATATACCGCCGCTGCATTTTTACAAAGTACAGGGCGATTTTTACTATCAGGACGGCAGGATTGATTTTAAAAACGTTACCGGCGGTTTGTACGGCGGCGATGTTGAAGCAACCGGTATGTACGATATTGATACGCGCGGATACGAAATAGATGCTGTCGGGCATAAGCTGATGGCGTCAATAGCCGCCAAAACCAATCAGATTAACTGCAGCGTGGAACTGGACTTAAAAATGCGCAGCGACGGCAACCCCAAAAGCGTGCTGACTTACGGCAGTTTTACCTCCGGTGTAGGCACATATAACCTTGTGCCGTTTGAAAGCATCAGCGGCAGCTTCAGCAACCAATACGG
>DXVZ01000036.1:6315-7727 GCA_019417125.1 Phascolarctobacterium sp.
CCAATACGGCGTGCTAAAATTTACTGATGTAAAAATAAAAACGCCGCTTGGCGAAGTAACCAGCGACGCTTTTGAAATAGTTAAAGGGCGCGTGCATATTAAGGATATTTGGCTTACCGCGCCGGATGGTGAAAAAATACAGGTAAAATAAAAAAGAGCGTGTGCTTTTAAAGCATACGCTCTTAGTGTATAGGGGCTGCTTACAGCCTGTGCTTAATATGGTCCAGCGCCTGGGCGAACAGCGTTAAAACGTGGTTATCGTCCAAGCTGTAAATAACTTCTTTGCCGGTTTTGGTAAATTTAACCAGTCCTGCGTGGCGCAAAAGGCGCAGCTGGTGCGAGATGGCGGACTGCGTCATTTCCAGCGATTCGGCAATGTTCGTTACGCAGGCCTCGTTTTCGGCAAGCAGCGCTAAAATGCGGATGCGTGTTGGGTCGCCCAGTACTTTAAAGGTATCCGCCATGGGCTGCACAAATTTTTCGGCAATGGGCACGTCCAGTTTTAAATTATGCAAATCTTTGGTTGTATGTTCTTTCATAATGTCACCCCTTATAGCCCTTGCTGAAAAAGAACAGCAGTACCGCGTAATATACAAAGCTGCCAGTTACAGTGCGGGCAGAGAACAGCAGCGGAAAAACGATGAAGGCAAGCAGCAGGATTGCATCCTGCAAAAGCGATGCAAAGATGCCGCGCGTGCGGATAGTGCGCCACGCCAGCACGCTGTAGCGCGATGCGAAAATGCCAAAAAAGAAACCGCTTAAAACATATAAAATTTGTGAAAGAAAGTTATCTAAATTAAATTCCATTATTTACCTGCCCTGCCGGAAAATGCTGCCGGCATAAAATGCGTAAGGATGCCGCTTTTGATAAGCAGCCCGGCAATGATGCTGCCGCCAGTGGTACTGATTAAAAACGGCGGCACAAAAAACCATGCCGCAGCTTTGCTGCCGAGTATTGCCCAGGCAATAACCCATGCCGCCAGCCCGCCTAAAATACCAGTGCCGAAAATTTCGCCGGCCATGGCAGAGACGGTGTTGTGCCAGCGGCGGTAAGCTATGCCTGCCAGCAGCGCGCCAATCATGCTGCCGGGAAAAGCCAACAGCGAACCGGTACCCGCCATGTTGCGCAGGCAGGAGATGGCAAAAGCAACGGAAACGGCTTCCTTCGGCCCTAAAATAACGGCGCACAGCACGTTGATGGCGTGCTGCACCGGAAAGCATTTGGAAGCGCCTGCCGGTATGTACACCAAATGCGCGCTTAAAGCGCCAATCGCTACCAAAAGCGCCGCCAGCGTTAATTTATGGATATTCATAAAAATCACTCCGTGACAAGAAAAAGGCAAAAATATTTGTTAAAGTAATCACACAATAATATTATACATTTTTGTAATATCTGCCGCAAGATAAAAAGG
>DXVZ01000037.1 GCA_019417125.1 Phascolarctobacterium sp.
GTCCAGCGCGTATAAATACGGGTCGGCGCTCGTGGTTTGGCTGCCTACATGAAAGGCAATACCGGCAGCGTCAAGCCCTGCGTCCCTTGCCCTCAGCAAAAGTTCCAGCGCCTGCTCGCGCGCCGCACCAAATTTTTTATTTAAATCGACATGTGCCGAACTATTATCTATCCTGATACGCAAAAGTGCCGTTGCACCTGGACACTCGCGCGCCATTTTATCTATTTCGCCAGCGCTGTCAAAAGTCATCTTACTTACACCGGCATTGCGGCAGGCACGCAGCCCGTTAACAGTTTTCATCGGGTTAGCGTAAATCATCCTGCTGCCCTCAACGCCAAGCGAGTTCAGCTCCATAATCTCACCGTCGGACGCTACGTCAAAGTTAGAGCCAAGGTCACGCATCAGCTCTAAAATACGCCTGTGGGGATTAGCCTTAATGGCGTAAAAAACTTTTACGCGCGGCAGATGAGTGCGCAAAAGGCGGTAATTTTTTTCAATCTGTTCCAGCGACAGCACCAAAAGCGGCGTACCGTAAGCCTGTGCCAGCGCTTCCGTTTCTTCCTTGTTTAATTGAAAATATTTTTCTTTTTTCATATCCACTCTCCCCTTGCATAAGCATTGATTGACGTATATGATTGTACCACAATTTTCAGAAAGTACAATAGGAAAATGAAAGAAATTACAAATTTTTAAAGGAGTTGCGTCCAAAACTTCAATAATCACGGATAGCGGCAATTTTAAGCGGAAAAACCCGTAAATTTTACACTTTTTTAATCATTTCTGGCAGCTGCCAAATATTGTGCCATAAAGCTGTGCCGCAGCCAAAATACAGCAAATAAAAAGGCCCTGCCGTTTATGGGCAGAGCCGTAAAATTCAGTTTTTATTTTTCCGGTGCGGGAATAACGTCGCAGCCCATGTACGGGCGCAAAACCTCAGGAATTACTACGCTGCCGTCAGCCTGCTGGTAGTTTTCCAAAATAGCGCAGACGGTACGCCCAACCGCAAGGCCGGAGCCGTTAAGCGTATGCACGTATTCCGGTTTAGCCTTAGCGTCACGGCGGAAGCGGATATTAGCGCGGCGTGCCTGGAAATCAAGGCAGTTGGAGCAGCTGGAAATTTCGCGGTACATATTGGCGGCAGGCAGCCAAACTTCCAGGTCGTAAGTAGTGGCGCTGCTAAAGCCCAAATCGCCGGTGCACAGGCGCACAACGCGGTACGGCAAGCCCAAAAGCTGTAATAAATGTTCAGCGTTATGGGTCAGCTTATCCAATTCGTCCCAGCTGGTTTCAGGTTTAACAATCTTAACCATTTCTACCTTATTAAACTGGTGCTGGCGGATTAAGCCGCGGGTATCACGCCCGGCACTGCCTGCCTCGCTGCGGAAGCAAGCGCTGTAAGCGGTGTAATACTTCGGTAAGTCGTCGCCGTTTAAAATTTCACCGGCATGGTAGTTGGTTAAAGTAACCTCCGCCGTCGGAATCAAATAATAATCCAAGCCCTCCAGCTTAAACATATCTTCAGCAAACTTCGGCAGTTGTCCGGTGCCGAACAGCGTGTTGCTGTTAGCCATAAACGGCGTAAACATTTCGGTGTAGCCGTGTTCTTTGGTGTTAATATCAAGAAAGAAATTAATTACCGCGCGTTCCAGGCGGGACCCCAAACCTTTATAGAAGGTAAAGCGCGCGCCCGTAACCTTAGCAGCACGGTCAAAATCCAAAATGCCGAGCTTTTCGCCGATATCCCAATGCGCCTGCGGCTCAAAATCAAACTTGCGCGGCTCGCCCCAGCGGCGTACTTCCGGATTGTCGGAATCGTCTTCGCCCACCGGTACGTCCGGCGCTGGCATATTAGGAATAGTATATAAAATTGCGTTCAGCTGTGCTTCAATATCTTTTAATTTAGCGTCGCCTGCGGCGATTTCTTCACCTAAAGCACGTACCGCCGCCATTTGCGCATCGGCGTTTTCACCGGCTTTTTTCATACGGCCGATTTCCTGGGAAGCGCTGTTGCGCTGGCTTTTTAATTTTTCAACGCTTAAAATAACCTCGCGGCGCTGCTTGTCCAGCTCCAAAAAAGCGTCTAAATCTATTTTGGAATGGCGTTTAGCCAGTGCTTCCTTTACCGTTTCAGGATTTTCCCTGACAAAATTCATGTCTAACATGTTCATTCCCCCAAATTTGCTTCGTTAAATAATACTATTATTGTAGCACAAACGGCGGCAATATTAAAGTAAAGCCTGTGTAATCAGCCAAAAGTATTTAATTTATTATCTAAATTTTATCCGTTTGGGCGGTGTATCACTGAATTTATTGCCCAGAAAAGGCTAACTTGCAATTTTTCTATAAATGTCTGTGGCAAACTCTTTAAATTTTAGTATACTTTTATTAAATATGTGGTTCTTTTCGTCATGCTTCCGATAATTTAGCTAAAATTTTCAAAAAAGGCTTGACGTATTACACAAAAATATGTATACTATTTCTTGCACAGTTCTAAAACTTGCTTGGCCCATTAGCTCAGTTGGTAGAGCACCTGACTCTTAATCAGGGTGTCGTAGGTTCGAGGCCTACATGGGTCACCATCTGGCCGGTTGGTCAAGCGGTTAAGACACCGCCCTTTCACGGCGGTATCGGGGGTTCGATTCCCCCACCGGTCACCATTCGGGCGCTTAGCTCAGCTGGGAGAGCGTCTGCCTTACAAGCAGAATGTCAGCGGTTCGATCCCGTTAGCGCCCACCATTTTTATAACTAAATACGGCCCGGTGGTTCAGTTGGTTAGAATGCCGCCCTGTCACGGCGGAGGTCGTGGGTTCGAGTCCCATCCGGGTCGCCAAGCTTGCCTCGGTAGCTCAGTTGGTAGAGCAAAGGACTGAAAATCCTTGTGTCCACAGTTCGATTCTGTGCTGAGGCACCATAAACACAAAAAATCCTGCTTAAACAAGCAGGATTTTTTATTTGCAAATTACCCTTTAATAATCAAAACAGAGGCAGAATTAACTGCCCCTATTTTTTTATGCTGCAGCCGGTACCGCTTGTGCTTTTGTTTTAGTATCTTTGGTTTTTTCAGCTGCTGCGCCGGCTTCTTTTTGCTGCGCACGCTCAGCGCTTTTCATGTGTACAAGTTCCATTTTGGTCATGCCCAAATCAACATTGTCTTTCAGCTCGTAATCTATAATCGTGCCGGGCGGGCAGTCAATTTCCCTGCCTTTAAAAAACATTCCGGAAAACGGCACCACAAAACCCATTGCCGTGCCAACCGCCATGTTGGCATAGTTAACGCCGCCTTTAATTTTTACGTCCTGCTTAAAAGTAAGCTTTTTGCCGTTGGCAAGCACCACGTCATCCAGCAGCACGCGGATAACTGCGCTTTGGTTAAAAATGCGGCTGCCGTGCGCTTTGCGGATAACACCGCTGAATTTCGTACCTTTTGGCACAACCACAATGTTTTCCACCGTCAGGTCATCTTTCAGTTCAAAATTAACCCTGTCGCCCTTTTGGTTAACGTTGCTGTCCAGCTTATCCAGCAGTACCAAATTAATAACCGTATTTTCCGGTATATAAGCGTTGCCGGGTTCTACGCCGTCAATTTCTTCTGCCAGCGCAGATACGGCGTTAAACATTACAAGGCAAATTAATGCCAAACTGCATAGGATTTTTTTCATCAGCACTGCTCCATTCATCTGTTCTGCATCAGTTTATCGGCATAGCTGCGCATCTGCTCGTTGGCTTGGCGGGTAAAATCAGCCGGAGGCAGGGCAAAGGCGGTTTCCGCGTCTACCGTTTCGCTCATTTCCACTACGGTAAAACGCGGCAGGGTGTTTACCTCGTAGCCTTTCCAATCGGCAGTGCCTTTGGCAAAATAAAAGAACATTACGCGCTCACCCTGCGTCATTTGGTCATAATCATAACCGGTCAGGCTGTCGTTGCCGCTTTGCGGGCGCTCGTTAAACCAGCTTACCAATGTTTCTGCAAATGGCAGGCTCATGCCCGGCAGCGAGGGAAGTTCGTCGTATGTTTTATTTACGTAATCAATAAAATACCAACGCCCGTCCTTGGCAAAAGTGCAGAAATCACGCACAACCTTGCCTTCGCCGTCTTTGGTTACGCTGCGCTCGGCGTTAATGCCATTCATTTCGTTATATTCCGTACGGATGTAATGCACCTTCTGCGCCGCCGTCAGTTTGGCGTAGGCGTCCGACTCCAGCACATCTTTCATATCAATGGTTTGTTCCACTACCAAATGCACCGGATGTTTATCACTATTTAAAGCGCCGCCCAACAGTTCAATGGTGCGCTGTCCCGGCCCGAACCCGGCTGCAAAAGCGCACGCTGCATTAAAAAGCACTAAAGTAAAAAGCGCCGTCAGGCTTAACAAAAATTTTTTCATTGCTTTCACCTCGTTTATAAGATAATTTTATTATAACATATTAAATCTAAAATCACCCTGCGATATTTCCCCTCCGCCTTAAATTTGCCTTCTGCGCAGAGCGGGATTTAAAAAGCATTACAAAAAGCATAGCATTATTCAATTAGTGTACACTTTTTCCTTGCTATTATGGCATTATATGTTATAATTAATCGTATAAGGCAAGGTAATGGCATGGCTTCATCATTACTTTGTAAAACTAAAAAGAAAAGAGGTATCTCACATGACTGACGAAAAGAAGAAAGTTGATGTGAAGGAAACAGCCGATTCCATCATCCGTGAAACCAAGGCTAAGTCCAATAACAGCCAGTTCATCCTTTGGTTTGCGGCACTGATTCTCGGCGCTGTTTTAGGCTGGATGGGCATTCCGGCGCTGAACGAATTCTTTAATTTCGTAGCAACCGTATTTACCCGCCTGTTCCAGTTTATTGCAGTTCCTACTATCGCGCTGGCGGTTATTACCACGCTGGCAGCTCTTGGCGGCAACAAAGAAACCGGTATTATTTTTGCACACGCTGTTGTGTATACCTTACTTACTACATTTTTAGCCGCCTTCATCGGCCTTGGCCTGTACCTGTACATCGCGCCGGATAACCTGCCGGCCGATATTGTAAACGCAGGCTCCGAAGTTGTTAAAGGACAGAGCGTAGCAGCGCTCAGCTACTATGACCACATTCTCGGCGTTATTCCTAATAACGTACTTGCTCCGTTCCTTTCCGGCAATGTACTTTCCGTTATGCTTATTGCTGCTGCCGTTGGTTTGGCGCTGGCATTTATGCCTAAAACCGAAAACCGCGAAGCGCTCCTTAAAATCATCCAGGGCATTCAGGAACTGGCTTTTACCCTTATCCGTGCTATTCTTTACGTTCTGCCGATTGGCATCGTCGCTTTCGCAGGCCAGCTTTCCGCACAGATTGAAGCAGGCGTTATCGTCGGCGCGCTTGGCAAATACACCGCAGTTGTAATGCTGGGCAACGCTATCCAGTTCTTCATCGTACTGCCGATTATCCTTATAATCCGCGGTCTGAACCCGATTTACGTTATGCGCCAGATGGGCCAGGCTATCGCCGTTGCGCTCTTTACCAAGAGCTCTGCCGGCACCCTGCCTGTAACCCTTGCTTGCTCCGAACAGAACCTGAAATGCAACCCGAAGGTTTCCCGCTTTGTACTGCCTATCTGCACCACCATCAACATGAACGGCTGCGCTGCTTTCATTTTGGTAACTTCGCTGTTCATCATGCAGAACGCAGGCTTTGAAATGACCATGACCACCATGCTGACCTGGGTTTGCATCGCGGTTCTTGCCGCTGTCGGCAACGCCGGCGTACCGATGGGCTGCTACTTCCTGACCCTCTCTTTGATGGCAGGTATTGGCGCACCGATTGGTTTAATGGGTATTATCCTGCCGATTTACACCATCATCGACATGATTGAAACCGCTGAAAACGTATGGTCCGACGCCTGCGTATGCGCAATGGTTGACCATGACCTGAAAGGCAAACTTTCCGACGACGGCGAAATTCCCGCCGCTCTGTAATAAGCCTTAAACACCTACACCCGTGCTTTTAAAGCGCGGGTGTTTTTTTGTGCCTTGCGGCTAATAATAAAAAAGGGTTCTTTAACAAATCTTGGGGTCTGAGATAAAACTCAGATTCCAGGATTTTTT
>DXVZ01000038.1 GCA_019417125.1 Phascolarctobacterium sp.
CATAATTTGTATTTTCCTATATAAATTACAGCTAAAATACTGAAAGGAAGTTGTGAAGATGAAAAGAAAAACAAAATTAACTTTAAGCACTTTAATGGCGTGCTTAATTGTAGGTAATGTAGGTTTTGCGGAAATAGTAAATGACTATGATAAAAATAATATTTCGTTGTCAGGAGGAAAAGAATTAATTATTGGCAATGAAAAATTAGACTTGATATATACTGGATTTCATGCTGTTGACGTAAAAGGCGAAAATACTAAATTACAGATAAATAGTGCAGAAGTAAATATGAGTGCAACACCAGCAGGAACTATAGCTTCAAATATTACGGCAGGGTTATATGCTGAAAATGCTTCAAATGTTGTTATTGGTAACGAAAATACTAGTAATGTTAATATTGCTGTAAATAGTAAAGGCTCTTTAGTGAGTGCAACTGGCATTTATGCTGGACCATCTGGCACAAAAGTTGAGCTAAATTCTAAAAATGTTGATATTAACGTATATAGTCAAGTAAATAATGTTAATACTGAAACGTTAGCTGGCATTTGGGTACAAAGCAATACAACTCAAGAATCTGATAGCAGTAAAATATCTGAAGTGACTATAAATGCTGATAATATGACTATAAATGTAAGTGGTTCTAAAAATCCCGGTGTCGGATTATTAGCAATGTCTCAAGGCATTATAAATGTTAACGGAAATTTGGAAGTTAATGCCGGGAAATCAATAATGGCACGTGGCAATGCAGCAATAAACATTAACCAAAATACTGACAATATAGTTAAACTTAATGGTGATATTGAATTTAATTATGAATCTGCTACTTCTGGAAGCATTGTTGACGCAGATGTAAATGTTAATTTAACAAATAGTGAATCATATCTTAATGGTAATATTTTAATTAGCGGTGAGCCACCGGAAGATAAAAATGATGTTAACGGTATGAATTTAGGCATTTCTAATGGTGCACAATGGATAACTGACGGTGATAGCTTTGTGAATAATCTTAATATGAATAATGGTATTATTAACGCTGTTGGCGGCAGTGATCAGACTGTAACTATTCAAAATTTTAATGGTACAGGTACTGTTAATTTAGAAACTACTATTGATGGCGATAATTATGATACTGCTAAATTTCAACTTGGTGTAGACCCTAATGGTACAGATACGGCTGGCACTGTTAAAGGTACTATGAATGTAAACTTTACCGGCATTACTGCTGATGAAGTTAAAAACGCTAATAGTGCAATGGAACAACTTGCTTCCAATATTACTGTAAAAGGTACACAAGATAATTTTAGTGCCAACGGCAATGTAAAAGAAGGTTTGCTGAAAGGTGCAATTAGTGCTGATATAGCAAATGACGGAACTGTTGTGGCTGGTTCATTGCGTCAAAATACATCTACAACTACCATGGATAATATGCGCGATATTGCCAGTGTTGCCCTTATTGCATGGCGCCAGGAAGATAGCACTTTAAGCCAGCGTCTTGGCGAATTACGCAACAGTGAAGGCGACCAGGGAATTTGGGTACGTATGAACCGTGGCGAATTTGAGTACGGCGGAAAATTAAAAAACCAGTATAATTTCTTCCAAATTGGTTATGATAAAGCCTATGGCGATTGGCATTACGGTGCGGCAATCAGCCACAACGATGGGCAGACAACTTATGCTGAAGGCAATGGCGATAACAGCAGTACGTCCTTAAGCTTGTATGGCACTTGGCTTGGCGATAAAGGACATTATGCAGATATTGTGCTTAAAGAAGGACGCTTAAGCAACGAATTTGAAAACTATGCCGAAGCCGGTTACACCAAAGGCGATTATGATGCTTGGGGCACTTCTATCAGTGGTGAATACGGCAGAAAAATTGATTTAAACGATGGCTGGTTTGTAACTCCGCAGGCGCAAATGACTTATATGTATATTACTGGCGAAGATTACACTACTAACAATGGCATCAACGTAAGCCAGGATAGTATGCAGAGCGTAGTAGGGCGTGTTGGTTTTGAAATTGGTAAAAATATCAGCGATAATGGAAGCATTTATGCAAAAGCAAGCCTGCTGCATGAATTTGCCGGAGATGCAGATACTTATTTAAGCATGAATGGGATTAGCAATAGTTATACACAAGATTTGAGTGATACTTGGTATGAAGCAGGCATTGGTTTTAATTATAAAACAAGTGCTAACAGTTATGTATATGCCGATGTTGTAAAAACTTATGGCGGAGATATTGAAACGCCGTGGCAATGGAACGCAGGTATGCGTTGGTCTTTCTAATGTAATTTTTAGCGAAGCGAAGCTATTAATTTAGAAGCATCTGCCAGCAAGTAAAAATAACAAAAAGTTTGTTCAAATCTTTTCCATAAGCTTTGCGGTCCGATAGCTTTATAACTTTATACTGAAAAAACAAAGGGAAGTAAAACTTCCCTTTGTTTTTAAACATACTTTGATATAATGTAATACACAGAAAGATTTGATTAATATGATTAAAGAGGAAACTTTTAACCAAGCGAAATTTAAGCAAATTGCCGGTGATTGTAAACCGGAGTACGTAAACTATATGCCGCGGGGCAAAAATGGTTTGCGCTGCTGGGAGATTAAGGCGCAGAAGCCTGATGGTGATTATGTAATTGTTGTGCTGCGCGATTACGGTTATAAAATTGACGGTGAGATGGTGGATGTAACGCCGTTTAAAGACCGCCAGGGACGCAACGCAGAGATTTACCGCCTGTATAACGAGCATAATATCTCGCAGGTATTTTTGGCAAATTTATT
>DXVZ01000039.1 GCA_019417125.1 Phascolarctobacterium sp.
GTGTTTTTACATTCGTTTTTTGTGCGTCTGGAAGGAAATCAGATTTTTAAAATTAAAATCTAAACTTTTTTTGGGGTTCGACAGACCCTCGGCGTTCATTTTTCCCAGAAAGTACCTACCGAATTTTTAATTTTTTGTATAAAACTACAAAAACCGCTGGCAGCTACCAACGGTTTTGCAGGATAGGATGGTTAAGCAAAGGCAGAAGCGGAAACTTCTTTATCAACGCTTTTGCTATTATATATTATATCAATGTCAAGATGTGCATTTCAATGCACTCTTTTTTAAAATCGCATTTAAACCACGCGAATGCAATACATGAATCCAGCGAACCTCATAACCTAAATCCAAAGCAATGGACTCCCATTTTTGATAGCACAGATAATGTTTGTGTAAAACCACTTTTAATTTGGGGTCATCAACCAGTGCTATAAGCTGACGAATTTCCCCTAATGCCAACATCAAAAGTTCAACTTCTGACTGAATTATATTTTCTGCATCTACTATTTTAGCCATAACATTTGCAATACGTTGTCCTGTCCCACCACCGCCAGGTGCTAAGCTATACGAAGGCGTTATGCGACTCGCATTATCCCGTAGTGTTTGTAATTCAAGATATTCGGCTTCGATTTGCTTTTGTATGGTATAAGCACTCCGCAGTTTCTCTTTTAATTCATCCTTGGTCATTATTCCTCCTGCATATTTATCTACTCCTGATGCTTACCCCACATATACAGCATGATGGCGCTATAAACCATTATGTCTGCCAGACTTTCCTCAACTTTAGGCGTTTCAATGTTCTTTCCCTTTCCGTATACCTGCGCGATATGTTTGCGCGAATATGCCCTGGCTTCGTTGTACATAGCTGACCATGTATCCACTCCTTCTTCAAGTAAAGCTCCTGCTCTAAAATTCGCAAGCGGGTCATCTGCGCCATACTGGGCATTTTTGTTAACAAAAAGTTCAATTGCATTTTTAAATTCTCTCGCCACTGAATCAACAAAATCTTTGCCACTATTCTCTAACATAGTTTTTTCCTCACTTTCTTATACGCTTTATCTCTCCTTAACAGTCCAAAGAGCGATCACTATGACTGCCGCCGTCATTTGAGCTGTTGTAGTTTTTACCGGGTCTGTAATGGCCATATAATAACAAACATAAATCGCTTCGGCCAAACAAAAGTATATAAATAAAATCAAGCCGACTCTAATTGCCATTTCTGTCCACTGCTTCTTTTTATTAAAGGCGTTATGTTTAGATACAAGTATTTGTATCGCAGCATTTAAAGCTTCTATTAGCGCTTCGTTTGTTTTTTGATTCTCCGGTGTATTGGCATTAGGGTTTGATTTAAGCGCATCCCGTAAAAGCATAAGCCGTTTAATTATAATTGCCATATTACACCCCTCCCGCATCAGCAAAAGCTTTCAACATCACGACTACTTTTATTCGTGGATCTTTTCTATCAACTTCAAAATCGATATCACGGCATAATACTGCACAATCATTTTCGTATAAAATGCCTTCCAGCGCATCACATAATAGCTTATGCAGATTATTCATATCGTGTTTGCGCCGGTCTGGCCAATAAGCGTATATCTCAAGCACAACCTTTTCTGTTGCCGACGGCATAATCCAGCCGGCAGAACGTGCTGCTGCTTTCGCTGTATACGCTGTTTGCAGCTTCCAATTTTTGGCCACTTCCGTTAACATTCTGCCGCGCCTGCCAAAAGTTCGGCAATTAACATAACAAGCATTTACTGATGGGGGTATGCTTAAAATCATCTCTACCTTTTGCATATCATGTTCCTTTCTTTACCGCCGCAATCCCGGGGAATACCCCTTTCTCCGGCGGATTTATACGCCAAACACTTCCGCGCCGCCGCATTTTAACGTATATTGCCCATTGTCCTGTAATTTCGTTAAATTCTTTGCTGCATTCTGTAAGTACATAACCGGGATACTGTTTTTCAAAATGTTCTTTAACTGCTTCGCAATCTACCGGCAATAACAAAAGCTGCTGAAACTTTTTGCGGCTTGTTTTGGTATCGCTTATGGATACTTGCGGTTTTTGCAGATTTTGCGAGGGCGTCCAGCGTTTCCTGCCTTTTGGGTCTTTTGAAAGATATGCAGCCAGCCTTTCAAGCCCTTTATCATCAAGCCGCAGCCGATCCGCATTACAATCACCTAACGCTTGACCGATTTTTTCACCTTTACGCCTCTGCCGGCGCCACAATAATTCTATTTCATCACGGCTTAATCCGCTGTTGATAACCAAATGATGATGTATACGCTTGCTTTGCACTCCTTGTTCTGTAAGGTAAATGTATTTTAGAGGCGGCAGCCCTTTTCTCTTTCTGGCATTAGCTATCCGCCGCAGATAATTCTTTACTTCTCTCTCAGCCTGTTCGATACTTTCCGGCAAATATTTGCTGTTATATGTTAGAGTAACGTGCAAATCGCCTTCGGTAAAATTTGTTTTCAGTAAAAGGCAAAAGTATCTTTTAGCCCTTTTTGCATTTAAGTTTCTTTGTTTTGGTGCTGTAAGCTTTTCTTTTCCCTTACGGTTTATTTTTCTATCTTGCCAAGGGAATAAATCTATTTCAATGTACTCCGGCTTTACTATCCCGCAATAGTATGTTTTTGTTCTGATACCATTTTTAGCCAATGCCATTTTATAACTTCTCCCTTTTTTGTATGGTTGAAAAGATAATACTTACATACAAGCCCAAAAGCAGCCACCGCCGCTGATTTTTTCTTCATATATAAATAGAAGAAATTGTAATTGCAAAGGCGGCCGCATAAACTGCCGCCGCTTTCACCTTTGTTTTGCAATTATTTATTGAAGAAAACTATTAATTAATTTTGCTTCATAACTGTATATCCGCTTTAAATCAAGATTTTTTAACATCATAATCAAATACGTTAAACAGTTTCGGCATACTGGCACTTCTGTCATTGCGCCATCTGGTCCATAAAATGCCAAAGCCCGGTAGGTTGTTTTCCCGCAGCATTTGCAATAACTTTTATTGCTGTCAACTAATGCAATCGATTTTTTCTCCATCATTATCAACTCCATTCAGTTTTTATCCTGAAATTTGATTTTCTGCCCGCAAACCTTACAATAACCTGTTTCAAATTCATAATCACTGCGACTAACGCATTCTTTGCAGCTGGGGCATACGTAGCATTTACTGTCTTTGTCATACAATACAATTTTGGTAATCCGGTACTTCAGTGCCCGCTTCGCCGCCGCTAAAGCGTGTGCCTGATCTGTATTTTGTAGAAGTATGCCTGGCAAGTTGTATTCTTCGCTGTTGCCTAAAATTTCAAGTGCCTGTTCGTTATTCAACCATTTTGTAGCCATCTGTAATCATCCTCTTAAAATTCAAAACGCCGCCGCTGTTCTTCAACTTTTTCTGCCGGTACGCCATGAACATTTTTAAAATTACTCTTAATGATTATTTCAACTACTTCATAACCGTACTTTGCCGCTAACTTATAATAAGGTTCCAGTTCCCAACGGCGTGTAAAAGTATTATGTACGGCAATTTCAAAAGCGCCCATCCGCATATAAGTTTCTGTTTCGTTTTGGCAATATGCATGTGCTTCCGGTAACTTTTCTGCCCGAAATTTATATTCGCCGCTGACATCGTAAAAGTAATCATCAGCGCTTACTTCACATGGTGTAATTTGCCATGCAAGGTGCGACTTGCCGCTGCCACTGACGCCGCGAATTAAATAAAGCACTTTTGTAAAATCTGTATATTCCTTACTTTTTTTCAAAGCCAGTCACTCATTTCTACCCTTACTTAGAGATACCGTTTTTATTGCATGTTCCCGACATTAATGTCGGGGACATCTCCTCTATACTGCGGCTTGAACCATTTTAAACAGCCAAGCCGCATATACCCAACTATCTGCCAAGGTCCCAACGGTTTTACTTTCTTTCTTACAGCAGCTTTTTGAACTATTTCGCACGCCATACAGTCATTAACGACAATAACACCGGCACCATGTTCAGCAGCCATGCTTTTAAAAAGCTCCTTATCTTTTTTGTACAAAGCTTTTGGCAATGCATAGTATAGGCTACGCACATCCTCACAGTCATGATAATGTTTCTTTTTAAAATCTGCTTTAAAGTCTGCCATCGAAATTTTTATTTCCACTTCGGTCAAATAGTTATTTTTGTTAATATATACAAAGTCAGCTTCATACCTTCCGCCAAACATCAGTACATTCGGTATCGGGGTATATCCACGCTTGATTCCGAAGTGCCACCCCAAGGCACGCTGTATATCCTGCTCGTCCATTACAGTAATTCCTCCGCATGTTTTAAAAAGTTATATTTATAATGTCTTTTTAATTCTGCGCAGGCATCATAAATGCTTAAATCAGGTTTAAATAGATTTTTACCTTTGCCACAATAACTATCGATTTGCCCGGTCGGGAGCAGCTGCACTTCGCCATCATTCCAAGGCTGGTATTTATTGCCAGCTCTAATTTTTATAGGTTTTCCTTGACCAGTAAAAACAACCTTAAAAGGGATATTTTCATTAATCAAATAGCCCACTATGATTTGGATTTTCTCTACCATGTTCCCCACTAGATTCCACCATTATTCACTACTACCGCCTTAATGCTGTCCGCCAGCTTCACCGCCGCGCCATAATACTTGGAACGAAGTTCTGTATCTTCGAGTTTTGCCACCGCCGCCAGCATTTTATTAAAATTATCTTTCGCCGCCGTAAATAGCAACGCGATTTCGGCTTTAGCCGCTGCATCATTATCGCTTACCGGTTTTTCATTAACAGCAGCCCTTAATTCTTCCAGCTCACGCTGTACCTCGTCAGGTATTTTTTCTACTACGGCAGTTTCAACTGTTGCCGGTTTATCAAGCTCGGCTTCAAGCTCTTTTATCTTATTTTTTAGTTTTACCGATTCGTCCCAGGCTTCGTTCGCCTTTATATCGGCCTTTTTTACTGCTTCTTTTTGCTGTTCCAGCTGTGCGGTCAGATTTTCGGATTTTACGCGTTCTTTATTAATACTCTCCTGCGTTCCTTGCAATATATTGTTTAAATTTTTATTAGCGTCATCTAACTGCTTGTTTCGTTCTTCATACTCTTTAATTTTTGTTTTAAGCTCACGGATGCTTAATTCGGTGGCATTGTTGTCTTCAATAAACTGTTCGCGTTCTTCCGCCGGAATCCCCAACAGAGCAACCGCCTGCGAATAGCTCAAATTACCAAACGTTTGGGATTTTGAATTGTCGCCAAAAAGCGCTCCCTGGTCAGCTCCGTACTGTTCATAGATTTTCATTAAGTTGTTTGCAGTGCTTTGGCTGTAATCTACTTTTTCGGCAAGCCACTTGCCAAATTGCCCATGTTCCATCATGCCTTTGGCTTCTGTAAGGCGCTTGCCTATTTCAATACTGTTAAAAAGCAGAACGTTTCTTGTCTGTTCTTTTATGCTGTTAATCTCCGCCGCCACAATCTCTGGCGTTCTGATAATATCAATGCTATTCATGCTGCTTTACCACCCTTCTTTTTAAGTTTGCTTAATACTTCCGCTTTGAAATGATTAACGAAGTCCTGAACTTCGTCTGTCATACCGCAGTTTTTAAACCCGCGAACCTGCACAATTTCATTTCGGGTTCCAATTTCCATAGTGTAAAATGGTTTATCCGGTTCATCAGCACATCGGATAAAAACGATATTAGTTTTTCCATTTGCATATTGCTCCGCATATGTTCCAACACAATGTATCAGCATCTTTCCTTCTGCAATCAATTCTTTAGTGCTTTCCGCTGGCCTGCAAAACAGATTGCCATACTCATAATTAAAAATTTGCCGTTTCTTTTTATTTTTAGCAATCAGTTCATCCAATTTTGCATTATCTTTTGCCTTTATCTGTACAGTCGTGTTCGTATGTGCCTGCTGCAAATTATGTGGCATTATAACTGCTGTATCTTTCAAATTTAGGCCAAGATTTTTGCATTCATTTAAATAATCACGCCAGTCGCTTAATATATAACTTGGCGTTCTCAGCCGTTCTCTATTTCTTGGGCCTAACAAATCATACTGACGCTTGATATATTCAAATATTTTTGCAGCATTCCCAATGGTTTTATATACCTTTATTACTTGTTCAGTTTCATAAACACTGTTAAGCACCCAGCTCGGTACATTAAAGGCCGCCAAAGCCGTATTTGGGTTATCTGTTTTTAATAATTTGAATATTTGCAAAGCTTCATAGGTAATATTTTGGGAATTTGCTTTAATATATTTAAAGTCAATTTTAGAGAGCGGTATTTTGATTGCACGCTGTAGCGTTCTGGCACGCCAGTTAATAATTTCACTTGTCGGGAGCCCCTCAATTTTTCGCTCAACAATTATATTAAAACCCGCTTTTATCAGATATTCTATTTGCGGATGCTTATCGTATTCCGCCAATAATTTTACGCTGTCACCAGCGCAAAGGCTTATATCCATTAAATTTTTCGGCAATACATACTGCCATTTTGTTTCTTTTGCCGCTTTATATAAACTACCCATATCTTCGGCGATAACTGCATCCACGCTGTACTGGTTAAAAATAGGAAACATACTTTTATGTGTTCTAAGGACATCAACACAGTACAAATTATGATCTATATGTTCCCTAAACTCACAGTTTCCTGGTTGAAACAAATAATAACAGCGCGTCCGGTATTGCCAATCTACCTGCAATTTATCAAAAAATTCATCAAAATCGACTGTACGAACAACATAAATGCCACGTGCTACAATACTGTTTTTGGCGTAATCTGCTTTGTCATAATATAGCAAATGCCCCCAGTTTTTAATTGGCTTTTCTTTGCGCCATTTATGTATTATTACTGATTTATACCCACATTTCGGGCACACTGCCTTACCATTATGTTTTCCTTCTTTATGCAGCACCACTTTTTTGCCACAATGCGTACACCAAGCTTTTTGCCTGTCCTCACGGTCATAACAAATCAAATAGTTGTACATGCTGCAAAAAGCATCATTGGCAAACTTTTTAAAATCTTTACTGTATCCTGATGGGAAGAACCTCAAAAACTTTTTCCACGTTGGCTTATACTGCGGTAACAATTCTTCACGCACGATTAAACTATCAAAGAAAGCTTCTACTTTTTTCGGAGACACTTTAACCGCCCCCTATTTAAGTAAATCGTCAAGTTCAATATCAAGCGCCGGTGCCGCATTCACCGCAGGCGCATTTTGGTCAACGTTTTCACCGCCGCCGGCTTGATTATCTACGCCGTAATAACCGCAAATAATTTCAAAGCCTTCATCATCGGTAAGCACTGCGCAGCCGTCTTTTGACTGTTTGCGTGCTTCCGTCCGCATTGCCTCATAAGCGCCTTTTAAAGTTTTCTTATCGTCCAGTAAATTCTCCGCCGCATTTGCATTCGCAGTAACCAAGTTAATTAAAAATTCACCGATAATTTCAAGTATGCGGTTCCCTTTTTCTTTTTCAATTTCGGCATCTATTTTAGCTATCGCTTTTTCTTGTAACTCAGTCATTTTAAATCACTCCTTTTTCATAATCCTGTCGTATTCTGTTCCTTTTTTGTTTCGTGTATTAAATTTGTTTATTGTTTGCCGTAAGCTATCTGCTTTATTTTCAAATACTATATTAGCAGTACAAAAAACGCACTCACATTCTATATGCCATTTCTTAAAGACATCACGGTATATGTTTAAGCTTCTGCTGCCGCAAAACGGGCAGCCTTCTTTAAACAAAGCCAACGCTTCTTTTTTGTTCATAGTTATCACCTTCATAACCGTTTTAAGCTCCGCTTAGCTTGGCTTGCTTTTCGTACAATCTCGCCCTATAACGGAATGTTGTTAACGGCATTTGGCATTCTTTAGCTGCGATGCTGCAAGTAATCTCGCCTTGCTTCCAGCGCTTATAAACCATTCTGAACGTTTCCGGCAAAGCTTTAGGCGGCCTGCCAAAACGGATGCCGCGGGCTTTCGCCGCCGCAATGCCTTTCGCCTGGCGCAAGCGTATATTGTTGCGCTCATTTTCGGCGGCAAAGCTCAGCACCTGCAAAACAATATCACTTAAAAATGTCCCCATTAAGTCTTTACCAATGCGGGTATCAAGCATCGGCATATCCAAAACAACAATGTCCACCCGTTTTATTTTTGTTAAATACCGCCATTGCTCCAAAATTTCGGTGTAATTTCTGCCTAAACGGTCAATACTTTTAATAAAAAGAACATCATTTGCTTTAATCCTGCGCAGCATTTTTTTATACTTTGGACGTTCAAAGTCTTTGCCAGATTGTTTATCGATAAACAAATTACTTTCCGGCACTTCGATTTTTTCCATGGTCAAAAGCTGCCTGTCCTCGTTTTGGTCCTTCGCGCTTACACGGATATAACCGTATTTATTATTCATTTACCATCCCTACCCTATTTAAAAATTAAGCACCGCGCTGCATGATGCGCTGTACAATAACGGTCCGTTCCAAACGTTCCCGCGTTGGCCAGTCCTTATTTGATGATTTTGCAAGCATTTCAACTGCTCCTAAAAATATTTCCCTGTCAGCTGCATAAACGTAGTTATACATACGCTGAACCAGGGAGCGCAGTTCTTCTTTGTTCTCGCATGGCGGCGGTATCATGCCGGCCCGCCACCATATTATCCATGCATTTAATACGTCACGCATTGTTAACTGCATATCATTACTGCCATTATGGCCAGTGCTATGCCGATGGTAATTGCCGTTATTAAACCTGCTATAATTACTGCACAGCACTGCCAATCAAAAACAATTTTATAAACCGGGGCGCCGGCTTCATTATCATTGTCATCATCACCGCTTTTAACGGCTTTCATATCCTGATGCAGCTTGCAAGTCCTTTTGTTTTTACAGATTTTCCGGACCTCCCCATCGATTACTTTTAAATTCCATTCGCCGCCTTTAAGCCTGCGGTTACAGAAATAACATTTTGTTACACTCATTTTTATCACCTTACCTGGGATATACCGCCGCTATGATAAAGAACATTGTAAGCATTGCTAAAAATGTTCCCAGAAAAATTGCCGCGGCACCAAATAGAAAATACTTTAACATTTCCATGTCAGTTTACCCTGCCTTCTTACCATGCTATCTGTATAATCCGGCAGAATAAAATGCCAAGCAGGAATATTAAAAAATACGGATGCAGCAGGTAATACCATAAAATGCAGTAAACTGTTTTTATTTTATTTTTCATATAAAGCACCTGCCTTTATTAATTTTCTTTTAAAGTTCCGTATAATGTGATATAATGCAATTGAGTTAAGACTGGGTTATCTTATACTCTTGGCTGTCAGCATTGCCGTGCTGGCAGCTTTTTCTTTTATCTTTGCTTATTTTTCGCATTTTACGGTTAAACTCTGCTGCGCAATCCAGATCGGAGCAAATCTCTACAGAACATTTCCGGTGTATATCCCATGCGTAGATTACTTCATCCGGCTTTATCTGCCTTTCGCACAGCGGACACGTCAACAACATCAGATACCACCTGCCCATCTGTAATAATTACCGGCTGCTTTTCGCCATAATTCCTGATTACGTAGAACATCTTGCCTGTTACCATGTGCTTTTCCATTTCCGGCATAACTAACGCCCCCTTCTTATTTGTTTCGCAAAATGTCTGCTATTTTATTTAGCTTCCTGCGTTCGTTGCGCAGCCTAGCTTCGGTAATCACATTTAAACCGGCAAGTAATGTCCTCGCCGCCATATCTGTCGATATGTTTCCAACTACCTTGTAACCCTTGTCGATAAATTCTTCGACAGCTTTACCTGATACCGGGTCACTTGTTTCCAATAGCCGTATTGCCTTAACGCCGCAATCCTTTAAAACTTCCGGCGCCTGCAACAGCAGATAATGTCTTTTCATTTCAACCTCCTTTCGTTATTTCAAACGGCAGTAAAAAAATCTGTTGTATATTGCTTATAAATTTTCACGTTTAACTAGTGTATGTTTGTTATAATATGATTAGTAATATAGTGCAGAGAGGTGATTAGCTTGGATCAAACTACGATTAGTATTGTTGCTTCTTTTGTGACAGCTTTAGCTACAAAAGGAGCAGAAGCACCAGCAAAAACTTTTAACAATCTTTGGAAATATTTATTTGGTCCTTTTGATAATTTTCTTATTAAGAAAAACGCAGTTCGTGAACAAAATTTAAAAGAATTTTTAGATTCCATTAATAATAACTGTAATGAAATTGATGCTGAAAATATTCAAATGCCTAAATTAAGTATTTTGGGTCCAGCTTTAGAAGCATCCAAATACTACATTGAAGAAGAAGAAATTAGAACACTTTTCGCAAAAGTTATAGCTGCTTCTTTTGATAGTAGTAAAAATTCTGTATTGCATCATTCATTTATTGAAATTATTAAACAATTATCACCATTGGATGCAAAAATTATCAAATCACTTCCAGAGCCTTTCTATTTAATTGGTTGTAGCGTCCCATTAGGTAACACAAAGATTGCAATCGTTTCTGGCGTAGTATTA
>DXVZ01000004.1 GCA_019417125.1 Phascolarctobacterium sp.
CTTAAACCAGCTGGTATTTACAGTAAGCGGTGTTAACGGCGGCACGCAGTTTAACATTATTACCGATTTAGTGAAAATGACGGCGTATTTATATGCGGATAGTACGGAACTGCTGGCAGCAATGCAGCCCAAACTGACGCTGCTTGCCCAAAGCACGGCGGCAGCTTTTGGCTGCACGGCAGAACTTAACTTTGCCCCGGCGCAGGCGGAAGGAGGCGCGGCAGAATGAACTTTAAAGAACTGGCATTAGCGGAAGAACAGTATATTTTGCAGCAGCGCCGCTGGCTGCACGCGCACCCGGAACTGGGCACTAAAGAATTTAAAACGACGGAGCATATCGTCAGCGAACTTAAAAGCTTCGGCATAGAAGTGCAGACTTTTGACGATATTACCGGCTGCATCGGTACTATTAAAGGCGCATACCCCGGCAAAACCGTAATGCTGCGCGCTGATATCGACGCGCTGCCGATACAGGAAGAAAACGATTGCAGCTTCTGCTCGCAAAACGCTGGCGTAATGCACGCCTGCGGGCATGACTGCCACACCGCCATGCTTTTGGCGGCAGGCAAAATGCTGATGGCGAACCGTGATAAGCTGCACGGCACTGTTAAGCTGCTGTTTCAAATGGCAGAAGAAATCGGCACGGAATCGCGCCATTATGTAGAAAAAGGCTGCCTTGACGATGTGGACGCTATTTTTGGGCAGCACGTTTGGTCGCTGCTCGAAAGTGGCTGCGTCAGCATCGAAGACGGCGAGCGTATGGCTTGCAGCGACCGCTTTACCATTACCGTCAGCGGCAAAGCGGCGCCGGCGGCGGAACCCCAGCAGGGCAGCGACGCCGTTGTGGCGGCAGCGGCGGTGGTTATGGCGCTGCAAAGCCTGGTCAACCGCGTAAATGCGCCGCAGAACAGCCTTGTAGTAACCACCGGCATGATGAACGGCGGCAGCGGCGAGCCTGTTATCGCCGATAAGGTGGAACTCGTCGGTACGGTGCGTACTTTTAATAAAGAATTCCGTAACGGCATGCCGCAGCTGATTGACGGTATCGCCCAAAAGGCGGCGCTTACCTACGGCTGCACGGCGGCAAGCACTTACTTTTTCGGCCCTGCACCGCTGATTAACGAACACCACGCTTTAAACGAAATTGCGCGTAAGGCGGCGGTAAAAATTATGGGCGAAGGCTGCCTGTGCCATTTGGATAAAATGACCGGAGCGGAAGATTTCTCCGTTTTTATGGAAAAAACAAAGGGCGTGTATGGTTTTATCGGCGTGCGCAATCTTGCCAAAGGGCTTAACTGCGTGCACCACCACCCCAAATTTGCTGTTGACGAAGAGCAGCTGAAATACGGTGCAGGCATTTACGCGCAGTTTGCTTATGATTATTTAAACAGTGATGTAAAATGAAAAAACTTTGTAATTTTATAATACTATTAATATTTGTTGTTTTATGCAGCGCAGCAGCGGCGCAGACGCCGGATTATGCCGATGAAGCGAACTGGGCATACTGGCGCGTTGGCGAAAACAAGGCGGCGGATTTGTTTATTGTGTGCCCTACGGTGGATTTGGGCGCGGACGGGCACAAAAACATGAGCCTTGAAGATACAAAGATCAAACAAAATTTTTATGGCGCGCTTAACATGCAGCGCGGCATTTACGAAGATACCTGCCGAATGTACGCGCCGTACTACCGGCAGGCGGTGCTGGCGGATTACATTTTGCCGCCGGAAGAAGCCGCGCCCTGTTTTGAACTTGCTTACAGCGACGTGCGCGCAGCTTTCCTACATTATATACAGCACGAAAATGACGGGCGCCCGTTTGTGCTTTCCGGCTTTTCGCAGGGGGCTGAAATGTGCCTGCGCCTGTTAAAAGAATTTGGCAATACTGATTTTGTAAAAAACAACATGGCTGCCTGCTACGCCATCGGCTGGGTGTTAACGCCGCAGGAGCTGGCGCAGTATCCCTACATCCGCCCGGCGCAAAGCGCGGACGATTTGGGCACGGTGATAACCTTTAACACTGAAGCGCCGGAGGTAACGGCTTCTATGATAGTCCCCGCCGGGGTAAAAACCGCTGCCATTAACCCACTGACGTGGAGTACGGACACCAAACCCGCACCCAAAACGCTTAACCTTGGCGCCTGCTTTACCGATTACAGCGGCGCGGCAGTGCGCGAAGTGCCGCAGCTTACCGGCTGCTGCATTGACGCCAAGCGCGGCACGCTGAAAGTGACGGATATTGATAAAAACGCCTATCCGCCCGGGCTGCCGCTGTTTGCCGAAGGCATTTACCATATTTACGACTATCAGTTTTTTTACCGTAATTTGCAGCAAAACGTGGGCTTGCGCGTAAAAACTTTTATTGAAGAAAGGCGGGAAGAACATGCAGCCTAACCTGCCGCACATTAAAATACTGGCAACGGGCGGCACCATTGCCGGCAGTGCGCCAAGCGCTGGGCAGCTTACGGGCTATACAGCCGGTGCGCTGGGCGTGGAGAGCCTTATTGCCGCCGTGCCGGAGATAGCAAACATTGCCCGCGTCAGCGGCGAGCAGCTTGCCAATATTGATAGCTGCAATATAACAAGCAGCCTGTGGTTTAAACTGGCGGCGCGCTGCAACGAACTAATGGCGGACGGCGGCGTGGACGGCATCGTCATTACCCACGGCACGGATACGCTGGAAGAAACCGCTTACTTTTTAAACCTTACCGTAAACGGCGATAAGCCCATAGTTTTAACCGGCGCCATGCGCCCGGCAACGGCGCTTAGCGCAGACGGCCCGCTGGATTTGCTGAACGCCGTAAAAACCGCCGCGTGCCCGCAGTCAGCCGGCAAGGGCGTGCTGGTAGTGATGAACGATATTATTATGGCGGCGCGCTATGCCACTAAAACCAGCGCCTTTAAGGTAGAGGCGTTTCAATCCGTGCCTTACGGCCAGCTTGGCACTATCGCCGGGGGCAAAGTATATTTTGAAGCGCAGATAAACAAACGCCACACTTCGCAGTCGGCATTTGCCGGTAAAACTTACGCTGTTTTGCCGCGCGTGGATATTATTTACACCCACTGCGATGACGACGGCGTGCTGATTGAAGCGGCGCTTAACGCAGGCGCGCAGGGAATTGTGTACGCCGGCAGCGGCATGGGCAGCATCCACAGCGGTGCGGAACAGGCGCTTGTGCAGGCGGCACGGCAGGGCGCTGCCGTTGTGCGCAGCACCCGCGTCAGCGAAGGGCGTGTGTTGGCGGCAAACCCCAAATGGGACGCGGCAGGCTTCATCAGCGGCGGAAACTTAAATCCGCAAAAAGCGCGCATTTTATTGCAGCTGGCGCTTACCCAAACGCATACGCCGCAGCAAATTCAGCAAATTTTTGACGAATATTAACGAAAGAAGGCTTTAACTTGGCTTTACTGGAACAAATTTTGGAAGAAAACGCCAAATTTACAGCGGCACTGCCGGAAAGTTACCTGCACCGCAAAGAACTCATCAGTAAATATCCTGCCAAACAGCTGGCAATTTATACCTGCATGGATACGCGCCTGGTTGATTTTTTAGAGCCTGCCATGGGCATTGCGCGCGGCGAGGCAAAAGTTATTAAGGCTGCCGGCAATATGATAACAGGCCCGTTTGACGAAGTAATCCGCAGCCTGATTGTTGCCGTGTACGAGCTTGGCGTAACGGAAATTATGGTAGTAGGGCATTTGGACTGCGGTATGCAGCATTCAACTTCGCAATCGCTTAAAGAACGTATGCTGGCGCGCGGCATTAAGCCGGAAGCAATTAAAAAAATTGAAGGCGAATTTGCCAAATGGGTAGATGCGTTCCACCATCCGCGAGAGAACGTAGAAAAAACAGTTGCCGCAATAAAAAGCAATCCGCTTTTGCCGGATGATATTATTGTGCACGGGCTGCTGTTCTGCCCCGATACCGGCAAGCTGGAAGTAGTGGTTAAAGGCGATTAAAGTAAGCAAAATGCAAAACGCCGCTGTGCTTTAAAACACAGCGGCGTTTATTATACGGAAAAATTTTATTCTTTACAAATTTATTAAAACCTGTTAAACTATCTAAGCAAATGCGCTGCCATAACGGTAGGCGGTTAGCCCTCCCCGGAGGGACTGTGACCCTTCGTTGACATAGAAATCCGTTTGCGGAAATACTATGGAGGAGGGGATAGCATGGATGTTATTGAACTATTAACCGTAATAGGTTATACAATAACAGTATTTTCCCTTGGCTATGTCCTTGGAAAAGATAGTGCACAAAAACAGCGATAACCGCCCAACGCCTGAGAAACTTTGAGCGGTTATCAAATAACTAATCAATATTTGCGGCTAACCGTCTATCGGCAGCCGTTTGTATCTATATTTATTATAGCAAATTGGCGGCTAAAGTCAAACTTTAGTTAAGCCAATTTGCCCCTTAAACTTTTCAGCGCCTGCTTATGATGCTTGGTAACCATGGCAGGCGTGCAGTT
>DXVZ01000040.1:0-350 GCA_019417125.1 Phascolarctobacterium sp.
AGCGGCTTCCACCACCAGTATGCCGTGCGTCATGCCGTTAATAATGCGGTTGCGCGCCGGAAAATTATGCGCCATCGGCGGCGTTCCCGGCGGGTATTCCGTAACCAGCGCTCCGTGCGCGGATATCTGCGCGAACAGGCTTTTATTAACGGCTGGATAGGCGATATCAATGCCGCAGCCCAAAACAGCCACCGTAGTGCCGCCGGCAGCTAAAGCGCCCCTGTGCGCCGCTGCGTCGATGCCTTTAGCGCCGCCGCTGACGATAACCACGCCCGCAGCCGCTAAATCATGCGCAAAAGCGTCCGCCGCTTTCAGCCCGTAACCGGTGGCCTCGCGCGAGCCAACAATGC
>DXVZ01000040.1:360-5398 GCA_019417125.1 Phascolarctobacterium sp.
GCCGATGCTGCCGCGCAAATCAGGCAGGCAGCCTTTAACATACAACAACTGCGGCGCGCCGCTTATTTGCCCAAGGCTGTAAGGATAGGCTTCGTCCTGCGGCGTAATAATGCTGACGCCGTTATTTTCGCAAAAGTTTTTAAGCCAATCGGGATAACCTAAATCTCTTTTGGCAATAAATTTTTTTACAATTTTTTCATCAAGCCCCGCCTCAATCCAGGCTTCCGGCGGCGACATATATGCTTCGGCGGCGTTTTTAAACTGCGCCGCCGCTTCCGTAAAATTTTCGCTGCGCGTGCCAAAAACGGCATACAGCGCTGCCAGGTAATACTTTTCCAAACAACACACTCCACGTTTTATTTGTATCCGCAAATTCGCTTCATTATAATGGTTAAATCACTTGCTGTCAAGAGTGTTAAGCGTTTTAAGTACAAAATCCGCTATTGCGTCGGCGGCAAAAGGTTTGCCGTAAACCTCGCGGCGGCGGTGGCGCAGGCTGTTTTTGGCTTCGGTGCTAAGCTCAGCATATTTTTTTACAAAGCCGCACACCTCCTGCGGCGTGGCGGCAATTTTCGCCTCGCATTTTTCGCACAGGTAAGCGGCGTTGCGCACTTCCTGCCCCGGCAGCGGGTCGTACAAAATAAATTCCGTGCCGATGGCAAGCGTTTCCGCCGATGTCAGCCCGCCCGCCTTGCTGATGACGATATCCGCGCTGCGCAAAAGCTGCGGCAGTTCGGCAATAAAATCAAGCACCATCACATTAGGCAGCGCCATTTTTTTCAGTTTTTCCGCCAGTTCCCTATTGTGCCCGGCAACGGCGGCAATTTTTAAGCCTTTAATATCACTCCGTGCGGTAAGGGCACGCAAAAGCTCCGGCATCGGCAAAAGCCCGTCGCCGCCGCCCATTACAAGGCACAGAGTATCGTCCGGCGTATAGCCAAGGCGCCGGCGCCATTTCTCGCGCTCAAACGGCGCGTTAAAAGCACTGCGGATGGGTATGCCCGTCACAACGGCAGGTATGTTCAGTTCCGGCGGCGGCTGTATCGCCTCGTCCGCCGTAAAATAAACGTCCAGCCCTTTATAAATCCACCAGTGGTGAAAGTTAAAATCGGTTATTACGCCCGCCACCCATAAATTAGGCGCGCAGCGTTTTTTGTACTGTGCCATTACTCCCGCCGGTGTGGGGTGAGTTACTATCACCGCGTCCGGCGCGACTTTTTTAATAAACCCCTGCGCCAGGTATGACAGCAGAAAATTTAAAAAATCGCGAATCCAGAACGAATTAGTACCGGTATTGCTCCAATGGTACGCTATATCGTACAGCTTGGGAATATGCTTTAAAATGCCGATGTAGCCGCCCAAAATAATATTGCCCAGCCATTTTGGGAAAAAATCAAAGGCGCTGCCGTTGACCACAGTCACCCCGCCGCGCTTTTTAAAGGACTCCTCAAGCGCTTCCGCCGCCATTTTGTGCCCGCTGCCGAGCGGCGCCGAAAGCAGTAATATGGTATATTTTGAATCAGTAGCTGATGCAGCCATTAATCAACCCTCATAAAAAATTTTTATAAAAAACCTTGAACCTGTTACCAAAATAATATATCATAAATAACAATTAGTAAAGAAATTCATCACAATTTTATATTTATTATTTACTGGAGGAATTTATGCAGAAACGTTTACCTGTTGAACATTTTCATTTTCCCGTTGAAAAAATTAAATCCGGTTACTATTCAGACGCTTACTTTTTGCGCACGGAAGAAATTTTAAACGGCGATAACCATCACCCGCGCGTGATGATGCAGGTGTTTACCCGCGAAAACGTCGTTGTCTGCGGTATCGACGAAGCAATAGCGCTGATTAAAACCTGCGCGCACAACCCTGAAAACATCACCATCCATGCCCTGCACGACGGCGACGAAGTTGCCCCCTGGGAAACCCTGATGACGATTGAAGGCGACCTGGCGGACTTTGCGCACCTGGAAACCATCTACCTTGGCATCTTGGCGCGCCAAAGCCGCATTGCCACCAACGTGCGCCGCACTGTAGAAGCGGCTAACGGCAAACCGGTGCTGTTCTTCCCCGCGCGTTACGATACCTGGCAGACCCAAGAATGCGACGGCTACGCTGCCAAAATCGGCGGTATTAAGGGCTTTTCTACCGACGCCAATGCCCTTGCCAGCGGCGGCAAAGGTTTGGGCACCATTCCCCACGCCTTAATCGCTTCGTATAACGGCAATACAGTTGCCGCAACCGAAGCTTTTGACAAATACGTCGACCCCAAAATTGCCCGCATTGCCCTGGTTGATTTTGACAACGACTGCGTAAACACCGCCCTTGCCGTAGCGCGCAAGCTGGGCAAAAACCTGGCGGGCGTACGCCTTGATACCAGCGGCACTATGGTGGATAAGAGCCTTTTGGGGCAGCTTGGCATGTTTAACCCCACCGGCGTGTGCAAAGAGCTTGTGTGGAACGTACGCCGCGCGCTGGACGCAGAAGGCTTTGACTATGTAAAAATTATCGTTTCGGGCGGCTTTAACCCCGCGCGCATCCGCGAATTTGAAGCTGCAGGCGTGCCGGTTGACACCTACGCCGTAGGCAGCAGCCTGTTTGACGGCAACATTAACTTTACCGCCGACATTGTTATGGTTGACGGCAAAGAATGCGCCAAAGCAGGGCGCAAACACCTGCCCAACCCGCGCCTGGAACTTGTTGAATAAACGCAAAAGCACTGCCCCGCGCAGTGCTTTTTTTGTAAGAAAGAAGGATTTACTATGGACTTAAACGCAACACCATCGGCAGAACGCACGCACATCGGCATTTTTGGCAAGCGCAACGCAGGCAAATCCAGCCTGATTAACGCCATCACCGGACAAAACCTCGCCATCGTGTCAGACACCAAGGGCACTACCACCGACCCCGTTTACAAAGCTATGGAAATTTTGCCGCTCGGCCCCGTGATGATTATCGACACCCCGGGCTTCGACGATGAGGGCGAACTGGGAGCGCAGCGTGTACAAAAAGCAGTACAGGTTCTTAACAAAACGGATATCGCGCTGCTGGTCATCGACGGCACGCTCGGGCCCGATACGGAAGATACAGCGCTGCTTACGCGCATTAAAGAAAAGAAACTGCCAGTTATCGCCGTCTTTACCAAAGCGGCAGACGCAGATTTGAGTAACTACGAAAAAATCCTTGGCGTAAAATGTATGGCGGTTGATTCCGTCAGCGGCAAAAATATTGCCGAACTGCGCCTTGCCCTTGCCGCCCTTGTGCCGGAAAAGAAAAATGAGCAGCAGCTCGTCGGCGATTTAGTCAGCCCCGGCGACACCGCCGTGTTGGTAGTGCCGGTAGACAGCGCCGCCCCCAAAGGAAGGCTTATCCTGCCGCAGCAGCAGGTTATACGCGGGCTTTTGGACGCAGGCGCGATGGCGTTTGTAACGCAGGATAAACAGCTTGCCGCCACCCTTGCCGCGCTGAAAGACAAGCCCAAAATCATCATTACCGACAGCCAGGTTTTTGGTTTTGTTGCCAAAACCGTGCCGCAGGATATTTTGCTGACGTCGTTTTCCATTTTATTTGCCCGTTATAAGGGCGATTTAAAAGAAGCCGTGCGCGGAGTAAATATGCTTAAGCACATTAAAACCGGCGACCGCATTTTAATCAGCGAAGGCTGCACGCACCACCGCCAGTGCGACGACATCGGCACCGTTAAGCTGCCGGCGTGGATTAGAAAATTTACCGGCGCAGAGCCCGTGTTTGAATGGACCAGCGGCACCGCTTTTGCAGATGATTTAACCAAGTACAAAATGATAATTCACTGCGGCGCGTGCATGCTGAACGAAAAAGAAATGCAGCACCGTATTGCCTGCGCCAAACAGCAGGGCGTGCCCATTACTAACTACGGCATCGCCATTGCTTGCATCAACGGCATTTTGCGGCGCACGCTCCAGCCATTTCCCGATATTTTAAAAGAATTGGAGTGAAAAACACCCCATAAGGCACTTTAAACTTATAAACAGCTGCCTTATGGGGTATTATATTTTTGCAAGATAAAACAAATCAGCATTGCCGCCGTTTAATGCTGCAATAGCTGCAACACGTTTAATATGCCGCTTTCAACATTACTTTTTATTAATTATCAGCGATACCGACGGTTGGCTAATGTTAAACAAATTAGCCAAAAACACTTGCGAAATATTTTTTTCGTTATATAAACGGCAAATTTCCACATTGCGCCCGTCGCGGTCATTAAACGGCATTATCTCTACCGTTTCACCGCCTGTTTTATAGCCGTAATCGCGCAAAACCACTATTACATAATCGCCGTCCGGCTTTTGCGCCTTAATTTCCCAGCAGCGCAAACCGTTTTTGCCGCGCGGCATATAGTTAACGTATTTTGGCGTGCAGCCGGGTGCAATTTGTTTAAACATTTTCTCATTGAAAGGTATTTGTTCCATTTTAATCTCATCTTTTCAAGTATAATATAATATTAAAAGCAGTAAAAAATTTCCGCTTTTAACTCTTTACTGAAATTATAGCATACTTTTACCCCCCCGCAAGACATCTTGGTCAGCGTAATCCGTACTGCTACTGGTCTTGTTGAAACTTTATCCCTGCCGGTTTTGGTTAGCCCAGATATTTAGGCTATATTTTTTAACCCGCCATGATAAAATTATCCTAGCAGCAAAAAGTAAAATTTTTTTAATTTTTTTGCTAAAAAGGGCTTGCTTTTTTGATTAAACTATACTATAATAACTCTTGTGTTCAGGAGAGATGAGCACGAGAGATACTCCGGGATAGTGTAATGGTAGCACAAATGACTCTGGATCATTTTGTCTGGGTTCGAGTCCTAGTCCCGGAGCCATTTTTTTACGGCGCTATGGTCAAGAGGCTAAGACGTCGCCCTCTCAAGGCGAAATCACGGGTTCGATTCCCGTTAGCGCTACCAAATGCTATATTCACTTCGGTTTTAATACCGAAGTTTTTTTGGTTCTATAATAAATGTTGGGGTTTACTTACTTGTTCGAATCTAACAAGT
>DXVZ01000041.1 GCA_019417125.1 Phascolarctobacterium sp.
GTGTGGAACGGTATTATCGGCGCGGCGTCGCTGTGGCTGGTAAACCTTGTTGGCGCAGCAGTAGGCTTCGGGCTGAAAATAACGGTAGTAAAAGCATTAATAGCAGGCATCTTCGGCGTGCCGGGGCTGCTTGCCGTGCTGTGCTGGGAGATATTTATAAAATAAAAAAGAAGTGGTGGAAATCCATCACTTCTTTTTTATGCCTAAAAGCACTGTTTTAGAAAGTAAAGACTATTTCAGTCCAAAGTGCGCGGCCTTCTTCATTACCATTGCGCGATTCAAAGTCTGAGTATTTTATACCGGCAACCATATTTTTGGCTACTGTAAAGTTAGCTCCTACATCCCAGCCTTTGTAACCGTCGCCGTAATAATCGTTTTCCGTATAAGCTACGTCAGACGGGAACAACGAATAACCGCCGGCAAAAATGCTTGGGCGTAAGTATGTCGACATAGGACGGTCATTATAGTTGGCATAAAGGCCGTAACTGCCAACATCAGATGCTTTAGCTCCTCTGTAAGACAGGCCGATAATGTAACCGTTATTATCGCTGTCATATAGGTCGGTGTCCATATCGCCATAGTAATAAGCGCCTTTTAAATACAGGTTTTTAATTATTTCGTCAGTAAGCGAAATTTCATAAATTTCATTATCGCGTTGGTTATCAGCTTTATAATATCTTAAAGCCGTGTCTAAAGTGTCAAATTTGCCTTCAACGCCGGCAAAATAAATACGGTCACCATCTTCCATATTGCGCCCGCCATGTAAAAATTCACCGCCTACCCAATCAGGCGCGCTGCTGGCTTTTTGCACCCAGCCGTATACTTTAATTTTATCGCCATAAGTTAATTTAATGCCATCGCCTTTGCTATCGGATACATCGGACTTAATAAAACTCTGACGTCCGGCTTCAATATCGATGCCGCCTATTCTGCCGGTTACATAAGCACGCGAAAGAATTACATCGTCATCGTCACGGTTTCGCTCAATGCCGTCATAGTACTGAAAGTTTTCAAAACGCCCTAACCATGCCCAATCTTCATTTATCTGCCCTGTTGCATATAAACGGGTACGCAGATAACCTTCATCGGTTTGCGCTTTGCCGTCACCAAAACGGTAACTTGCCCTGATTTCGCCGGTAATTTTTACGTTATTCGCTTTCTTTTCAAGGTTGGCTACGCGCACGCCGAGGCTGTCCAGTTCGTCAGCAAACTCTGCTGCTAATTTATCTACATTAGCTCCCTTTGCCATAGCTTTGGCAATAATCTGCGCCATTTCATAACGAGTCATAAGTTTGTCGCCGCCGTAAGAGCCGTCCAGATAACCGTCGATTACTCCTTCGGCCGCCAGTTTGTTTACAGCGTCATAAGCCCAGTGACCGGCCGGTACGTCGCTGAAAGGATTAGCTGCATAGGCGCCGGAAGTAATTCCAAGAGCGGCCAGTACAGCGATAAGCAAAGTTTTTTTCATGTTCAAGCCCTCCTGTGGCCAATATATATAAAGTAATTAGTTTTAGTGATAGCAGAATCAGTGCGGAGGTTTTCCGGCACTGATTCTGTTTTAAGGAGGAATGCCGTTGGATACAGTTATAACTTTACTTTATAACTGCTCAATCAGCGGACCATTGAGCTTTAAGCGTTTTGGCTTTAGAGCCGATAACCATGAAAGCTACCAGGATGAAGACCAAAAGCGGCAGGGCGATATAAAAACAGGTATCATAACTTGTTGCCTGCATAACAAAGCCCCACAGTGAAGAAGAAATACCGCCTATTAAAGTGCTGGCGCCGGTTACGCGGCCCCAAATTTTAGTAAAATCTTTGGTGCCAAAAACATTTTTAACAAGCAGCGGGCCATAAAGGTTTGTTGCTGAATAAGCGCCGCCATAAAGAAACGCGGCAGCCATCAAAGCCATCTGGCTGTTGCCGGAAAGGAACAGCAAAAGGGAAATGATAGTGGAACCTACATAATAGATTGCGCCAAGACGGATACTCTTATCGCAAACTGCGCCGAGCGTAAGTTTAAAGAACATAGTGCCGCCCTGCAGCATGCTGGCAACAAAGCCTGCGGCTACGATTGAAAGCCCTACGGACTGGGCGTAAGAATTAAAGAAGAAGGACATGCAGGCAACGCCGTTGGAAATAGGCATGGCAAGCAGAATGAGATAAAAAGCAAGTGTGTGGGTTGCTTTATCAGCAGAGATGCCAACCGGTACAGGAGCGGCTTTAGGTTTGTCGCTGCTGCTATCGGATTGGTTTTCAATTCCGTAAGGAAGCAGTCCTTTTTCTGCCGGTGTAGCACGGATAAAAATCATTGCCAGCGGGACAAATACCAGTGCGATAGCGGCAAAGCACCAGAAGCAGGTTCTCCAGCCATAGTTGGCAATAATAACACTGCCGACAGAACTGAAAATAACACCGCCGAGGCCTTGTGCTGCCGAGATAATGCCGAGCATAGTGCCGGTTTTAGTAGGGAACCACTGATTCATCAGTAGCGGAATAGAAAAAGCAAAGAGGATAGACATCGGGAAAGCCAAAAGGGCGGAAGCTATGTACAGCATCCATACGTTTTGGGCAAGAGCCCTTACAGAAAAGCCTACCGCCTCAACAAGCAGGCAGCTTACTAAAATCCAGCGGATATTATAGGTGCGGCATAATTTAGAAAAAATCGTAGGCGCGCAGAACGCTGTGGTAAACTGTACAATTGACTGTGTTACGCCGTAAGCTGCGACCGAAATACCAAGCCCTTTAGCGACAGGCGAGTAAAAAATACTGGCGACGCTTGTAATAAGGCTTGCAGGAATCATCAGCAAAATCATTACAATAACTATAACGAAACCGTAATGCATGCCTTTGCTTTGTTTAGGTTCAGAAACAGTTGCTAACATGTATTACACCTTCTTTAAGAAATTATTTCTGCGTGGGAAGTTTAATTAAAACAGAAATATCGTCAACTTCTTCAAATTTGTGGAAAATATCAAGCAAAGCCGCGGCTGCTTCTTTGTTTAAAGCTTTTTCTGCCTGCAGCATAAATTTTTCTTCAACATCAGCAGTGCTGAGCGGGTTGCCGGGCGCGCTGGGCGCTACATCGCATTTTACTTCGAACGAAGTACCGTCGCTTAAAACAGCGGTGCAGTGCGCCTGGTCATTGCGCAGAGCAGCGTCTTCGCAGATAACTACATGTTCCATAATTTTGGCAATATCTTCAGAAATGCTAAAATCGTCGTCCAAAGGTACAAATGCCAGATGCGGGTCGGAAATTACGCGGCCGACAATGTAGCGCAGCGAAACCATTGCCTGATAGATACTTGCCGGGATAGGATTTTTACCAAGGGTAAGTGCGGTAGGAGAAACGTAAACCGTAACCTTATCAATAGTTGCCTTGTGATTTTCCAGTTCTTTATGTAAATCCAGGCAGCATTTAATTACAGCAAATGAGATAAAGCCAAACGGGTAAGGTTTGCAGGCTGTAGTTTCGCAGATGTAGTTAGTTCCGATACCCTCAAAGGCCTTTTCGTAATCGCCGGAAGGATTGATGGCGTTAAACAGGCCATTGCCGCCGGTTAAAGAGTTAATGGTGGCGGTAAAGCCGTTTTTAGCCATTTTTGCAGAAACATAACCAGCTTCGGCAGCTATGCCGGGAACCCACGAACCGGACATTGCGCCGTGTGTTCCGCGCGTGCCGGAAGAATAGCCTGCTGCAAGTCCGATTGCCGATTCCATCTGACCTGCATCAAGATTAAGCAGCTGTCCGGCAGCCACAGCGGCGCCAATACCGCCGGTAACGCCGGTAGGATACCAGCATTTAGAGGTATCCGTATTTTTAGAGAACATTGCAAAAGCCGTGCGGCACTCTAATTCCATGCCGGAACGGAACGCCTGCAATGCTTCTTTGCCGGAAACTTTTTGAGTGCGGGCAACGCCTAAAATTGCTGCCAATACAGGGCCTGCCGGGTGGAGTGTGGTTTCAAAATGAATATCGTCATAAGCCAGGCATGCGGAACTTAAGCAGTCAATCTGTACGGTTTTGGGAATATCAAGATGTTCAGTCCTGCCAATAGGAGGAAGAACGCTGCTTTCGCCTTCGGCTTTAAAGGTATTTACTGCCGCGTCTACCATTTTTGCATAAGCGCCTGCAAGGGTGCAGCCGTACCAGTTAAGAAAAGCATCCTTATAGAACTGCGGAACTGGCGAATCGGTTTTGGTATTAGCAAAATCTAAAATTACTTTGCCGTATTTCTGAAGGTCTGTCATACTAAACACTCCTTTGAAAGTTTTGATGTAAATTTTATATGCGCGCATTTTTATTACAATCTCATTATAAAATCAAGCGGTTAATAACAGAAGTTTCAATTTATTTAGATAGTTTTAACTTTTAGTTACGGGTTTCAGGCATAAAAAAACGGCCTGCATAGGCAGACCGTTTTTTTTAAGGGTTTATTTAATATTTTTCTTTAATAATTTTAATGAATTCGCGCACCGGCTTTAATGCTGATTTAGCATACATCAATCCGTAAGGTATTTTATAATTGCACTCCAGCGGAATCAGCTTTAATAAGGGATGTACCGTATTCCAGGCGTCAACAGTAATCATAATTAAATTATTATTTTGGCATTCGTTAAAAGTTTCGATATTATAGACGGGAAAGTCAATAATATTTATCTGCTTATATTTTTCATTCAGTTCATCGCGCAGTTTATCCGTGTAAATATTCCAGCCGCGTTGAATAAGCATAATGGTTTTTCCGTATAAATCTTCAAAAGAAATGGAGTTCTTACGCGATAGTGGATTTGTTTGTGAGATAGCACAGCATAAATGAGCCTTAAACAGAGGTAAGACCAAACAGTTTCTTGTTTTTATGTTTTCTTCATCATAAATGCCGGGGATAATGTCATATAAAATGCCTAAATTTTTAAAATTATCCGGGAAATTATTGGCAGTTACGTCAAAAGGTATTAACTTAAAGCGTAAGCCTGATTCCTGTTTATTTAAAATTTTTTGTAAATCACGTAAAAATAAAGTTGAAGTTTTGGAAGAAACAGCAATACGTATAATATAATTATCGTTTTGGACACTGCGGATTCTTTCTAAACAGGCGTTAGAATAGGCAATAATTTTTTTTGCTTCATGGTACAGCTCTTTACCGGCTGCCGTAAGCATAAGCCCGCGATGTGTGCGTATAAAAAGAACTATGCCTAAATGATCTTCAAAAGTGTTTATTTGTTTAATAACAGCCGGTGGAGTTAAATGGAGTTCGTCCGCTGCTTTTGAGAAGGAAAGAACATCTGCTGTTTTAATAAAGGTATCTAACAGAGGATTATACATAACTGAACTCCTGAAATGCCTGCAATTAATAAAATAAATATAATTTATAAATTAATTATAAATTATATAAAGAGATAGTACAACAAATGGCAAAATTTTACATAAACTATTCATTTTAATTATAATTTTATTTTCTATAAAATAGAAGTAACAGTTTTTTTAG
>DXVZ01000042.1:0-11723 GCA_019417125.1 Phascolarctobacterium sp.
ACCAGCGCGTGTTTGCAAAAAGCGAAACTCCTCTTGGCGGTGAGATACTGCCTGTGAAAATAACTGCGTTTGACGGTGAAAAACTGCTTGGCGAAATTGCTGAATAAAAAAGATTTTTACGCTTTTTTAAAGGATTTTTTATAAATTTGCCGAATTAGTTATAAGTTACATAAATGATTAGCCTTAAACAGTGAGGAGGTAAAAATATGAGCGACTGTGTTTTCTGCCGCATTATCGAAGGTGAAATCCCTTCCGAAAGAGTCTACGAAGACGATAAAATGATTGTTATCCGCGACGCTGCCCCAGCAGCACCGGTGCATGTGCTGATGATTCCGAAAGAACATACGCCGAACATTGTTGAAGCTGACCCCGAGCTTGTTAAATATATGCTCGGCAAAGTAAAAATGCTCAGCGAAAAGCTTGGCGTAAACGAAAAAGGCTTCCGCATCGTGGTTAACACCGGCGACGAAGGCGGGCAGACCGTCCATCACCTGCATATCCATCTTTTGGGCGGTAAAATGCTTGGCTGGCCTCCGTGCTGATTGACAAACACCGTGCAGTAATGTATAATTAAACGGTGAGATTATATGCTTCGGAGTAGCCTCAAAGCATATAAATTGTATATACACTTCCCTAAGTGTGTGGAGGGAGGGAGATCAGATGGCAGAAATTAAAGTTGGCAAAAACGAAACTCTTGATAGTGCACTGCGCAGATTTAAAAGAGCTACCCAGAAAGCCGGCATCCTTTCTGAAGTAAGAAAACGCGAACACTACGAGAAACCGAGCGTTCAGCGCAAAAAGAAATCCGAAGCCGCTAGAAAACGTAAATCCAGATAATGGGGGCGCGTGCAAATGTCAATTAAAGATCAGCTGACAGAAGATATGAAACAAGCCATGAAAGCCCATAATAAAGTGGCGCTGGAAACTATCCGCATGGCGCGTGCCAATATCAAAAACGTCGAGATCAATGACAAAAAAGAACTTACTGAAGACGAAGTAATTGCAGTTTTGATGAAAGAAGTTAAGATGCGCCAGGATTCCTTAACGGAATTTGAAAAAGCAGGGCGCACTGATCTGATAGACCAGGCCAAAGCTGAGATTGAAGTGCTGCAAAAATATCTTCCGGCTGCAATGGAAGATGATGAGCTGCAAAACCTTGTTAAGGAAGTAATTGCCGAAACTGGTGCAGCCAGCATGAAGGACATGGGCAAGGTAATGCCTAAGGTTATTGCCAAAGCCGGTGGCCGTGCCGATGGCAAACGCATCAACGCCATGGTAAAACAACTTTTACAGTAAGTATAGCCAATGATTAATAACAGAGCTTGTTAACGCAGGCTCTGTTATTTTTTTGCAAAAAGAGGAGCGCGGCTGCCAAAAAACGTTTAAAAATAAACAGCGTGCCTGTATTTTTTGCGGTTTGCGCAAGCAGGTACTTGTGATTTAAGCTAAAGTTTGTTATAGTATATATAAAGAGATTGGTGGAAAGCCGGTCTTATAAATGGAGCAAATTCCCCTGCGGTGTTCGTTACATTGCCTTTTAGTTTTGAGCCAACACACTTACCTAGGGAGCCTGGAAATTTGAGCTCCGCCTATTAAAAACAAGCCCTCTCGAGGGGACTTTTGCGGTAGGCGGGAGGGCACCCACCTGCACATGCAGGTTCAAAACATTGGGCAGGACGGCATTGTGGGGAAATTTTTTTGGAGGGCTTATGGATCTTTCGCGTGTAGAAATGGTTATCGGCGCTGAAGCCGTTGCAAAATTAAATGCCGCCCGTGTTGCCGTTATCGGCCTGGGCGGCGTCGGTTCGTATGTGGCAGAGGCTTTATGCCGCACCGGTATCGGCAGCTTTGTAATAATGGATAATGACACGGTGGAGCCCAGCAATATTAACCGCCAGCTGCCGGCGCTGACGAGTACCATCGGCAAATTTAAGGCGGACGTTGTGGCGGCGCGTATGCGCGATATCAACCCGCTGTGCCGCATTAGGGTGGTTAAGGATTTATATCAGCCGGGAGATTTTGAAAAACTTTTTGTGGATGGTTTTGATTTTATCGCCGATGCGATTGACAGCACGGAAGCGAAAGCCGACCTTTTAATAGAGGCGTACAGGCACGGCTTGCCGGTGATTTCCGCTATGGGCACGGGCAACAAGCTGCACCCCGAAATGCTGGAGATTACGGATATCAGCAAAACAAGCGTGTGCCCGCTGGCGCGCAGTATGCGCAAAAAACTGCGCGAGGCCGGTATTGACGGCGGCGTGACAGTAGTGTATTCGCACGAGGAGCCGCAGCGCCTTGCCACAGGCAGCGTGCCGGGCAGCCTGGTTTTTGTGCCTGCCTGTGCGGGCATGATGATGGCATCATACATTGTACAAAAAATTATTGCCAAGCAGGATTGAGATATGGAAAGTTTATTTGCACAAACAGTTACTAAACCGCTGGCAGACAGAATGCGCCCGCGGCGTTTAAACGATTTTGCCGGACAGGAAAAAGCCGTAGGCACAGGCAGCCCGCTGCGGCGCATGATTGAGCGCGATGCTTTGCAGCCGCTGCTGTTTTACGGTCCGCCTGGCACTGGTAAAACCACGCTGGCGCATATCATTGCCAATATGACGCGCAGCCGTTTTATCGCGCTGAACGCTGTATCGAGCGGCGTGCCGGAGCTGCGCAAGCTGATTGGCGAAGCGCGCGAGGCTTTGTACAGCGGCATGGGGCGCACGATAGTTTTTATCGACGAAATTCACCGTTTTAACAAGGCTCAGCAGGACGTTTTGCTGCCGTACGTGGAAAACGGTACGGTTATTCTTATCGGCGCGACGACGGAAAACCCGTTTTTTGAAGTCAACGCGCCGCTGCTTTCGCGTATGAAGATTATCCGTTTGGAACGGCTTGATAAAAACGCGGTAAAAAAGATTTTACAGAAGGCGCTGACTGATAAGGAAAACGGTTACGGCAGGCAGGGGCTTGCCATAACGGACGAGGCATTAGAAATGCTGGCGGATTTTTGCGGCGGCGACGCGCGTGTGGCGCTGAACCTTTTGGAACAGGCGGAGTTTATGCTGCCTGACGGCGCAAAAACGATTGACGGCACGGCGCTGGAAAGCGTAATGGGCGACGCCTTTAAGCGTTATGATAAAAAGGGCGACCGCCATTACGATACGGTTTCGGCGTTTATTAAAAGTATGCGCGGCAGTGATGCCGACGCGGCGCTGCATTATTTGGCAGAGATGCTGGAAAGCGGCGAGGACGTGCGGTTTATTGCGCGCCGCATTGTTATCTGCGCAGCGGAGGACGTCGGCAACGCCGACCCGATGGCTTTGGTAATTGCCAATGCAGCGGCGCAGGCGGCGCATTTTATTGGTTTGCCGGAAGCGCAGCTGCCTTTAGCGCAGGCGGTGTGCTATATTGCTAACGCGCCTAAAAGCAACGCCTGCTGCACGGCGATTTTCAGCGCGCGTGAGGAAGCGCGTGCGGTACACAGCACGGTGCCAAAACATCTGCGCGATGCGCATTACCCGGGGGCGCAGGCGCTGGGGCACGGCACGGGCTACAAATACCCGCATGATTACCCCGGCGGCTGGGTACAGCAGCAATACATGCCGGATGAGCTTATGGGGCACAAATATTATTTTCCCAAAGATATTGGCGCTGAAAAAGCGCTGCGGGATAGAGAGAAAGAGTAAGTTAGAATTAAAGTTTTAACTTTTAAAATACTTTGACTCAATTTCTTTTAATAAAAGATTTTAAGGTTTTGTTGCTGATGTAATGGTATTAAAATATTAACGATACCATTAAAAGGAGGATTGTGCATGCTTAATCCCATCGTTATTAGCGCTTGAACAGGGCTGCGCGGCCGTTAAACAGAATATGTGCTGCGTTTAGCCGCTGTTGTTTTAGCAAAATTTATAACAGGAGCGCTATAATGGGCTATAAAAAAGCAGCACACGTTCTTCCAAAAGATTTATTGCTGAAAGTGCAGAAATACATCGACGGTGAATTTATTTATATTCCGCGTTTGCAGGATAATAAAAAGGCGTGGGGAGAGGCGACTTCGACCCGCCGGGATTTGCAGGAACGCAACCGCCGCATTTATGCTGATTATCTTGCCGGTATGGGCACAGATGCTTTAGCGGAAAAATATTTTCTGTCGCTGAAAAGCATTCAGCGGATTATAAGGCAATTTAAAAAGTAATGATTGAAAGGCCGGTATGGTTTTAACCGTACTGGCTTTTTGTAGTTTTAGATTATTTTTATTAATTTTTGTGTTGGACAGCCTTATCCTTAACTTTGCTTCATAAAAGAACATTAGGTTGGGTTAAACAGCGTAATTTGCTAATATTTTATCAGCAAATTACGGGAGGTTCTTTTATGAAAATAGAAATTATAAATCCGCCGTTTTCTTTGTTTAGATAAAACGAAGAAAGGGGCGAAGGCATGAAGAAAATTATTTGGAATGTGGAGTATCTTGGGCTGCCGCTTGTGGTTAAGCATTGCCCAAAATGCGGCGGCAAAGCGAGGTTTTACTGCTCGGAAAAGTTCCGTGTTAACGCGCATAAAAAGGAGCTGGATATTTGGCTGATTTATAAATGCTGCGGCTGTGATGCAACGTGGAATGCAAGGGTGTATTCGCAGATTCCGCCGCAAACAATAAAGCTTGGACGTTTGGAAAAGTTTTATAATAATGACGCTGAACTGGTAAAAGAATATGCTATGGATTTGGGGTTTCTTTATAAAAACGGCGCGGAAAAAGCGGAGCTGCCGTGGTATACAATCAGCGGCGAAAATTTTTTGCCGGATGAAAAAGTGCGGCTGATAATTAAAAACAGTTTTGCGCTGCCGGTAAAAGCAGCGTCGGTAATAAAGCGCAAATTGCAGCTTACACAGGCGGAGTATTTACAAATGTTGGACAGCGGTAAAATAAAAAGCGTACCGCAGCAGGATTTGCGTAAATATCGTTTAAAAGATGAAGTTATAATTGTTTTTAATTGCGGAGTCTGTTAAATTTTAATATTTTTATGTGCGCCCAAAAAGTAAATGCTTTAATACCTGTGGTATAATATTAAAAAGTAATTTAACGGGGAATGAGCATGGATAAAATAAACGGTTTACAAGAAAAATACAGGTTGTTAACGGACTGGTGGCGTGCGCTTGATATAAAGGATGATGCTGCTCTTGCCGAAGCTTTTAATGGGCACGTTATTTCTTTTGCGTATAATTCCGGCAATATTGAAAACCCTAATGTTACCTATCACGATACACGCGAGGTTTTTGAGCATGACGGTGTAACTTCATATACCGGCGATTTGCGTACGCTTTTTGAAATACGCAACGCCAAAGTTGCTATGGAATACTTTTTTAAAGCTTTCCGTGACAGGCTGCTGCTTGATGAAACTTTTATTAAAGAATTGCAGTGCAGGCTTACATTAAATACGTATGATGAACGCCGCTGGCAGCGCGGTGAACGCCCCGGCGAATACAAAAAAGGCGATTACGTTACCGGACGCAATGAAACAGGTGCGCTTGCCGAGGATGTACCTGCCGAAATGCAGGAGCTTTTAGAAGATTTGCAAGATATTCCGCCTGAACCGGAAAAAGTTTTAACAGCGGCTGCTTTCTTTCACGCCAAGTTTGAAAATATCCATCCCTTTGCGGACGGAAATGGGCGCACCGGACGCCTTGCGATGAATTATTTGCTGGTTTCCTGCAACCATCCGCCGCTTGTTATCCATCAGGAGGACCGAAAAGAATATTTTGCGGCGCTGGAAGCGTGGGATACGGAGCAGGATTTGACGCCGTTAAAAAATTTTCTGCTGGAGCAGCTTGTTAAAACCTGGGCAAAAAGAATTGATATTTTGCAAAAGGACAAAAACAAAAATGCCTGAAATGCAATAAAAGCATAAAATACAACATAAACCCATTGTATACTTTTAGCGTGCGTTGACTTTGCACGCTAATTTTTATATAATTTTGTTATGCGTTGTACCTATTTAAAAGGAGCGATTTTTGAATTATGAAGTACATGAGTGGTAACGAAATCCGTAAAAGATTTTTGAAGTTTTTTGAAGACAGAGGGCATCTTGTGCTGCCGAGCGCTTCGCTCATTCCGCAGGATGATCCGACTCTGCTTTTAATTGGCGCGGGTATGGCGCCCTTTAAGCCGTTTTTTACCGGCAAAATGAAACCGCCTTCTCCGCGTATTACTACCTGCCAAAAATGTGTGCGCACCGGCGATATTGAAAACGTAGGCCGCACTGCGCGCCACCATACCTATTTTGAAATGCTGGGCGATTTTTCTTTCGGCGATTATTTTAAGAAGGAAATTATCCCCTGGAGCTGGGAGTTTTTAACCAAAGAACTGGAACTGCCAGCCGATAAGCTGTGGGTAACTATCCACCCGACGGACGACGAGGCATACGAAATTTGGCACAATGTTGTGGGCGTGCCCGATGAACGCATTGTACGCCTGGAAGAAAACTTTTGGGAAACCGGCAGCGGCCCGTGCGGACCGGACAGCGAGCTGCACATTGATATGGGCGAAGAACGCGGCTGCGGCAGGCCGGACTGCAAACCGGGCTGCGACTGCGACCGTTTTTTGGAGATTTGGAACCTGGTATTTACCCAGTATGACCAGCACGAGGACGGCACTTATACCCCGCTTGCCAATAAAAATATTGATACCGGCGCAGGTTTAGAGCGTTTGGCTTCAGTTTTGCAGGGCAAACCTTCCAACTTTGAAACCGACCTTATTTTCCCGATTATTGAACACGCTGCCAAGGTTGCCGGTGTAGAATACGGCAAAGACAAAAAGACCGACGTTTCTTTAAAGGTTATTGCCGACCATGTACGCAGCATTACCTTTATGATTGCAGACGGCGTGCTGCCTTCCAATGAGGGCCGCGGCTATGTACTGCGCCGCGTACTGCGCCGTGCCGTGCGCCACGGGCGTTTAATCGGCATTGAGGATAAATTTTTAAACGGCGCTGTCGATGTAGTTATTGATATGTTTAAAGAGCCTTATCCGTACCTTGTTGAGAAAACCAGCTTTATCCATAAGGTTATCGACATGGAAGAAACCAGCTTCCTGCGTACGCTGCGCCAGGGCTGCGATTTGCTTTACACCGAAATTGAAAACCTTAAAAAAGAAAATAAAACCGTGCTGGACGGCGCAACAGCTTTCCGCCTGAGCGACACCTTCGGCTTCCCGCGCGAACTGACTGCCGAGATTTTGGAAGAAGAAGGCATGACGATGGACGAGAAAGCGTTTAATGAAGCGTTGGAAGTTCAGCGTAAGATGGCGCGCGATGCCCGCGACGATAAAACCGGACGCCCGGTAATTTACAATACCCGCAGCATTGACCTTGCTGCGCTGAAAGTTGACGAGGGTGCAGAGGGCGGCAAAATCGTTGCTATGTACCCCGCGCACGATGCACAGCCGGTTGAGAGCATGGAGGACGGCAAAAAAGCCGCCGTTATTACTGACGTTACCGCTTTCCACGCTGAAGGCGGCGGACAGCTGGGCGACACTGGCCGCATTATTGCCCCTGCCGGCGTAATGCAGGTTGAAACCACCAAAAAACTGCCGGACGGCGCAACCATTATGATTGGCACTGTTACCGAAGGCACTGTTGCCGTTGGTGACGAGGTTAAATTTGAAATTGAACGCGGGCGCAAAAACGATATTGACCGCAACCCACCTGCTGCACGCAGCCTTAAAACAGGTGCTGGGCGACCATGTAAACCAGGCAGGCAGCTATGTTGGGCCAGACCGTCTGCGTTTCGATTTTTCTCATTTCTCGCCGGTAACGGAAGAAGAACTGCGCAAGGTTGAAGAAATTGTCAATGACCAGATTTTGGCGGCTAAAGACTTAACTATTGAAGAACTGCCGATAGACGAAGCTAAAAAGCGCGGCGCGGTGGCGCTGTTTGGTGAAAAATACGGCAGCATTGTCCGCGTTGTTACCGTGCCGGGCTTTTCGATGGAATTTTGCGGCGGCGTACATGTTGGCAACACCGCGCAGATTGGTATGTTTAAAATCCTGTCCGAATCGAGCACCGGCGCTGGCGTACGCCGTATTGAAGCTGTAACCGGCCACGGCGCGTTAAGCTATGTGCGCGAGATGGAAGATATGGTTAAAACCGCTGCTGCAGGGCTTAAATGCCGCAGCAACGATTTGTGCGCACGCATCTGCGCATTGCAGTCCGATTACAAAGCTGCGGAACAGAAAATTGGCGAACTGGAAGGGCAGATTGCCAAAGCTCAGGTCAGCGACGCTGCGGCAAGCGTAGTTGACGTTAAAGGCGTGCCGGTGCTGGTACAAAAAGTCAGCGCTGGCGACGTTGAAGCGCTGCGCAGCCTGGGCGACCAGATGCGCGATAAAGTCGGCGGCGTTGTAGTGCTGGCTGACGTTATTGACAGCGGCAAAATCAACATTCTTGCCATGGCAACCAAAGATGCTGTTGCCAAAGGCATCCACGCCGGGCAGATTGTTAAAGAAACCGCCAAGGTTTGCGGCGGCGGTGGCGGCGGACGCCCCGATATGGCGCAGGCCGGCGGCAAGGACGCTTTTAAACTGGACGAAGCGCTGGCGGCAGCTATGAAAGTTATTGAAAGCCAGATTAAATAATTTCACAAATTAGTAACGGCTGGGCGGATAAGCTCAGCCGTTTCTTTCTATTATTTTGCGTAAAGGTGTGTTAAAATAAATAAAAAGCCTTTTATTTTTTATAAAGGAGGAAAAGCTATGAATGTTTCGGGCGAAACTATGATGTTTAAACGCAATGAAGATAAAAAAGACGTAGCGCAGACTCTGCGCGAGGTATATGCTGCGTTGCAGGAAAAAGGCTACAACCCGGTTGACCAGTTGGTGGGCTATCTTTTAAGCGGCGACCCTACTTACATTACCAGCCACAAGGATTCGCGCACCAAGCTGCGCCGTTTTGAACGTTATGAACTGCTGGAAGAACTTGTAAAAAGCTATCTTTCCGCAGCGGCTAAAAAATAAGGCGGCGCTATGAAAAGAAGTATGGGGCTTGATGTCGGCACGCGTACCATTGGCGTGGCGACGAGCGATTTACTGGGCATGATAGCCGGAGGCGTGGAAACAATCCGCCGCACGACGGAGGAAAAAGATTTTGCGCGCATTGGCGAACTGATTAAGGAACACGAGGTAGACACCATCGTTGTGGGTTATCCTAAAAATATGAACGGCACCATCGGCGAACGCGGGCTTGCCAGCGAGGCTTTTGCTGAAGAACTGCGCAGACGTTTTGGCGTGAAGGTGGTGCTGTGGGATGAGCGGCTTTCGACCGTGGCGGCGGAAAACGTGCTGATTGACGCTGACCTGCGGCGGAAAAAGCGCCGTAAAATTATTGATATGATGGCGGCTGTGGTAATTTTGCAGAACTATCTGGACAGCAGGCGCTGAACAAACAGCAGTGAGGTGAGATTGATGTTACAAAGAAAACATAAAATAGCGGGCGGCGTTATCGCGGCGCTGATAATTATCGGCACGCTGGCGGTGCATGTGGCAGGCAACAAGGCGGCAGGCTTTGTTAACGAGATGGCGGATAAGCAGACGGTATTGCAGGGCAAGCTGGAAATTGGGCATTTCAGCGCCAGCGTATCGGGCAACGTAGTTTTTGAAAACGTTGTCTGGACGGCGCCTACCGGTAAAAAACTTGCCGAGGTGCCGGTGATGAACGTATCCGCTAATTTGTTTGATATTGTTAAAGGCTCTTTCGGTATCAATTCCATTAACAGCATTTCTATTGAAAAACCGAAATTTGCCGTAAATTATACCGATAAAGACGGTTTGGACATTATTAACTACATCAATTTTTCTAAAAAAGAGGATGACACGCCTACTGAGTTCCGCGGTATGGTAGAAATTACCGACGGTGCGCTGGCGCTGGATATGAACGGGCAGCAGCTTGATTTTGACAGCGTGGAAATGCAGGCTAATTTAAAGGAATTTCCTGATATTAAATTTACTTTGCAGGGCAAAAACGGCGATGCGGATTTAATCGGCAGCATTGATAAAACTTATGATGACGTAAACATTGGCGCGGAAGTTAAAAATTTGCAGATTACCGAGCTGATGAAAGTGCTGCCTTCGTTTGGCGAACTGAGTATTACCGGCGGCGTTATTAACGGCGCTAAACTTACGGCGGCGCTGCACGATGCGCAGTGGAAGCTGAACCTTGACGGCAGCCTGGCAAATGTTGCGGGCAAAGCGCTGGGGTATAACATCAGCGACGGCAGCGGCAGCTTTGCCATTGATAACAACGGTTCTACCTTTACCGGCGTTAAAACCAAGGTGGAAGGGCAGGAAGTAACCATGGACGGCAAAATCATTTTCCAAAAACAGGGCATGCCTACCTATGATTTGAACGTCGCTGCTCCGTCCTTCCGCGTAGACGCCGTAAGCCCGGGCCTTGGCATTACCGACAGCGTGAACATTAACGGCAAAGTAACGGGCGCGATTGACAATCCTGTTATCAACGGCAGCTTTAGCATGGACAAGCTGGAGGTTGCGCCGCTGGTTGCTACCGGCATTAACGGCAATTATAACTACGCTAACGGTTTGGTTACATTAAGCAATACCTACGCCAATGTTTACAGCGGCACGCTGGGCGTTAGCGGCACGGTAGAAGCGGCAACCAAAAACTTTGCGCTGCATCTTTCGGGCAGCGGCATGGACAGCACTGCCGTAACGGAAACGCAAATCAGCGGACCGCTGAGCTTTGAGGCTGACGCTAACGGCACCGGCAGTGCGGACAGCGCTGTGGCAAACGGCACCTTTAACATTGCGCCCGGCAATTTTGCTGGCGTGCCGTTTAACTCGCTTTCCGGCAATTTCAGCCGGTCTGGCGGGCAGATGTCGTTCTCCGGCATTACGATTGCGACGCCGCTGGGCAGCTTTACCAGCAATGCCGTAATGAACAGCAGCGGCAAGATTACCTTTGACAAAATGAGCGAAAGCGCCTTTACCGCGCCGACCAGAGAAGAAGTGCAGCAGAATGTACGCGAGCAGGTTGGCGGCGCCGTAAAACAGGGGCTTGGCAAATTGTTCGGCAAATAAAATAAGTTTAAACGCCTGTGCTTTGCCGCAGGCGTTTTTTTACAGGCGCAGCCAAAATTAAAAGATACTTTTGTTGACAGTTTGCGGTATGATAAGATAAAATAAACCTAATTATACTTATGCTTTAAGAAAGAGGTACAAAATGGACGATAACAAAGAATTTGAAATTGAACATGACCATATCGACGAAGAAGAAATCGTTGTTATTACTGACGAGGACGGCAACGAAATGTATTTCCGCGAGGAAATGGTAATCCCCGTAGGCGAAAAAAGCTTTGCTGTGCTTTCCGCGCTGGATGTTGACGACTGCGATTGCGAAGACGAAGAATGCCATTGCCATGACCATGAAGCAGAAGACGATGACGAGGACAATGTAATTATTGCCCGCATTGATTTCGACGAAGACGGCAATGAAATTTATCTTGGGCCTACCGATGAGGAGTTTGAAGAAGTTAAAGAAGCTTACGAAAAACTGCTTGCCGAATGGGACGAAGAATAAAAAGCTTAGTGCCGGACCGCTGGTCCGGCATTTTTAAAGTACAAAAGTTTAGGGTTTAGGGGCGGCGGAATATGAGAAAAATATTACCGTTTTTTATGAGTACGCTGCTGGTAATATTTGTGGCGTCCTACTGGGTTTTAAAT
>DXVZ01000042.1:11733-21786 GCA_019417125.1 Phascolarctobacterium sp.
CGGCTCACCGTGTCCGCCGGGGATACCGACCGGGCGGCGGATATCGCCAACATGCTGCACAAGCAAAAGCTTATCAAGCGTCCGGAAAGCTTCCGCCTGGAAGCGCGTTTTATGGGGTTGGAGGGCGATTTGCAAGCTGGCAGTTACGAAATTGAAGCCGGTAAATCCAACAGCGAAATTATAGATATCCTGGCACGCGGGCAGGTAAAAACTGTCAGCTTTACTGTGCCGGAAGGCTTTACGGTAGAAAAAACGGCGGCTAAACTGGCGGCGGAAGGTTTGGGCGATGCGGAAAAATTTAAAGAAGCCGCGCGCAATTATACGCCTTATAAATATATGGAAACCACCAATACCGACGTAAAATATAAGGCGGAGGGCTTTATTTTTCCGTCAACCTATCAGTTTAATGACAGCATGACCGAAAAAGATATGCTGGCGATGATGGTAAAAGAGTTTAACACGCAGATTAACCGCGAGAAAATCAGCGAAGCGGCAGAAAAAACCAAAATGTCCATCCACGATATTGTGACGCTGGCCTCGATGGTAGAGCTGGAAGCGGTTTATAAAGAAGAACAGCCGCGCATTGCGGGCGTATTTTTGCGCCGCCTGCAAATTTACATGCCGATACAGTCGGACACAACCATTCAATACATTTTGGGCGGCGAGCAAAAGGAAGAAATTACCATTGCCGATACGCGCGTGGAAAACCCGTATAACACCTACACCAACCCTGGTTTACCGCCTGGGCCGATTGGCAGCCCGGGCATGGACGCCATTAAAGCGGTGCTGAACCCGGAAAGCACGGATTATTTATATTTTGTAGCCGAAAAAGACGGGCACCACCGTTTTACGCGGACATATGACGAGCACTTGCGGGCGATAGAGGAAATTCACGGGCCGCAGTAAGGAAGGAACATGACACGACAAATTGTTAAGCCGGAGCTTTTGGCGCCGGCAGGAAATATGGAAAAGTGCAAAATGGCGCTGCGCTACGGTGCGGATGCCGTTTACCTGGGCGGCAAAATGTTTGGGCTGCGCGCTTTTGCCAACAACTTTGAAATTGACGAAATAAAAGAAGCCTGCGCTTTTGCGCACGCTTTAGGCAAAAAAGTTTATGTAACCGTAAATATATTTGCGCATAACAGCGACATTGAAAAACTGCCGGGCTACCTTTTGGCGCTGCAAAACGCCGGTGCGGATGCGCTTTTAATAAGCGACCTTGGCGTATGGCAGACGGCGCGGCGCGTAGTGCCTGATATGCCGCTGCACGTAAGCACGCAGGCAAACACCACTAACTGGGCAAGCGTGCAGGCGTGGCAGGGTTTGGGCGCGGAGCGCGTAGTGCTGGCGCGCGAACTTTCGCTGGAAGAAATTGCGCAAATCGGCGCTAAAACCGAGGTAGAGCTGGAAGCCTTTGTGCACGGCGCAATGTGCATCTCGTACAGCGGGCGCTGCCTGTTAAGCAGCTACTTAACCGGGCGCGACGGCAACCGCGGCGCGTGTGCGCAGGCATGCCGCTGGGAATACACACTGCACGAAAAGAACCGCCCCGGCGAAAGCTACGATATTGAAGAAGACGCGCACGGCACCTATGTAATGAACAGCAAGGATTTATGCCTTATCGCGCGCATACCGCAGCTGGTGCAGGCAGGCATTTGCAGCTTAAAAATTGAAGGCCGCATGAAAAGCGTGCATTATGTAGCGACTGTGGTTAGCGTGTACCGCAAGGCGATTGACAGCTTTATGCAGAACCCGGCTGGCTACAAAGTGCAGCCGGAGTGGATTGAAGAACTGAACAAGGTATCGCACCGCCCGTATACTGAAGGCTTTGCTTTTGGCAAGCCTGGCGCGGACGCACAGGTTTACACCACCAGCAGCTACGAACAGACGCACGATTTTGTAGGCATTGTTTTAAACTACGATAAAGCAGCACAAAAAGCGCTGATTGAACAGCGCAACAACGTAAAAAACGGCGAAAAGCTGGAACTTTTAATGCCGGACGGCAGGCTTTTGCCATTAGAACTTAAAGATATGCAGGACGAAGAAGGAACGCCGATAGACTGCGCGCCGCACGCACGCCAGCATTTTTACATCAGCTGCGCTGCGGAACTTTTGCCTAATTCGCTGCTGCGGAGGAAAATTATATGAGCGACGGACGAAGTATTATTTATCTGCGTGTGGCGCCGGAACGCATTGCCGACGTAAACTGGATTATGGAAGGCTACGAGCACCTGGCGCTTGTTACAACGGAAGACCCTCGCGAAGGCGTGGTAAAGCTGCTGGGCACGCCGGATACCTACAACGACGTAATGGAAATAATTGAAAATATGCCTTTTCAGGTAGAAGTTTTGGAAAGTGAACCTGTGGTTTAAACAAAAGCCCTGCGCATTAATGATGTGCGGGGCTTTTGTTATGCAACGGATATAACGGTTTTATGTTATAATAAAATCGAAAATATAATTTATTTCCAACAGTTAAGTAAGTGTTAAAGTAACAGGAGCAGATTATGAAAACCAACAAAAAACTTATGGCACTGATAGTTTTAAGCCTGCTTTTGGCAAAACCGTACAACGTATTAGCGGCAGGTGCCGATAGCTTCAGAACGGATGAATATAATGCTATGGGCACAAATGTGCTTGATTTAGTTAACGCCGCCGGTGCTTATGCCCAAGGCTACACCGGCAAAGGCGTAACGGTAGGCATTGAGGATTATGTTGTAAATTTTGCTCATCCGGAATTTAGCGGCAAAACCAGCAGCGGCGTTGTGCATGATATCTTTGAAGGAAATTACGGAAGCTTAACATGGGAAGATTTGGCACATGGTACGCATGTTGCCGGTATTGCCGCAGCCAATAAAGACGGAGCAGGCATGCACGGCGTTGCTTATAACGCTGATGTTGCCAGCAGTTTTGTTGCTGAAAGTTTTGTATATAATCAAATTTTGCATGCGGTAGATTTTTCTATTCCTGGTAGTATTTATGATTATTATTTAGCTAATCCGGATATAAAAATAATTAATAACTCTTGGGCTACTACTTTTGAAATTCCTTTTTTGTATATATCGGATATCCAAAAATATGAGGATTTTTTGGATGAAAAAAATGCCGCTTTAAACTTGGCGCATTATACTGCGTTAAAAAATGCAGTGTATAATGATAAGCTGCTTGTATTTGCTGCCGGTAATAATGGGCATTTATCTGCATCGCTTGAAAGTAATTTGGATGTTTTAACAGGCGACAAGGTGTTTAACGATAATATTATAACGGTAACAGCTGCCAAGTCAAACAGCTTTAAAAAGAATGAAGATGGCGGTTTTGATGCAGATAGTGATGCCATAGCGATATTTTCTGACCTTGCCATGTATAACGAAGACACAACCGTAAGCGCGCCGGGGTGGGGTATCAATTCTGCTTATGCGGATTTTGCTGATAGCGGAATTTATTATGAAGCCTATGATGGTACGTCGATGGCAGCGCCTATGGTTACGGGCGTCGGTGCATTAGTGCAAGAGGCGTTTCCGTATTTAAGCGGCAAACAGATTGGCGATGTGCTTTTAAGCACGGCTAATAATGATATAACTAATGACAGTGGTTATTTTGTAACAAATGGATACTATACTGATAATGGCGGAGAAAAACATGCTTATTTAAATGTTTATTATACAGGTTCTGGAAAAACGGATTATAAAAATATAAGTGATGATATAATTCATTATTATGAAAACAATCCTGAAAGTGGAACACAAATAGTATTTCTTTATGATGATAATTTTTATATAGTTGGTTCTGATATAAGTTGTCTGCAAGATGCTTTAAACAATGTGAATGGGGTTTCCCTTGAAATAAATGCTTATGATAACGTCCCCTTAGACGTTATCTTCGGCCAGGGCATAGTCGATGCTGGCAAAGCCGTTAACGGCTTGGGCGCGATTAACGTGCGGCGCTTGGACAGCAGCGACATCAGCAGTGACTATACAGTTGCCGGTGTAGTTGGTAAAACTGAGCAGGCGTTATATAAAGTTGATACGCAAGGTTATAATTCCGTTTGGAGCAATGATATTGGCGAAATCCGCGCGGGCTATATTGCCGAAAATCCGTTGACAGGTGAAAGCAGTATAGGGGAAAACGATGATGACAGCGGTTATGATGAAGCTGATGAAGATTTTAGTGAAGAATTTGCAGGCTTAACAGATTTGCACGACCGCTGGGTATTTTATACAACTAATGATTTTGGCAGTAATGAAGAAGCCAATAGCGAGCCTAACTGGATGGTTAATTATTATATAGACCAGTACAACAAACAGGTTTCTGATTCCGGGCTTGCCGGTTTGCACGCAGGCTTGTATAAAACCGGCGAAGGCATTTTAGCGCTGACGCGTGATAACACCTATAAAGGCGCGAGCATTGCCGCTGGCGGCACTTTGCAGATTGACGGCAGCGTAGCTGGCGATGCGTACAGCGAGGGCGCAGGCACCATTGCAGGCAGCGGCACAATAAATGGCAGTTTGTACAACAACGGTGCTGTTGAAGCCGGCAGCTGGGGTGGTGTAACAGATGAAAACGGCAATGTGCAAACTTTAACTATTGGTGGTGATTTTACAGGCGATGGTGTTATAGCTGTAAATACTGACGGAACAAATTATGCCGTTATTAATGTAAACGATACCGCCGATGTAAGCAAAATGAAACTGAAAGCAGGCACTTTTGCCGCTCCGGATATACAGGGAACAATTTTAACAGTTGACGAAACAAACGGCACTTTAACAGGTGCAGATAGCTTAAACAGTGATTTCAGCGGCATGTTAAATAGCACAGTAACAAAAAGCGGTAATGAACTTATTCTTACCACTGTTATCAACAACAACGCCGGTATTGACGGCGCACGCTTTAACGCCTTAAACGGTTTGTACAACAACTTAAGTGCGCAAGAAAAGCAGGATATGCAGCGCTTGTACGCACTTGATAACGATAGTTTAAACAATGCTGTGGACGAACTAAGCCAAAGCGAAAGCATGCACATGGAACTTGCGCGCGATGCTGTGCAAAACCGCGATGTGCGCCAGGCGGTAGCGCGCCAGCAGCACCTTGACCGCGACGAAGGCTTATGGGCAATTACCGGCAAAAACTGGGGCGAAACCGATGGCGGTATTACGCGCCACAGCTATAACCTTACTTTAGGCAAAGATTTTTATAACAGCGATAACGCCTACATGGGCGCGCTGTTTGCATACAGCGATAACAGCATCGGCGGCAACAGCGCAGACGGCGAATACAAAAACTACAGCCTAGGCATTTACGGGGGCACCAAAAACAAACCCGGCACAGTAACCGGCTATGTAAGCTACGGCGTGCAGGATAACGAACTTACGCGCCATCTCGGCAGCGCGTTCAGCCACAGCGGTATGGCGACGGAAATTGAAAGCGACTATGACAGCAGCGTTATTGGCGTAGGTGCAAAATATGCCTACGATTTGCACTACGGCAAAAAAGGGTGGCATGTAAGCCCTTATGCGGCGCTGGATTACGCGCACTACAAACAGGACAGCTTTACAGAACACGGCAGCGTATTTGGCATACACAGCAGCGGCTTCAGTGATAACTACTTAACAGGCGAACTTGGTTTTGACTTTAACCGCACGGATGTCAACGGCAAATACGGCTTCAGCCTGGCGTACAAACGCATTTTGGATGGCGATACGCTAGACACAGATTTTGCCTTCGCCAAAGGCGGCAATGGTTTTGGCGTGCAAAGTTTGGACGGCAGCAAAAACCATGTAGTGGCATCGGCATACATCAGCACTAAGCTGAGTGATAAATGGGAAATCGGCGGCACGCTGATGCATGACTGGAGCAGCACTGACCGCGATTTAAGCGCAGCAGTAAACCTTAATTATTATTTTTAAGTTGGCTTAAACGCTTAAATTTTATCCGCACCGGCGTGATTTTAGCGCTGTTTAATAGTGACAGCAGGCTTTGTTTATGATAAAATATAATGGTATTATTGTTTAGGAAAGACTGGTGGAGTGGAAATGATGCAGCGTTTGGGCAGGTTTTTAAGCCTGATGGCGAAAAACGGCATGGACTGCGTTATTGTTAAGGATATCCCTACAATCCGCTATCTGTCAGGCTTCCGCGGCGACAGCAGCCTGCTGTACGTTGACGCTAAAAGCACGGTTTTAATAACCGATGGGCGTTACACCACGCAGGCGGCGGGCGAAGTGCAGAATTACTGCCGTGTGTTTACCTATACCGGCGATATTTGGCAGGCAGCGGCGGATTTTGCTAAGGCGCATACCAAAGTTGGCTTTGACGGTGCGGCTTACAGCTACAACGATTACCAAAGCCTGAAAGCGGCTTTGCCGGATAAGGAACTTTTAAACATTGATTTGAAGTACCTGCGCATGGTTAAGGATGAGCGCGAGCTGAACCTGATGTGGAAAGCTTTTAAAATTGCCGACCAGGCGTTTTTAAAACTGCTGCCCGAAATTAAGCCGGGTATGACGGAAAAAGCGCTGGCGGCAAGGCTGGAATACTACATGAGCAGCATGGGCAGCGAAAAGCCTTCGTTTGATACGATTATCGCGTCTGGTGAGCGCAGCGCGCTGCCGCACGGCATGGCAAGCGATAAGCAGATTGAAATAGGCGATTTTATTACTTTCGACTTTGGCGCGGTGTATGACGGGTATCATTCCGACATGACGAGAACCGTTGTGCTGGGCATGGCAAATTCGTGGCACAAAGAGATTTACACTATTGTTGAAGAAGCCCAGTGGCGCGGGCTTAAAAGCGCCAAACCCGGCATGACTGGCGCGGAGCTGGACGCGGTTGTAAGGGATTACATTACTTCGCGCGGCTACGGCGAATATTTTGTGCATGGGCTGGGGCACGGCGTGGGGCTTGAAATCCACGAGATGCCCAATATTAATAAACGCGGTACTGACGTTGTGCTCGAGACTGGCATGACGTTCAGCATAGAACCAGGTATTTACATTCCCGGCAAGGGCGGTGTACGTATCGAAGACACGGTTGTATTGACGGATGACGGCGCGAAAGTGCTGTGCGGCGTTAAAAAGCAACTGATGGAAATTGTTTAATTTTAAATAAACAGGAGGAGCATTTATGATTTCAACCAACGAATTTAAAACCAACGTAACTGTTACCATCGATGGCGACGCATGGCAGGTTGTAGAGTTCCAGCATGTAAAACCGGGCAAAGGCGCAGCTTTCGTCCGTGCTAAAATGCGCAACCTCTGCACCGGCGCTGTTGTAGAACGTACCTTCAATGCCGGCGAACGTATGCCGAAAGCACATATCGACCGCCGCGCAATGCAGTATCTGTACGAAGCTGACGGCAACTATGTATTTATGGACAACGAAACCTACGAACAGTCCGAACTGACCAAAGAACAGCTCGGCAACGCCATCAATTTCCTTAAAGAAAACATGGACGCTAAAATTATGATTTATGACGGCCGCGTTATCGGCGTTGACCTGCCGAACACCGTTGAGCTGACTGTTGTTAAAACCGACCCGGGCATCCGCGGCGATACGGCTACCGGCGGCAGCAAACCCGCAACCATGGACACCGGCTATGTTGTTAAAGTACCTCTGTTCATCAACGAAGGCGACGTACTTAACATTGATACCCGCACCGGTGAATACATTTCCCGCGCATAACTGAACCTCCAATTAGTGCCAGGTAAAAGCGCAGGCAATAATTTTGCAGCGAAGCTATGTAAATTTTGCGATTGAACAATGAGCAAAATTTACGAACCGCTATATAAAAATAATTATAACTGTTTAAAAGAGCCTGAATTCGTGTCAGGCTCTTTTGTTTATAAAACAACCGGAAGCGTTATGCTGCCGGTTGTTTTTCTTTGTGTGATTTGTTTTAGAACGTATACGTTGCTTGCACGTTAAAGCTGCCGCCCTGGCGCTCGCCGGTGTAGCCGCGCAGGTTTAAATCAAAGCTCCACGGGCTGGTCGGCGTCGGCTGGTAGTTTAAGCCGAGTTCCGCCATATAGCTGCTGCCCTGCAAACTCTGCGTCGGCGCGCTGATGCCTGCCGCTTTCATGTCCGCGTCGCCGTTAAATTCATACTCATACGCAAGCCCGTAATACGTACTGAACTTGTTTTCTTTGTTGGTTGTAACTCTTGCGCCAACTCTTAACCTATCGCTGTTAATGCTGTCAAAGTCAAAATTATCACCGGCTACGTTAAAGCTGTCGCCTTCAACATAGGTATGGAAGAATTTGCCGTATACATCCAAATCGCTGCTGTCGCTCAGTCTGATAATTTTACCCACGCCGATGTGCGCGCCGTAGTACGCGCTTTCACTTTCGTAGCCGTAAGTGTTACCAGCACCGTCGCGCAGGGCATTATCCATGTCGGATTTTAGCATACCGGCGCGGAGTGAACCTTCAGTATAAACGCCGCTGGCATTTTTATAGCGCGCTGCAATGCCGCCGCCGTTGTAAACAAGGCTGCCGTCGCCGCGGAAGAATTCGTTGTTAAATTCGTTGTACGTTCTGTAATTGCCGCTGCCGTTTTCGTAGAATACGCCCCAGCTGAACTCGCTGCCGCTTTCAAACTTATCTGCATTGCCGACGCCTGCGATAACGCTCCAGCCGTTAATTTTAATATTGCTGTTCACATCGTATTTGCTTTTATTGCCGTGCACGGCGGCAAAGGTTTTAACGCCGTAACTATCGTCGCGGCTTAAAACATCAAGGCTATCGGCAATTAAATCCGTGCCCTGGTTTACAAATGCTGCCGCAACGGCTCGGTTTTCGGCAACGAGGTCGATTTGGTCTAAATGTTTAACCTCTGTTAAAGTGTATTTAACGCTGTTGCCATCAGCGGCAACTTCTGCCATTCCCGTTCCTTCAATTGCCACGCCTGCTGTAAAGTTACTTAAAACGTCAACTTTGCCTGTACCTGTGCCGATACCTAAATCGTTACTTGAATCGTTGCCGTTGATAATAGTCATACTTTCACCGGTTGTAAGTTCCGCACCGCCAGCAAAATTAAGGCTGTTAAGGTTAATGTTGGTGTTGGCGAGCGCGTTTTTCTTATCATTAGCGGTAATGTTAAGCACTGTGCCGCCGTTATTCCAGTTAACGTTTTCAAAATTAATATCATTAAAATTTTTTACTGATTTTGTGCTGCCGCTCCAGCCATCAAGGATAAGAGTGTTGCCGGTAAGTCCATCTATATTACCGCTATCGCTTCTACCACCATATATACTGGCATTTTCTATATTAGAGTTGCCAATTATTTTAACGGTATTGCCCGTTGCACTTTTCCCTTGTGGCGCATAACCGCCAATAATATCAGAAGATAGGCTATTTTCTATGGTGCTATTATTTATTATAACTATGTTATTATTAGCATAGCCGTATTGAGATTGCCCGCCGATAACGTTTGTAACTGTGCTTTCGTTTATGGTAATAGTATTACCGTTGGTATCACCGGGTTTATCTTCACTTGCGTTTGAATAACCACCAATAACATAAACAGCATCACTACCGTGATTTAGTGTAACGTCGTTATTATCGGCATTTATACCACGTCCGCCATAAACTACTGAGATTTGGCTGTTATTAGTAATTACCTGGTTATTATTGGCGTTGCCGTTATCTAAATCGTTACCATATACAAAAAGTGGTAGCTCTAATTCTTTTATTTGGTTACCAATAATTATTTTATTGTCAGTTATGGTTATTGGAGCGCCTTCACCGTTTAAGCGGTTGCCTTCATATGTAATGGCTGAAGCAACAGGGTTATAAAAAACATACAGGCTTGTTATTCCTAAAACAGATAATAAGATTTTGTAACGTAAACTTTTGCGCATAATAAAATCTCCTCCCATTTTTGACGGGAGGAGATTTACGGAGAGAAATTACAGGTACGCAATTCCCCCCCGCGCGGACTATCGTGCTTCAATTTTATTATATCATTGACGGAGAAGTTTGTATATATGGCGGCTTAATTTATGTAAAGTTTATAGGCAATTTACTCAAAAAGATTGGTTAAATACATAAAAATATAAGCT
>DXVZ01000043.1 GCA_019417125.1 Phascolarctobacterium sp.
CGGAGATGTGTATAAGAGACAGCCATTACGCAGGACGGTGCCAAACGCTGCGAAGATTTTAAACCAAGCTTTTTGGCTAAAACGCTGTGCCATTTGTTCCCTGCCAAGGGTAGCATCAGCGGCTGGTACAGCATGCAGGCGCTTTTGGACGCTGGGGGCGCGATGAAGGTAATTATTGCCGTTATTTGCGGTTTTGCCGCTAAATGCGTGGGCAAGCGCGGCGTATTTTACCAAATGGCGGGTTACCAGGCACGCCTGATTGACGATGTTACCGGTACTATGCCGCCGTATGACAAGCACATTGTCTACGGACCGTTTGAGCCGCACAAAGTAAGTGAAGCGATAAAAAAAGCAACCGGAGCTTACGGCGCGGCTATTGCCGATGTTAACGATTTAAAGCGCGCCGCTGTTTTGGGCTGGAGCGAGGGCGTTGACCCCGACAAGGTTGCCAAAATTTTGATTGACAACCCCTTTGGCAATGGCAGCCAGAAAACGCCGATTGTTGTTATTAAAAACTATGCCAAATAAGGAGGGCTTGTGATGCTGTTAGTTATTGAAATTATCGCCGGGCTTTTCCTGCTGGGCGTAGTGGCTGTGGCTGTATTTATTGCCATGCAGCCGAAGCATAAATTTGTATTTGACGTTGCCAAACGCACGCAGGCGGAGCTGACCGCTAAAACCGACGGAAAGCTGTGCTTCAGCGTAGATGTGCCTTTTACCAACGAAGGCGGCGACGAAGGCTTGGTGCTGGACGCCTTCCCCCGTATTTACCTGCCGCAGGAGCAGTACGACAAGGCGCTGGTGCGCGGCAAAATTAATTTAAAAGACGTACCGCGCGATGATGATTATTTTGAAGCGCTGGTAATGCCCAAAGGCGGCAATAGAACCATGACCGTTAAGTTTGAGCTGACCCCGATGCATGGAGCAAGCCTTGCCGAAGCCGTCGCTGGGCTGCCGGATTTTGATGTGGCGCTGTTTTGGGAATGCCGCGGGCGCGAAAGCCTGTACACCGTTAAAAAGTTTATAACCATTAAAGCGGACGAAGTAAAAGCGCTGCTGAAGTAAGTTTTAAGCCCTGCCGTATGGCGGGGCTTTGCTGTTTACAGGGCGTGCCGTCTGCCGCTATAATAAAGATTAAGCAGGCAGATTTTGCCATAAGTAAAAATTAAGTTTAATTTCAGTTTATTTTAAGGTTGGGCGGCTATATTGCAATTAAAAAGCGGGTGATTTTATGAAAATTTTGCTGGCTGAAGACGATTTGAATCTTGGCAAAATGCTTAAAAATATTTTAAGTAAAAATAAAATTAATGTTAAGTGGGTAACAGACGGCAAAGCTGCCTACAACGAGTGCTATGCCGATAGTTACGACGTGCTGGTGCTGGATTGGATGATGCCCGTTATGGACGGCATGGAAGTGTGCCGCCTGCTGCGCGAGGATGAGTACCAGGGCAAAATTTTAATGCTGACGGCGCGCGACACGCTGGACGACAAGGTTACGGGCCTTAATGCCGGTGCGGATGATTACCTGGTTAAACCGTTTGCGGTGGCGGAACTGCTGGCGCGCTTAAACGCATTAGTGCGCCGCCAGGGCAGCTATGTGGAAG
>DXVZ01000044.1 GCA_019417125.1 Phascolarctobacterium sp.
CCCCGACCCACGGCTTAGAAGGCCGTTGCTCTATCCAACTGAGCTACTGAACCATTTGGAGCGGGCGATGGGAATCGAACCCACAACATCAGCTTGGAAGGCTGAGGTTTTACCACTAAACTACACCCGCAATATAATTTATTATCTGGTCGGAGCGGCAGGATTCGAACCTGCGACCCCCTGTTCCCAAGACAGGTGCTCTACCAAGCTGAGCCACGCCCCGAACACAACGTATATTATACCGTTTCAGCTGTTAAAAGTCAAGCCTTTTCCCTGGCTTTTGTTTCTTTTAAATGCTGCTGGTACAGTTTTGTTTCGGCAACAACTACGCCGCTCAATGCCAGCAGCGCGATAAGGTTAGGTATTGCCATTAAGCCGTTAACGATATCCGCCAAAATCCAAATTGCTTCCAGCTTTAAAAACGGACCGCAGGCAACAAGGATAATGAAAATAATACGGTACGGCAAAATTGCTTTAACGCCGATGAGGTATTCAACGCAGCGCTCGCCGTAATAATTCCAGCCTAAAATGGTGGTAAAGGCAAACAGCACTAAGCCAATCAGCAAAAGTAAGCTGCCAAATGTCGGCAAACCCATAGAAAATGCCTGTTCTGTCATCGCCGCACCGTTAAGGTCGCCTTTCCATACGCCGGTTACAATCAAAGTTAAGCCGGTAAGGCTGCAAATAATAATAGTATCAATAAAAGTACCAGTCATAGAAACAAGCCCCTGCTCAGCCGGCCATTTGGTTTTTGCCGCCGCCGCTACAATCGGCGCACTGCCTAAACCGGATTCATTAGAGAAAACGCCGCGGGCAACGCCGTTGCGCATTGCCATCATAACTGTTGCGCCCAAAAAGCCGCCGGTGGCAGCAGTACCGGTAAACGCGCCGTCAATAACGCTGGCAAACGCACCAGGCAGCTGGTCTGCAAACACACACAAAATGCCCACCGTTGTTAACAGGTACAGCACCGCCATAAGCGGTACAATTTTAGAAGCTACGTTAGCAATGCTTTGCAGGCCGCCGATAGTAATAACCGCAACCAGCACTGTAATGGCGATGCCGGTGTAAGTTACCGGAATACCTGCCGTAATCTGCGTAATTTCAACGATTGAATTTACCTGCGCAAAAGTACCGATGCCGAAATATGCGCACAGCACGCCAAAAGCGGCAAATAAAATTGCCAGCGGTTTATATTTTTTACCCATACCTTTTTCAATGTAATACATCGGGCCGCCGGAAATATTGCCGTTGCCGTCCACCGTACGGTATTTTACAGCCAGCAAACATTCGGCATATTTGGTTGCCATGCCAAAGAACGCTGCCATCCACATCCAAAACAGCGCGCCAGGGCCGCCCGCTTTAATTGCCGTTGCCACACCTACAATGTTGCCCGTGCCAACCGTAGCAGCCAGCGCCGTGCACAGCGCCTTAAAACTGTTAACGTCGCCGTGCCCATCGTTTTTAGCCGAAAAAATAAGTTTTAAAGCATCGCCCAGTTTAAAAACCTGCAGCAGCTTTAAACGGATTGTCAGCCAAATGCCGGTGCCTACCAAAAGCACCAAAAGCGGCGGCCCCCACACAAACGTATCAATCGTGTTCAATAACGCAATTACCTCTTCATTGTTAAACAATTTTTTCTCCTTCTTCCCTGTAAAATAAAAACAAAAACCGCCGGACAAATCCCAAATCCGGCGGCAATAATAAGCAGGAAAATAATAAAAATATTATTCACGCTTAAAAGCTCTGTCCTTTGGCCTGAGAGATAAGGGGCGCTATGCCCCGTGCACCTTCGGCACCCATTGGTGGGATTCTCCAGAGATGTGTCCACATACGGTTCTCACCGGTAACCCGGCACCTGAGAGTTTACTCCTTCGGTAGAAAAATTCTTCTCCCATATGCTTCATCCACTGCAATATGCTGTTTTAACTATTGTAACACAAACTTTAATAAATGCAAGCGTTTTATGCAAACAGTTTATTTTAAATAATCTTTGTTTTCTTCAAGATGCTTAAAGTACAGCTTGGTTTCTTTAACTATTACGCCCGTTAACAGCAACAGTGCGATAAGGTTAGGCAGCGCCATTAAGCCGTTGGCGATATCGGCGATAATCCAAATCATTTCCAGTTTTAAAAACGCGCCGCAGCCAACCATGGCGATAAAGAACAAGCGGTATGGAATAATGGCTTTTACGCCCAACAGATATGCTATACAGCGTTCGCCATAATAGTTCCAGCCCAAAATGGTGGTAAAGGCAAACAGCACCAAGCCAATCATCAAAAGCAGGTTGCCGAATACCGGGAACACCATGGTAAACGCGCTCTGCGTCATTGCCGCGCCATTTAAATCGCCCTGCCATACGCCGGAAACAATCAGCGTCAAACCTGTCATGGTGCAGATGATGATGGTATCAATAAAAGTACCGGTCATGGAAATAAGCCCTTGTTCAGCAGGCCATTTGGTTTTTGCCGCCGCCGCTACAATCGGCGCGCTGCCCAAACCGGATTCGTTAGAGAATAAACCGCGGGCAATACCATTGCGCATCGCAAACATCATCGTAGCGCCTAAAAAGCCGCCCGTTGCCGCCGTGCCGGTAAAAGCATCGTGCAGAACCATGGCAACAGCACCCGGCAGCGCCTCGCGGAAAGCGAACAAAATGCCCAGCGTAGTTACAACATACAAAACTGCCATAAACGGCACAATTTTATCGGCAACCTTGGCAATGCTCTGCAAGCCGCCCAGCGTAATAACCGCAACCAAAACGGTAAGTATTACCGCCGTATAAACAATAGGAATATCCGCGCTGATATTAGTGATTTCTACGATGGAGTTTACCTGCGCAAAAGTACCGCTGCCAAAGCAGGCGCAAATTGTACCGGCAACAGCAAAGAAAATAGCCAGCGGGCGGTAGCTTTTGCCAAGCCCTTTTTCGATGTAGTACATCGGGCCGCCGCCGATATTGCCGTTAGCGTCGATAGTACGGTATTTAACCGCCAGCACACCTTCGGCATATTTGGTAGCCATACCGAAGAACGCCGCCATCCACATCCAAAACAGCGCGCCTGGGCCTCCGGCTTTAATTGCCGTTGCCACACCTACAATGTTGCCAGTGCCTACGGTAGCAGCCAGCGCCGTGCACAACGCTTTAAAGCTGTCAACATCGCCGTGTCCTTCGTTCTTCGCCTTAAAAATAAGCTGTAAAGCAAGCGGCAAACGCAAAACCTGAATTAAATTCAGCCTGATAGTCAGCCAAATACCGGTACCCACCAACAGGCACAAAAGCGGCGGCCCCCACACAAACGCATCAACTTCATTCAAAAACTCCAGCAT
>DXVZ01000045.1 GCA_019417125.1 Phascolarctobacterium sp.
GGTAATAGTATTGGGATAAACTCTGGCGTCGGTAGTAATTGTTATTGGTTCTTTGCCAGTCAGTTCTTTAATGCGGGCTATCACTGAAGCAATGTCCGCCTGATATTCCACGCGGCTCAGCGCCTCGCTGCGGTCAGGGTTATACACCTGCCCAAAACCGTGCTGCCAGTAACTGATGATTTTTTTGATAATACCTTCCTGCACTTTCAGCGGATGGATTAAAAAATATTTTTTAACGTCATACGTCCGCGCCGTGCGGGAAATATCGTGGATATCAAAGTTGGTAACGGCGGTGGCGATAACTTTCATGTGCTTGTTATAAATTGGGTAATGCACAAGCCCCAAATACAAATCAGCCATTATCTTCACCAGCCAGTTCTGCTTTAATTTCCGCCATCAGTTTGGCATCGGCTTTCTCGAATTTATCCGGCAGCAAATCCGGGCGGTGCAAATAGGTAGCTTTAAGCGACTGCTTACGCCGCCATTTGGCAATCAGCGCGTGGTTGCCGCCGCGCAGCACTTCCGGCACCGTTAAGCCTTCAAACTCCACTGGGCGCGTGTACTGCGGGTATTCCAAAAGCCCGGTCGAAAACGAATCTTCTTCCGCGCTTGCCATTTTACCCAACACTCCGGGAATAAACCTTGCTACGGCATCCAGCACTATCAGCGCAGGCAGCTCGCCGCCCGTCACAACGTAATCGCCGACAGAAAGTTTTTCGTCCACCCAGTTAAAAATACGCTCGTCAAAACCTTCATAATGGCCGCACACAAAAATTAAATCCTGACCGGCATGGGCGTAATCCTCCACAATACTTTGTTTTAAAGTTCTGCCGCCTGGGCACAGTGCAATTACACGCGCGTCCGGCAGTTCTTCTTTCGCTTTGCGGATAGCCGCCACAAAAGGTTCCGGCTTCAGCACCATGCCCGCGCCGCCGCCAAAAGGCGAATCGTCAACCGTGCGGTGCTTATCGTGCGTAAAGTCGCGCGGATTAATGCAGCTGACGCTTAAAAGC
>DXVZ01000046.1 GCA_019417125.1 Phascolarctobacterium sp.
ATTTTGAAGGCCCGCTGGACCTTTTAATACATTTAATCGAAAAAGATAAAATAGATATTTACGATATCCCCATCGCGGAGATAACGGAGCAGTACATTGCTTATTTATCCGCCATGGCGGAGTTTGACATGGAAATTGCCAGCGAGTTTTTGGTAATGGCGGCGACGCTTTTGCAGATTAAATCGCGCATGCTGCTGCCCAAGCCGGAGCCGGAAACGGACGATGAGGAAGCCGACCCGCGCGCTATGCTGGTAGAGATGCTGATTGAGTACCGCCGCATTAAGGCGTGCGCGGCAAAACTGGCAGAGATGAAAACGGCGGCAGAGCGTTACATTTACCGCAAGCCGCTTGCCGAAGGCAAAATTAACCGCAGCATTGCGCAGTACCAGGCAAGCGATTTGGTAAAAAGCCTTTTGGCGCTGCTGGCTGCCGGGCGCGAAACCACCGCTTTTATTGAGCGGCAGGAGTTCAGCGTGCAGGAAAAAATGGCGGAAATAGTCAGCCTGTTAAAGCGGCGTTTAAACGGCGTGGAATTTAAAGAGGTTTTTTGCAGCACCGGGTCGCGCAGCGAAAAAATTGCCGGTTTTTTGGCGGTGCTGGAACTTTTAAAACTGAACGTTATCAATATTACGCAGACGCAGCCTTTTGCGCCGATATATATTTTCCTGCACCGGGAGGGCGAAAACAATGTTTCATGATTATTTGCTGGGTTCGCTGGAAGCCCTGCTGTTTGCGGCGGGCGAGCCGCTTTCAGTGGCGCAGATTGCCGGTGTAATGCAGCTTGATAAGCCGCAGGTGTGGGAGCTTTTAACTATGCTGGAAGAAAGCTATAACGAAGAAAACCGCGGCCTGTGCCTGCGCAAAGTGGCTGGCGGCTACCAGCTGTGCGCCAAACCGCAGCACTACGCGCTGTTAAAACAGCTGGAGCGCGTGCAGGAGGTAAAATTATCGGCGGCGGCGATGGAAACTTTAGCGATTGTCGCCTTTAAGCAGCCTGTAACGCGCGGCGAGATGGAAGCCATCCGCGGCGTAAAGGTTGACGGCGTTGTCAACACGCTGCTGGAATACGGGCTGATTTGCGAAGCCGGGCGCAAGGAAGCGCTGGGACGCCCGATACTTTACGCAACGACTGATAAATTTTTGCTGACTTTCGGGCTGAACTCGCTGGAGGATTTGCCGGCGCTGCCGGAGGACGATGGCAGCGGGCCGGAGCAGATTTCACTGCTGGACAGCCTTGGCGGCGATGGCAGTACAAAACAAAACGACGGAGAAATTTAATGGAAGAACGTTTACAGAAAGTGCTGGCGGCGGCGGGCGTAGCTTCGCGCCGTGAAGCAGAAAAATACATACTGGGCGGCAGGGTAAAAGTTAACGGCAAAACAGTTAAGGAACTGGGCACCAAAGTTGACGAAAAATGCTTTATTACCGTGGACGGCAAGCCCATTAAGCGCGAGCGTAAGGCGTATTACCTGTTTTACAAGCCGCGCGGCGTGGTAACGACTATGAACGACCCGCAGGGCAGGCGTACCATTGCCGATTTTGTTAAAGATTTGCCGCAGCGCGTGTTTCCTGTTGGCAGGCTGGATTACAACACCGAGGGCCTGCTGCTGCTGACCAACGACGGTGCGCTGGCACAGGGGCTTACGCACCCCAGCCGCGAGGTGAACAAAACCTACCGCGTGGGCGTGCCCGGCATTGTGCCGCAGCAAAAACTTGACCTTTTGCGCATGGGCGTTAAGCTGGAGGACGGGATGACTGCCCCTGCAATAGTGACGCTTTTGGAATATGACCACGCAAGAAACATGACCTTGTTTGATATAACCATCCATGAGGGGCGCAACAGGCAGATACGCCGTATGTGCGATTACATCGGCTTCCCGGTGCGCAACCTTAAACGCATTAAGTTCGGCACGCTCAGCCTAAAAGGCTTGGGCAAGGGAAAAATGCGCGAACTTAGCGAAGCGGAAGCAGAAAGCTTAAAAAAGGCGGCGCTGTTAAATGGCTAAAGTAGTTATTATCGGCGCAGGCGCCGCCGGGCTTTTGGCAGGCATTGCCGCCGCGCAGAACGGTGCGGAAACCTTAATTTTAGAAAAAATGCGCCGCCCCGGTAAAAAAATGCTTATTACCGGCAAGGGGCGCTGTAATATTACCAATAACTGCGATTTGCAGGAGATTATTAAAAACATTCCCGGCAACGGGCGCTTTTTAAACAGTGCACTGCGCCGCTTTACCAACCAGGATATTGTGCAGCTGCTGGAGGACAACGGCTTGCCGACCAAAGTGGAGCGCGGGGGCAGGGTGTTCCCGGTCAGCGATAAGGCGGCGGACGTTGTGGAGACGCTGGTTAAAATTTATACTAACTATGGCGGCAAACTGTTGACAGACTGCAAGGTTAAAAGCATCAGCACCGCTGGCGGCAAAGTTACCGGCGTGGTAACGGCTGATGGCAAAACTTACAGCGCGGACGCTGTTATTTTGGCGGCGGGCGGCTCCTCCTACCCCGGCACGGGCAGCGACGGCAGCGGCGTAAAACTTGCCAAAGCGCTGGGGCATGCCATTGTGCCGCTGGTGCCAAGCCTGGTGCCGCTGCAAAGCGATTCGCCGTACATTGCCGGTTTGCAGGGCTTAAGCCTGCGCAATATCGAAGGCACGGTGTACGCTGACGGCAAAAAAATCGGCGCGGAATTTGGCGAGATGCTGTTTACGCATTTCGGCGTATCGGGCCCGATAATCCTTTCGCTGAGCAAATGCGTGGCAGATGCGTTTCAAAACGGCGCGCAGGATGTGGAACTTGCCATTGATTTAAAACCGGCGCTTGATAAAGAGAAGCTGGACGCGCGCTTGCAGCGCGATTTTGTGCTGTACAGCCGTAAACAAATGGCAAACGGCATGAAAGATTTACTGCCACAGCGGTTAATCAGCCCGGTGCTGGACGCGGCGTTTATCGATGAAGAAAAATTCGTCAACCAGCTTTCGCGTGCCGAGCGCCAGCGCCTTGTTGATACGTTAAAAGCGTTTATGCTGCCCATTACCGGCACACGCCCGATAGCGGAGGCGATTGTTACGGCAGGCGGCGTAAGCTTAAAAGAGATTGACCCGAAAACCATGGCTTCCAAGCTGGTTGGCGGTTTGTTTATCGCGGGCGAAGTTATGGACATCGACGGCTATACAGGCGGCTATAATTTGCAGGCGGCGTTTTCGACAGGCTTTGCCGCAGGCACGTTTGCCGCACAAATATAAAAACAGGTGGGGATAAAATGAATTCACAAAAACCGGTTATTGCCATTGACGGGCCGGCTGGCGCGGGCAAAAGCACTATTGCCAAACTGGTCGCAGGCAAACTTGCTTACATTTATATTGATACCGGTGCCATGTACCGTTCCGTTGCGTGGAAGTTTTTACAGACGGGCCAGCCTTTCAGCCCGGAGCTGGCAGAAAAACTGGCGCGCCAAATGGTAATTACCTTTAAGCCAGAAGCCAGCGTCAACCGCGTGTTTGTGGACGGCGTAGAAGTAACGGACGCCATCCGCTCGCCGGAGGTAACAGCAATCGTTTCTAAAGTGTCCGCCGTGGGCGGCGTGCGCGAGGAAATGGTGAACCAGCAGCGCCGTATGGGCGAAGCCGGCGGCGTGGTTATGGACGGGCGCGACATTGGCACGGTGGTGTTCCCACATGCGCAGGTAAAAATATTTTTAACCGCCAGCGTTAAGGAGCGCGCCCTGCGCCGCTACAAGGAAATGCTTGCCAAGGGCGGACAAGTGAACCTTGAAGAACTGGAACAGCAGATTGCCGCCCGCGATAAGCAGGACAGCGAGCGCGAAATTGCCCCGCTGCGCCAGGCGGAGGACGCGGAATACCTTGATACCTCTGACATGACGATTGACGAAGTGGCGGAGCATATTTTAAAATCAGTACGGGAGAAATAAGATGCTGTATTCCTTTTTGGACGTTGTACTGGGATTTTTGTTTAAAATTTTTCTGCGGCTGGAAGTATACGGTGCGGAAAACATTCCCAAAACCGGGGCGCTGGTTATTGCCAGCAACCATTTAAGCCTGCTCGACCCGCCCGTCATTGGCGTGGCGGCACCGCGCAAGGTGCATTTTATGGCAAAGCAGGAACTGTTTGTGCCGGTGCTGGGTTACATTTATAAAACACTGGGTGCGTTTCCTGTTAGGCGCGGCGGCGCGGACAGGGCAGCCATTAAACATGGAATTGAAATTCTGCAAAGCGGCGAAGTGCTGGCAATCTTCCCCGAAGGCACGCGCAGCAAAACCGGGCATTTGGGCAAGCTGGAGCCCGGCGCGCTGATGATGGCAGGCAAAACCAATGCCACTATTGTACCGACGGCTGTAAGCGGCACGGATATTAAGCGCTGCGGCAGGCTGTGGCCCAAGGTTGTGGTAAGGTTCGGCAGCCCCGTGCCTTTTCCGCAGGTGGCGCTTAACAAAGAAGTTTTGCAGGACTTAACAGATAAATTAACGGCAGACATTAAAGCTCTGCAGGGAGTGAAGTAAGATGCAGGTGTTTGTAGCCGAACCGTGCGGTTTTTGCTACGGCGTTAAGCGCGCCGTGGAACTGGCGCGCGGGGAATGCGGCAAAGAAGGGCGCGCGGCGACGCTCGGCCCGCTTATCCATAATCCGCAGCTGATTGCGGAACTGGCGGCAGGCGGCGTGGACTGCAAAGAAAGCCTTGACGAGTTTAACGCTGGCGATAAAGTAATATTCCGTTCGCACGGCGTTGGCCCCGAAATTTACGCCGCAGCGGAGCAGAAAGGCTTAAAAATCTGCGACGCAACCTGCCCGCATGTGCGCGCGGCGCAGTTAAAAGCTAAAAAACTTGCCGATGAAGGGTACTTTGTGATAATTATCGGAGAAAAAAATCATCCTGAAGTAAAAAGTATCTCGGCATGGGCAGGAAAAAATGCTATAATAGTAGAATATAATAAAGATATTGCCGGTATACCCGTTGCAGATAAATATGGAGTCACAATCCAGACCACTTTTGAGCTGGCAAAATTTGAAGAATTGCTGGCCGCAATCCAGAAGGAACGGCCTGGAGAGTACAAAGTAGAAAAAACCATCTGCAATGCGACGAGCGAGCGGCAGGCAGCTGCAAGAAAACTTGCGGACGAAGTTGATGCGTTTGTCGTTATCGGCGGTAAAAACAGCGCCAACACAAGGCATTTATATGATATTGTGTCGCAGCGCTGTAAAATCGCATACCATATCGAAACGGCTGCGGAATTACAACCGGAGATGTTTCGCGGATGCGCCAAAATAGGCATAACGGCCGGTGCTTCGACGCCGGACCGATTAATCAAGGAGGCTTTATTTGTAATGGAAAACATGGAAAACATGGATTTTGGAAGCATGCTGGAACAGAGTTGGGAGGACAATGACATTTATCCCGGAAAAATCGTGAAGGCAACTGTTATTCAAAAAGATAAGGATGAAGTTTATGTAGACTTTGGCTATATGAAGGAAGGCGCCATTTCTTACAGCGAATGGGCAGCCGGAGATCCCGATGAAGTTGCAAAAACCATTAACGTAGGCGACGAAGTGGAAGCTAAGGTTATTCCCGGCACTTCCAAAGACGATTTTGTACGCCTTTCTAAAATCCGTGCCGAACAGGATGCTGCATGGAAAAACGTTCCCGAACTGGCTGAAGGCGAAAAACGCCCGGCTACCGTTAAAGTTCTGCGCGTAATTAAAAACCGCCAGAAAAACATCGTTGGCCTTGCCGTTGCAGTTGAAGGCGTGGAAGGCTTTATGCCCGCATCCCACGTTGAACTGCGCCGCGTTGAGGATTTCACCCCGTACATCGGCCAGGAACTGGAAGCTGAAATTATCGAAGTTGACGCAGCTAAAAAACGCCTGGTAGTTTCCCGCCGCGATTTGCTGCGCGCAGAACGCGAAGCAAAAGCACAGGCTTGGCGCGAAGCTAAAGCTGCCAGAGCCGCAGAACGCGCAGCAGCACGCGAAGCAGCTGAAGAAGAAGCTTACAACAGCGTAGAAGAAGGCACTGTAGTACCGGGCAAAGTTCTGCGCATTGCTGATTTCGGCCTGTTTGTAGAAGTAGGCAAAGGCCTGGTAGGGCTTGTACACAACACCGAACTTTCCTGGGACCGCAACGTTAAAGCGAAAGATTTTGAACCCGGCACCGAAGTTACCGTACTGGTTAAGAAAATCGACCGCGAAAACAAACGTGTTGCGCTCAGCATTAAAGCTACCCAGGAAGATCCGTGGGTAACCGAAGCCAACGCTCTGCCGGAAGGCGCAATCGTTAAAGGCATCGTAACCCGCTTCCTGCCTTTCGGTGCAATCGTTAAAGTAACCGACAGGGTAGAAGGCCTTGTACATGTATCCGAAATTGCCGATACCCGCGTTGAAAAACCGGAAGACGTTTTGGAAATCGGCCAGGAAGTTGTTGTTAAAGTTATCAAAAAAGATATGGAACACAAAAAAGTTGGCCTGAGCATTGCCAAAGCTGCCAAAGAAAAAGAAAAAGCAGAATACAGTGCTTACCTTAACAACAAACCGGAACTGACCCTTGACCTTTCCGAACAGCTGGAAACTTTAAAATAATTTTACGGTGGTAATGAATGTCGCGTGAACAGAGGAAACTGGATCATATCAAATATGCGCTGAAGCTTGGTGACGGTCCCCGCACCAACGGCATGGAGGACGTACATTTTGTGCATAACTGCCTGCCGGAGCTTAATCCGCAGGATATCGACCTTTCCTCACGGTTCGGCGGCATTCTGCTTTTATCGCCGTTTTTAATCAACGCCGTTACGGGCGGCGCAGGCGCCGTTACGGAAATTAACCGGCGTTTGGCGCAGGCGGCAAAAAAAGCCGGTGCGGCTATCGCCGTAGGCTCGCAGTACGGTTCGGTAAAAACAGGCGCTAATTACCAAAGCTACCAGGTAGTGCGCGAGGAATACCCGGCAGGCATTGTTTTTGCCAATACCAGCGCGCTGGCGACGCCGGAAGAAGCTGTAGAAGCCGTGCGCATGGTTGACGCCGATGCCCTGCAAATCCATTTAAACCCGGCGCAGGAGCTGATTATGCCCGAGGGCGACCGCGATTTTAAAGGCTTGTTTGCCAATATGCAGCGCATACTGGATAAATCCCCGGTGCCGGTGATTGTTAAGGAAACCGGCTGCGGCATGGCGGCGCGGCAGGTTAAGCAGCTGTTAAAGGCGGGCTTTACCTGTTTTGACGTAGGCGGCGCGGGCGGCACTAACTTTCCGGCAATTGAAGCGGAGCGCTACGGCGGTACGCAGCTGTTAAACGGCTGGGGGCTTAATACGGCGCAGACGCTGTTGGAAGCAGGCGGAGTGTGCGGCGCGGACGGTTATATTGCGGCAGCGGGCGGTATGCGCGGCGGCATGGACGCCGCCAAAGCATTGGCGCTGGGCGCTGACATGGTGGGCATGGCAGGCAGCGTGCTGGCAGCAGCAGTTAACGAAGGAGCGGACGCAGCGGCGCAGGTAATTACGCGCGCCGAAGAAGAATTGCGGACGCTGATGCTTTTGCTGGGTGCGCCCGATATACGCAGCCTGCGCAAAAAGCCGCTGTATTTTACAGGGCAGCTGCTTGATTTTATGCAGTGCCGCGGCTGGGAACCGGCGGAAATTGCCCGCTCAAGAAGATAAAAAATAAACGGTATAACTTTGTGTTATACCGTTTTCTGTATTATAGTTTTATTTAAGATACTTTTATTAAAATTTAGATATCGTTGCAGCATTTCGGTTCGCAAATTTGATAGTTCTTCAATCGCAAAATTTGCGCAGCTTCGCCGGCACAATTAGAAACTGCACCTTTGCTTAATTTCTAATTGGCGTTCAGCTAAATAAAAAAGAAGCCAAATACCAAGGTATCAGGCTTCTTTTATAATCCGTAACAATCAGATAGCGCGGTTAACTTTACCGGAACGCAAGCAACGGGTGCAAACGTTAATACGTTTTACAGAACCGTTTACAACGGCTCTTACTTGCTGAATGTTCGGTTTCCAAGCGCGTTTAGAATGTCTATTGGAATGGCTGACGTTACAACCAGCTTGAATACCTTTGCCGCAAACTTCGCAAATGGATGCCATGAGTCCCACCTCCTTAACGTAATTCCAGCATCAGTTACAAATTTAACAGAAGTATCATACCATAGAATGAGATTAAAAGCAAGTTATTTTTAGATTGGCAGTGTGATTTTATGTGGTGGCAGGAGCCGGTTACAAAATTAAAGGGCATTGGGCCCAAAAAAGCGGCTGATTTTGCAAATTTAAATATCTTTACCATCGGCGATTTGCTGAACCGTTACCCACGCGCTTATGTGGACCAAAGCAAAGTTAAAACCATTGCGGAACTGACGGCTGACGGCGAAAAGCAGCTGTTCCGCGCGGAGGTCTACCGCGTGGCAGACAGGATTTCCGCACGGCGTATGCGCTATACGCTGGTAACGCTAAAAGACGCAACCGGCTTTGCCGAGCTGTATATGTTCGCGCACCAGCGTTTTCAAACGCGCAATTTTAAACCGGGCACGCAGCTGCTGGTGGACGGCAAAGTGCAGCCAGGGCACGGCGCCAAAATGGTAACGGATGCTTACGTGCAGATTTTAAAAGACGGCGAAGAAGCGGCGGCACCGGGAATTTTGCCTGTGTACGCCTTAAGCGGCGCGCTGACGCAGCAGAACGTGCGTACAGCCGTTAAAACGGCGCTGGCTATGGCAGAGGAATATCTGCCGGAATCGCTGCCGCAGCAGGTGATAGAAGCGCGCCGGCTGCCGCCGCGTTTAGATGCCATTAAAAACATTCACTTTCCCGTAAGTTTTGCGGAACTGGCACGGGCGCGCAGCCGTTTTATTTTTGAAGAACTGTTTTTATTGCAGTGCGGGCTTTTGTATTACCGCAGCAAAGTTAAAAGCATGCGCAGCGGCATTAAAATGGCGCCGGATGGCGAGCTTTTGCAAAAGGTGCTGGCGCAGCTGCCGTTTAAACTTACAGAAGCGCAGCAAACGGCGTGGCATGACATCAGCCTGGATATGCAGGATAAAAAGCCCATGCACAGGCTTTTGCAGGGCGATGTTGGCAGCGGCAAAACCGTGGTATCGGCGCTGGCGCTTGCCAAAGCTGCGGAAAATGGCTACCAGGGGTGTATTATGGTGCCGACGGAAATTTTGGCGCAGCAGCATTACGAAACACTGCAAAGCTTTTTAGAACCCGCCGGAATCAGCTGCGGCCTTTTAACCAGCAGCGTTAAAGGCGTGCGCCGCCGTGAACTGCTGGAGGATTTGGTAAGCGGCAAATTGCAGGTGCTGGTCGGCACGCATGCGCTGATACAGGACGACGTTGCATTCGCGCGCCTGGCGCTGGTAATTACGGACGAGCAGCACCGCTTCGGCGTAGAACAGCGCGCCAAACTTGCCAGCAAATCGGCTTTTGAGCCGGACGTTTTTGTTATGACGGCGACGCCGATACCGCGCACGCTGGCGCTGACGGTGTACGGTGATTTGGACGTTTCTGTAATGAAAGGCATGCCGCCGGGACGCAAGGCGATACAAACGCTGTGCTACACCGGCGGCAAGCGCCGCGAAGTTTACGCCGGCATGGTGCGGCAGATAAAAGCTGGGCACCAGGCGTACATTGTCTGCGCGGTGATAGAAGCGGGCGAAATGCCCGGCGTGCGCGCGGCAGCGGAAGTTTACGAAGAACTTAAACATACCTTTTTAAAAGATATACCCTGCGCGCTGCTGCATGGCAAAATGAAGCCCGCCGAAAAAGAAGCGGTGATGGAAGACTTCGCCGCCGGAAAAATTAAAGCGCTTATCAGCACCACTGTTATCGAAGTGGGCGTTAACGTGCCCAACGCCACGCTGATGATTATCGAAAACGCCGACCGCTTCGGGCTGGCACAGCTGCACCAGCTGCGCGGGCGCGTAGGGCGCGGCGAGGCGCAGTCTTTCTGCGTGCTGCTGACGGATTCGGACAGCCCGGACACGCTGGCGCGCCTTAATGTGCTGCATACTTCTAACGACGGTTTTTATCTTGCCGAGCAGGATTTAAAACTGCGCGGGGCAGGGCAGCTGTTCGGTTTGCGCCAGCACGGCTTGCCTGATTTGTATATTGCTGATATACTTCAAGATACGGACGTTCTCGTCGATGCGCGCGCCCTTGCCAAAAAAACGCTGGCAGACCACACGCAGACGGCGGCAATAACCAAAGTGCTGGACGCGCAGTTCGATGAGCGTTTTAAACGCATATTTAATTCGTAACGGAGGCAACGAATGCCTGAAGAAAAATGGTACCAAAACCCTGAAAAAGCAACAAAAACGGCGGCGCTTCTTATTTTTGCTGCCGGTGCGGCGCTAACCTGGCTGTTTGCCGGTGAAGAAGTAAATAAAATGGTTACGCTTGCCATCAGCGGCGATGTGGAAGCGCTGGCGGAATACTTCCGTTCTTTCGGCGCATGGGCAATGCTCATCAGCTTTGTGCTGGACGTTTTAATCAACGCCGGCAGCGTGTTTCCGTCTATTTTTATCTCTACCGCCAACGGGCTGATTTTCGGCCTGCCGCTGGGCATTTTAATTTCGTGGCTTGCCGAAACAACCGGCGTCGTTATCAGCTTCTGGCTGATGCGCTATTTGTTCCGCGGCGCGGCGGAAAAGATGATTGCCAAAAGCCCGATGCTGACTAAAATTGACGATTTAAGCGGGCGCAAGGGCTTACAGTGGATGGCGGCGGCGAGGATGCTGCCGTACTTTCCATCCGGCATTTTAACGGCGATTGGCGCTGTCAGCAGGATATCGACGCGCGATTATATTATCGCCAACCTCATCGGCAAATTTCCGTCCACGGCGCTGGAAGTCGTTATCGGCCATGACATTGTTAATTTTCAGCAGCACAGCGAGCGCTTAGCCGTGCTGGTTACGCTGGCGATACTGATTTTTGCCGCTTACAAATATTACTACAAAAAATAATTGTTTTCTTTTAGCACTCTGTTGAGTTTTCTTTGGCTGTAAGGTATAATTAAACCAGCAGTTATTTTAAAGAAGATTCAAAAGGAGGCAGCTATGAGCAAACATCAATTTACGGATATCCGCGTCGCTATCGAGCCGGATAATCCTTCCATTCAGCGTTTGGAATTTAAGTGCATTAAGTGCGGCAGCTGCAAAACGGTCTGCACCGATTATATCGGCGTGTGCGGCACTTATGACCTTAAGGCAACGGGCGATAAGCCAATTTGCATTAACTGCGGGCAGTGCGCCAATGTGTGCCCGGCAGACAGCATTACCGAAAAAATAGAAGCGTATCAGGTAATGGCGGAAATCCGCGATAAGGATAAAATCGTTATTTTCAGTACATCGCCATCCGTGCGCATCGCGCTTGGCGAGGAGTTTGGCATGCCCGGCGGCAGCTTTGTGGAAGGCAAAATGGTGGCGCTTTTGCGTAAGCTGGGCGCAGATTATGTGCTGGATACCAACTTTGCCGCCGATATGACGATTGTGGAAGAAGCAAGCGAGCTTTTGCAGCGCATTACCAAAGGCGATAAGCCGCTGCCGCAGTTTACCAGCTGCTGCCCGGCGTGGGTAAAATTTGCCGAAACTTATTACCCCGAAATGCTGCCACATATTTCCAGCGCTAAAAGCCCCATCGGCATGCAGGGGCCAACCATTAAAACCTATTTTGCCAAAAAGATGGGCATTGACCCGCGCAAAATCGTCAACGTAGCTGTTACGCCCTGCACCGCCAAAAAGTTTGAAATCCGCCGCAGCGAGATGAACGCGGCGGGGCGTTACCTGGGTATGGAAGATATGCGCGACATGGATTACGTTATTACCACGCGCGAATTGGCGATGCTGGCGAAAGACGAAGGCATTGATTTTGCCGCGCTGGAGGACAGCGCCTATGATAAACTGATGGGGCAGGCGAGCGGCGCAGGAGTTATTTTTGGCAATACCGGCGGCGTAATGGAAGCGGCAATCCGCACGGCATATTGCTTTGCCACCGGCAAGGACGCACCGCAGGCGCTGTACGATTTGCAGCCTGTGCGCGGTATAGACGGCATCCGCGAGGCGGAAGTTGATATTGAAGGCACCAAAGTTAAAGTTGCCGTTGTGTACGGCACCGCCAACGCCCGCAAACTGATTGAAAAAATTAAAGCCGGTGAGGCAAATTACCACTTTGTAGAAGTTATGGCGTGCCCCGGCGGCTGCATCGGCGGGGGCGGGCAGCCTAAAGACAGGGAATACAAGGGCGATGCTCTGCGTGCGGCACGCATTGAAGGGCTTTATAAACGCGACAGCAGCATGCAGCTGCGTTTAAGCCACGAAAACCCGGAACTTAAAGCGCTGTATGCCGAGTTTTATGGCAAGCCTTTAAGCGAACTGGCGGAACAAATGCTGCACACCGTATATTTTGACCGCAGTGCGGATTTGGGCGGCGTCTATATCGCGCCTGGCGCGGAAAAAACGGAAACAGCACCGCAGGAAGCAGCTGCGCATAAATGGCGCTGCAAGGTTTGCGGCTATATATATGAAGGCGAAACTTTGCCTGATAATTATAAATGCCCGCTGTGCGGCATGGGCGCTAATATGTTTGAAAAAATAGAATAGTTTTAGCAAGGCCTCTGCTTTTGCGGCAGGGGCTTTTTGCTGCGTAAAAAATGCGAAAAAAATAAAAAAATTTTGTAAAAAATAGTGAAGGAAAATAAAAAATGTTGTAGAATATATGGCAGGTAAACCAAAAAATGAGAGAAATTTAGGAGGACAAAAAATGCATAGTTACAGCATTGAGCTTGGCGGCAGAACGCTGACGATGGAAATCGGCAAAATTGCCAAGCAGGCCAACGGCGCAGTATTAGTGCGCTATGGCGACACTGCGGTAGTAGTTGCTGCTACCGGCACCAAAACACCGCGCGAAGGTGTAGACTTTTTCCCTTTGACTGTTGATTTTGAAGAAAAAATGTACGCTGTGGGTAAAATCCCCGGCGGCTTTATTAAACGCGAAGGACGCCCGGCTGAAACCGCGATTTTAACCAGCCGCCTTATCGACCGCCCTATCCGCCCAATGTTCCCGGAAGGCTACCACAACGATGTGCAGATTGTTGCCACCGCCGTTTCCGTAGACCCGGACAACGCGCCGGATATCCCGGCAATGATTGGCGCATCCTGCGCGCTCTGCATTTCTGATATTCCGTTTGAAGGCCCTATCGCCGGTGTGCGCGTAGGCATGATTGACGGCAAATACATCATTAACCCAACCATTGAACAGGCTAAAGTTAGCCGCCTGAACCTTGCCGTTGCAGGCACCAAAGACGCTATTTTAATGGTTGAAGCAGGCGCTAAAGAAATCAGCGAAGACGAAATGCTCGACGCTATCTGGTTCGGGCACGAAGAAATTAAAAAACTGGTTGAATGGCAGGAACAAATCATGGCAGAAGTGGGCAAGCCGAAAATGGAAGTGCCCGTTTACGAGCCGCCTGCCGAACTGGCAGCCGAAATTGAAGCCTACGGCGCAGAACAGCTGAAAGCCGCCCTGATGGACGCTAACAAGCTGGAACGCGAAGAAAACGTGGCGCGCATTAAAGCCGAAATCGCCGATGTGTTTATGGAAAAATATCCGGATAACGCCAAAGACGTTGCTTATATTACCCAAAAACTTGTTAAAAAGATTGTACGCCGCACCATCTCCGTGGATAAAATCCGCCCGGACGGACGTGCGCTGGACGAGGTGCGCCCTGTAACCTGCGAAGTTGGCTTACTTGCCCGCCCGCACGGCAGCGCGCTGTTTACCCGCGGCCAAACCCAGATTTTAAACGTACTGGCGCTGGCGCCGCTCAGCGAAGCGCAAACCCTTGACGGGCTCGGCGTAGAACTGCACAAACGCTATATCCATCACTATAACTTCCCGCCGTACAGCGTCGGCGAAACCAAACCGCTGCGCAGCCCGGGCCGCCGCGAAATCGGCCACGGCGCATTGGCAGAACGCGCGCTTTTGCCGGTAATTCCTTCCGAAGAAGAATTCCCGTATGCAATCCGCCTGGTTTCCGAAACTTTGGAATCTAACGGTTCTTCCTCTATGGGCAGCGTGTGCGCCAGCACCCTTTCGCTTATGGATGCCGGCGTGCCTATTAAAGCACCTGTTGCCGGCGTAGCCATGGGCCTTGTAAAAGACGGCGATTATTTCACCATCCTTACCGATATCCAGGGCCTTGAAGACGCTCTTGGCGACATGGACTTTAAAGTTGCTGGTACCAAAAACGGCATTACCGCCATCCAAATGGATATTAAAATTGACGGCATCAACAAAGAAATCTTCCAGCAGGCGCTGGCACAGGCTAAACGCGGCCGCGAGCACATCATGGGCATTATGATGGACTGCATCTCCGAACCGCGCAAAGAGCTTTCCAAATACGCTCCGAAGATTACCACCATTCACGTTGACCCCGAAAAAATCAGCAAAATCATTGGCCCCGGCGGCAAAACCATTAAAAAGATTGTTGAAGAAACCGGCGCTAAAATTGATATCGAAGAAGACGGCCGCGTATACATTGCCGCCGTTAACAGCGAAGAAGCCGCTAAAGCTATCGATATGATTAACGGCATTACCGCCGAAGCGGAAGTCGGCAAAGTTTACACCGGCAAGGTTACCCGCCTGATGAACTTTGGCGCATTTGTCGAAATTCTGCCCGGCAAAGAAGGTTTGGTGCACATTTCCCAGCTTTCTACCGAGCGTGTAAACAAAGTAGAGGACGTTGTTTCCGTCGGCGACGAAATCGTTGTAAAAGTAACGGATATCGACCAAAAAGGCCGTATTAACCTGTCCCGCAAAGCAGTGCTGGCAGGCGGCTTAAGCAAATAATTTAAGCAAAAACTAAATCCCGCTGAATTACTTTCGGCGGGATTTTTTATAACGGGGGTAATTATGAAAATACGTGGCTTTGAAAAAATTGCCGCTTATGCGGACGTGGAGTTCCCCATGCCGGAACGCAAGACCAAAATGGCAGCAGGCTACGATATCTGCCTGCCGCAGGACGTTACCATTAAGGCGCATACCCTGCAAATGGTGCCGACCGGCGTGAAAGCCTATATGCAGGACAATGAGTTTTTAGGCGTGCATATCCGCAGCAGCATGGCGGTAAAAAAAGGCCTGGCGCTGGTAAACAACGTGGGCATTATCGACGCCGATTATTATAACAATGAGGACAACGAAGGGCACATTATGCTGGGCTTGTATAACACAACTGGCAGCGACATTACCCTGGCAAAAGGCGAGCGCGTGGCGCAGGGCATTTTTTACAAATACCTTACGGCAGATGGCGACAGCGCCGACGCAGTACGCGGCGGCGGCTTTGGCAGCACCGGCAATAAATAGTTTGAAATACGCGCAAATTTGTGTTATATTATAAATACAAAGAACAACCGCCCACAAGGTGGGTTGGCCGTAAGTTTAGTTAAAAAAAAGATAACCACCCTTTTCCGGTCAAGTTGGGGGTGGTTGTCTTGTGATTAGGTTACTTTAACACCTTAAAGATGAATGTAAGCAACGCTATTAAAAACATTCCAAAGGACATTAAATCCTGAAAATCGAAATGCTTCATAGACATCACCTCCATTCTGTAAAGAATGAAGGCCAGCCCACCCTGCAACACGGTTGTTACTGCAATAATTTAACACATTTAGATAATACTGTCAATCTTTAAAATCTAAAAGTAATTTTAAGGCTGTTGTGAACAGAAATGTTCGCAGCAGTCTTTTTTTATTGCTAAAAACACAGTTGAGTTAAGGCAAAGACAGTAGAAATTTTATTTTAAAAGTGATATAATACATTATAATTGATTGTAAAATAAAGTTATAGATAATTTTTAAATAAAAATAGAGAATAGGGGATAACAGTGCCTGACAAAATACAGGGTATAAACAAGTACACTAATATAATTTTACCTTTAGTTTTAATTTGTGTTGATTACATCGCCATCGTCTGCGCGGAACAGCTTGCCTTTAACTTCCGCAACTTCTACACCGGCAACAGCCACCTGCGCATATCATGGCTTAACTTCTGGGTAGTATTCCCGTTACTATACCTCATCTTCTTAAATATCGAACAGCTCTACAACCGCCGTGCGCAGTTCTGGCAGATAATCCAAAAACTCTTTACGGCAAGCTGCTACGCCGTCACAAGTATCATCATATTACTCTATATAGCGCGCATAGCAGCCACAACATCAAGAATGTTCATCGCGGTATTCTGGCTGTTAAGCTTTATACTGCTTGTCATCTTCCGCTATTTAACCAAAAAGATATTAGAAAAATACCAGTTACTGCAAATACCGGTACTCATCATCGGCGCAGGCAAAACAGCAGAACTCTTAGTACAAGGCATCAAAAACGACGCCGGTATGGGCTACAAAATAATAGGGCTCTTAGAAGACAACCAAGTAGAACAAGGCATATTAGAAAATTACCCCGTACTTGGCAAATTTACCGACGCTGAACAAGTAATAGCAAAATACAACATCAACCACGTCTTTATAGCAGCGCCTGGTTTAGAACAAGGCAAACTGACAAAACTAATCTACAAAGTACAGCCCTTAGTAAAAAGCATGGGCGTAATACCAAACCTGGTAGGCGTACCCATGGGAGGGATAGAAGCAGAAAGCCTGTTTAACGAAAAGCTGATGTTATTAAGGCTAAAAAACAACTTAGCGCGCCCGGTAAACAGATGGATAAAAACAATCTTTGACTACGTACTGACCATAACAGGCACGATAGTAATATCGCCGATATTACTTATTATCGCCATATGGATATATAAAGACTCACCGGGGCCGGTAATCTTCAAGCATCGGCGCATAGGCAAAAACGGCAAAGAATTTAACTGCTACAAATTCCGCAGCATGTGCGTCGACGCCAAAGAGAAGTTAGAGCAACTGCTAAAAACAAATCCGGAAGCGAAAGCAGAATGGGAAAAAGACTTTAAGTTAAAGAACGACCCGCGCATAACCAAAAGCGGGGCATTTTTACGAAAGACGAGTTTAGACGAACTGCCGCAGATATTCAACGTGCTGAAAGGGGAAATGAGCCTGGTAGGTCCGCGCCCGATAATAAGGGACGAGATGGCAAGGTACGGAGAATACATTAACGACTACCTGATGGTAAAACCGGGCATCACCGGCATGTGGCAGGTCAGCGGCAGAAGCGACATCGACTACGCAGAACGTGTGATGCTGGATAGCTGGTACACAAGAAACTGGAGTGTGTGGCTTGATATAACGCTGTTGTTTAAAACATTTAAAGTAGTATTACTCAGAAAAGGTGCGTATTAAAAATTAATGCTTATAGGAGTCCAAAATGAAAATAATAATTCTTGCCGGTGGTGGTGGTACAAGATTATTTCCGCTTTCAAGGGCATGTTATCCAAAACAGTTTTTAAAAATTGCTGGTGAAAAATCTTTGCTACAGCAAACAGTAGAAAGATTTTTAATAATAGCTAAACAAGAAGATATTGTTATAGTTACGAACAAAGATTATATTTTCCACGTACAAGAAGATTTACACGAAATTGGTGCAGAAAAAGTTAACATAATAACAGAACCAACTGGTAAAAATACTGCGCCTGCTATTGCTTTGGCAATTAGCTATTGTAAAGATTATTTAAACTGCGCTAATGATGAAATATTTTTCGTAAGCCCGGCAGACCATTTATTAAAACCTGCCAAAAAATTTGCTGAACTTGTACAACAAGCTGAACAAGTTTGCAAAGAGCAAAACGGCATTATAACAATAGGTATTAAACCTACTAAACCGGAGACCGGCTATGGCTATATACAGACGGCAGACAAAATAGATGAGAATGTATTTTACGTAAAGAGTTTTAAAGAAAAGCCTGATAAAGTAACGGCTGAAAAATATCTTGCAGAAGGCAATTATTACTGGAACGCAGGTATGTTTATGTTTTCTATCAGCAGAATGGAAAAAGAGTTAGAACAGTATGTACCTGAAATAGCAAAAATTAGTAAACAAGGATATAAAAATTGCGTAAATAATTTTAATGAAATGCCTGATATTTCTATAGATTACGCAGTTGCCGAAAAAAGCACTCATATGGCAGTAATGCCAATGCAGGATATTTACTGGAACGATATAGGCAGTTTTGACTCTATTGCTGAAGTGCTGGCAGATAAAAATGGAAATGGACTTTATGGCGACATTATTGCTGATGATTGCCAAAATACAACCATATTAGGCTGCGATAGACTGATAAGTGGTATTGGTCTAAAAAATTTAATTGTAGTAGATACTCCTGATTCTCTGCTTATAACAGAAAAAGGCAAAAGCCAGGAAGTAAAAAAAGTAGTTGACAAACTAAAAAAATACCACCGCAAAGAAGTAATAGAAAACAGAACTATGTACAGACCATGGGGAAGTTATACAATCCTTGCCGAAGGTAAAGGTTACAAAGTAAAACGTATAACCATAAAACCAGGAGCAAAATTAAGCCTGCAAATGCATTACCACCGCAGTGAACACTGGACGGTAATAAGCGGCACTGGCAAGCTTACGTTGGATGACAAAGTAGTAATTTTTAAAGAAAACGAAAGCACCTATATACCAATAGCCGTAAAGCACAGGCTTGAAAACCCAGGGCAAATACCGCTTTCGATAATCGAAGTGCAGAATGGCAGATATTTAGGTGAAGATGATATTGTAAGGTTTGACGATGAATATGGAAGGATAAAATGAAAATAGCAATCGTTTGTGACTGGCTTGTAACTTATGCTGGAGCAGAAAAAGTATTAGAGCAAATATTAAATGTTTTTCCGGAAGCAGATTTATTTGCTTTAGTAGATTTTTTGCCGGAAAATAACCGTGCGTTCATAAAAAAGAAAAAAGTAATGACCAGTTTTATTCAAAAATTGCCGAAAGCTAAAACGAAGTACCGTAATTATTTACCATTAATGCCATTAGCAATAGAACAATTAGATGTGACTGGGTATGACGTTGTTATAAGTTCATCTCACTGTGTCGCTAAAGGCATTATAACAAGCCCAAATCAAGTGCATATCTCTTATGTGCATTCTCCAATACGTTATGCATGGGATTTACAACACCAGTATTTAAAAGAATCAGGGCTTAATAAAGGATTGAAAGGCTGGATTGCAAAAGCGATACTGCATTATATGCGCTTATGGGATTATAGAACTGCAAACAATGTAGATTATTTTATTGCCAATTCAAATTGGTTCTATAATAAATGTTGGGGTTTACTTACTTGTTCGAATCTAACAAGTA
>DXVZ01000047.1:0-6673 GCA_019417125.1 Phascolarctobacterium sp.
CTTCAATATGGTCCAGCACAGAGCGCAGGTTGCGTTTACCACGCAGCTTGCGGTGATAGGTAATTGCAAAACGGTGCGCCTCGTCGCGGATACGCTGAATTAAATGCAGCGACGCCGAATCTCTATCCAGTAAAATGCTGTCGTGTGCTCCTTCAGTAAAAATCTCTTCCTCGCGCTTGGCAAGGCCAATAACCGGCAGTTCGTGCAGGCCAAGCCCGCGGATAACCTCCAGCGCGCTGCTCAGCTGGCCTTTGCCGCCGTCGATAACGACCAGGCTCGGCAAATCTTCGTAATCCTTATAGCGGCGGTACACAACCTCCTGCATGGATTTAAAATCGTCCGGCTTGCCTTCGGCACTGACGATTTTGTATTTTCGGTAATCCTTTTTGCTGGGCTTGCCGTTGCGGAACACCACCATGGAAGCAACCGTTTCCGAACCCTGCGTATGCGAAATATCGAAGCAGTCCATCCGCTCCAGCGGGTCGGGCAGGTTCAGCGCCTTTTGCAATTCTTCCGCAGCTTCTTCGTCCGTTTTTAAACTTATCTTGCCTTTGCGCAGGCGTTCTTCTAAAAGTTTGCCGGCGTTTTCGTCAGCCAGCTGCAAAAGGTCGCGCTTGGTACCGCGCTGCGGGCGGATAAACTCCACTTTATGCACGGCTTTTTCCGTCAGCCAGGTTGTAAGCACGGCTGTTTCCTCGTTCTCCGGCAAATCCGGCAAAATAATCTCGCGCGGTACAAACGAAGCTTCGTTGTAATACTGCTTGATAAACGCAGTTATAACCTCCTGCCTGCTGTCGCCGCCGTCAGGCAGAAAGAAGTTCTCGCGCCCAATCAGCTTGCCGCTGCGCACAAAAAATATTTGCAGGCAGATGCCTGTATCATCCTTGGCGTAGCCAACAACATCCATATCGCCGCCAGTTGTAACCGCCTTCTGCGATTCATCTAAACGCTTCACCGCCGCCAGTTGGTCGCGCAGGCGCGCTGCTTCTTCAAAAGCGTAGTTTTCGGCGGCAGCCTGCATACGTTGTTTCAAATCCTTTTCCAGTTCGCCGGTGCGCCCATCCAGCACCATGCACACGCTGCGTATCATCGCTCCGTATTCTTCCTTGCTGACGAGACCCGCGCACGGAGCAAGGCAGCGCTTAATGTGGTACTGCAAACAGGGGCGTTCCTGGTTCATTTTGCGGCAGGTACGCAGAGGAAACATCGTCCGCAAAAGCTTAACCGTAGCGTGCATCGCACCAGCATCGGCATAAGGCCCATAATATTTGCTGCCGTCGCGGATAAGCCGCCGCGTAACGTAAATACGCGGAAAATCCTCCGCCATTGTTACCTTTAAATACGGATATGTTTTATCATCCTTCAGCATTATGTTGTAGCGCGGACGGTATTTTTTGATAAGATTGCACTCTAAAATCAGTGCTTCCACTTCGCTGTCGGTAACAATGGTTTCAATTTCCGCCACTTTGCTGACGAGCGCCTTAACTTTAACGGTATGCGACGCCAGATTGCGGAAATAGCTGCGCACGCGGTTTTTAAGCACCACAGCTTTGCCGACGTAGATTACCTTGCCGTGCTCATCATGCATCAGGTACACGCCTGGTTTATCGGGCAGCACTGCCAGCGCTTTGGCTATGTTCTCATTCATTATTGGTACCACCCGTTATCTTTAGCCTGTTTTAAAACCTGTTTTACATACTGCCCGGTGTAAGATTTTTTTACTTTCGCCAGTTCTTCCGGCGTACCGCAGGCAACCAACGTACCGCCCTTATCGCCACCCTCAGGTCCGAGGTCGATTAAATAATCGGCGGTTTTGATAACGTCAAGATTATGTTCGATAACGACAACACTGTCGCCCGCTTCCACCAGGCGCTGCAAAACATCCAGCAGTTTGTGTACATCGGCAATGTGCAGGCCAGTTGTAGGCTCGTCCAAAATATACAGCGTTTTGCCGGTACTGCGGCGGCTTAATTCTGTAGCCAGTTTTACGCGCTGCGCTTCGCCGCCGCTCAGCGTCGTTGCCGCCTGCCCCAAATGGATATAGCCTAAGCCAACGTCCTCCAGCACTTGCAGCTTGCGCGCAATGCGCGGCAGGTTCTTAAAAAATTCGCACGCTTCCGTTACCGTCATATCCAATACTTCGGCAATGCTTTTTCCCTTATAGTGCACCTCCAGCGTGTCGCGGTTATAGCGCGCGCCGTGGCATACCTCGCATGGCACATAGACGTCCGGCAAAAAGTTCATTTCTATCTTGTTCATGCCGTCGCCGCGGCAGGCCTCGCAGCGCCCGCCCTTTACGTTAAAGCTGAAACGCCCCGGTTTGTAACCGCGCATTTTCGCTTCGTTGGTTTGGCTGAACAGCTCGCGGATAAAATCAAACACACCGGTGTAGGTCGCCGGGTTGCTGCGAGGCGTCCGCCCAATTGGGGACTGGTCAATGTTAATAATTTTGTCGATATTTTCCAGCCCACGGATTTCCTTATGTTCCGAAGGACGCAGACGCGCACCGTGCAGCTTTGCCGCCAACGCATTATACAAAATATCATTAATCAGCGTGGATTTACCGCTGCCGCTGACTCCGGTTACCACAGTAAATACGCCCAGCGGAATTTTCACATCAATATTTTTCAAGTTATTGGCTTTAGCGCCGATAATTTCAATGTAACGGCCGTCGCACTCGCGGCGTTTTTTCGGCACTGGTATAAACTTGCGGCCGCTTAAATACTGCCCGGTAACGGAGTTTTCCACCAGCTTAATTTCTTCCGCTGTACCCTGCGCAACTACGCTGCCGCCGTGCTCGCCAGCACCTGGGCCGATATCTATAATCTGATCGGCAGCGTACATAGTTTCTTCATCGTGTTCAACTACTAAAAGCGTATTGCCTAAATCGCGCAGGTGCTGCAAAGTCGCCAAAAGTTTGCTGTTATCACGCTGGTGCAAACCTATGGAAGGTTCATCCAAAATGTACAGCACACCGACAAGTCCGCTGCCAATCTGCGTCGCCAGGCGTATGCGCTGCGCTTCACCGCCGCTTAACGTACCGGCTGCGCGGTCCAGCGTTAAATATTCCAGCCCAACGTCGTTTAAAAAGCGCAGGCGCGCCAAAATCTCTTTTAAAATCTGGCGGGCAATAAAACGCTGGCGATCCGTTAAATCAAGCGTTTCAAAAAAGTTAATCGCATCGCGCACAGTCAGCGCCGTAACTTCGCAAATGTTTTTGCCACCGACGAGTATCGACAGCACTTCCGGTTTCAGGCGCGCACCATGGCACACCGGACATGGCGTACTCGTCATAAAGCTTTCAATGTCAAGGCGCATGCGCTCGCTGAACGCTTCACGGTGACGGCGGCGCAAAAGCGGTATAATACCCTCAAACGGCGTAGTGTGTTTTTTTATCTCACCCTGCAAATTCTCGTACATAAACGAAAATTTCTGCTCGCCGCTGCCGTACCACAAAATCTCCTGCATATCTTTAGGCAAGTCGTTCCAAACAGTATCCAGCGAATAACCGTAATGCGTCAGTACCGCCGCCAGCTGCTTCATGTGGTAAGCCTCCTGATTGGTAGAAAGCGCCGCAATAACGCCCTCGGCAAAAGTTTTGCTGCCGTCCGGAATAATCAGTGATTTATCAAGTTCCATATTCATGCCTAAACCAGTGCAGGCAGGGCACGCCCCCAGCGGATTGTTGAACGAAAACAGGCGCGGCTCAATTTCCGGCAGGCTGATGCCGCATTCGCTGCACGCAAAATTTTCGCTGTACATCTGCGTTTCGCCGCCGATAATATTGATTTCCACCAACCCGTCCGCCAATTTCAGCGCCGTTTCCACGGAATCCGTCAGTCGCTGGGTAATACCGTCGCGCACTGCAAGGCGGTCGATAACGACGGATAGCGTATGTTTTTTATTTTTTTCTAACTTAATTTCTTCATCAAGCGTGCGTACTTCACCGTCGACAAACATTCGCACATAGCCTGCTTTGCGCATATCGTCCATTATTTTAACGTGCTCGCCCTTGCGCCCGCGGACCAGCGGCGCCATTACCATAAATTTGGTGCCCTGCGGCATTGCCAGCACGCGGTCTACAATCTGCTGCACGGTTTGCCGTTCAATCAAACGTCCGCACTTAGGGCAGTGTGGTTCGCCGATGCGCGCAAACAATAGCCTTAAATAGTCATAAATTTCCGTAACCGTACCAACAGTAGAACGTGGGTTGCGGCTGGTCGTTTTCTGGTCGATGGAAATTGCCGGGCTTAAACCTTCGATATAATCAACATCCGGCTTATCCATCTGCCCTAAAAACTGGCGCGCGTATGCCGATAGTGACTCCACGTAGCGGCGCTGCCCTTCAGCGTAAATCGTATCAAACGCCAGCGAAGATTTGCCGCTGCCGCTTAAACCCGTAATTACCACCAGCTTGTCGCGCGGTATTTCCACGGTAATATTTTTTAAATTATGTTGTCTTGCCCCTTTTACAATAATCTGGTCTTTCATGTTTTCCTCTATTTTTTACGTTTTTTCGGCACTAATTTTTCGCCCAGCAGCCCTTTGGTCACAATCAGGCGGTCACGCAGCTCGGCGGCACGTTCAAAGTCAAGCGCTTTGGCAGCCTCCGTCATTTCTTTTTCCAGCGTGCGCGCCAGTTTCTCAATTTCTTTTATGCTGCGTTTTTTCAGCGCCTTTTCGCTGTAATCATCAATGCCCGTTTCTTCGGCAACCTTCGTCAGCTTAATCAGTTGGCGCTGCTCTTTATAAACTGTTTTCGGCGTAATGCCGTGTTCTTTATTGTAAGCCGCCTGTTTTTCGCGGCGGCGCTCGGTTTCGTCAATCGCTCGCTGCATCGAATCTGTAATGCGGTCGGCGTACATAATTACACGCCCGTGCTCATTGCGGGCAGCGCGCCCGATAGTCTGAATCATCGAAGTATCGCTGCGCAAAAAACCTTCCTTATCGGCGTCCAATATCGCAATCAGCGAAACTTCCGGCAGGTCCAGCCCTTCGCGCAAAAGGTTAATGCCTACCAGCACGTCAAACTTGCCGCTGCGCAGGTCATCAATAATCGCGCCGCGCTCAATCGTGGCAATTTCTGAATGCAGGTAACGCACACGCACACCGGCTGTTTTTAAATAATCCGTCAAATCTTCTGCCATGCGCTTAGTCAGCGTCGTTACCAGCGTGCGTTCACCAGCGGCGGTTACTTTATTTATTTCCGTCAGCAAATCATCAATCTGTCCCTTAATCGGGCGGATTTCTATTTTCGGGTCTAACAGCCCCGTTGGGCGGATAATCTGTTCCACAACTTTATCGGCATGCTCCAGCTCGTACTTCGCCGGTGTTGCCGATACGTAAATCGCCTGCTTAATCTGCGATTGGAACTCGTCAAAAGTCAGCGGCCGGTTATCAAACGCCGATGGCAGGCGGAAGCCATGCTCCACCAGCATTTCCTTGCGCGAGCGGTCGCCCGCGTACATAGCGCGTATCTGCGGCAGCGTAACATGTGATTCGTCCACCACCAGCAAAAAATCTTCCGGGAAGTAGTTTACCAGAGTAAACGGCGCTTCGCCAGCTTTACGCCCTGCCAAATGGCGCGAATAGTTTTCGATGCCGGAGCATTAGCCCATTTCGTTCATCATTTCCAAATCGTAGTTGGTGCGCTGTTCCAGGCGCTGCGCCTCCAGCAGTTTGTTATGCTCCGTTAAATATTCCAGTCGTTCTTTTAATTCTACCTTTATATCCTCCATTGCGCGTTCCAAATTCTCGCGCGAGGTTACATAGTGCGATGCCGGAAAAATTGCCACGTGCGTACGCTGCGCCAAAATTTCGCCTGTCAGCACATCAATCTCCAAAATGCGGTCCACTTCGTCGTCAAACATTTCAATGCGCACGGCCTTTTCGTTATAGCCTGCGGGAATAACTTCGATCACATCGCCGCGCACGCGGAAAGTGCCGCGCTGAAAAGCAACGTCGTTGCGGTCGTACTGAATTTCTACCAGCTTGCATAAAATCGCCTGCCGGTCAATAATCTGCCCAATACGCAGCGAAAGCACCATGTCGTAGTATTCCTGCGGCGCGCCCAAACCGTAAATACACGATACGCTGGCAACAATAATAACGTCACGTCGTTCAAACAGCGCGCTGGTGGCAGAGTGCCGCAGTTTATCTATTTCATCATTAATGGAAGCGTCCTTTTCAATATAAGTATCGCTCTGCGGAATGTACGCTTCTGGCTGATAATAATCGTAGTAGCTTACAAAATACTCAACAGCGTTATCCGGGAAAAACGCTTTCAGCTCGCTGGCAAGCTGCGCCGCCAGTGTTTTATTGTGTGCAATTACCAGCGTCGGCTTACGCACGCGGTTAATTACCTGCGCGATGGTATAGGTTTTGCCAGTACCGGTTGCACCTAAAAGAACCTGCGTGCGCAGGCCTTTTTTTACACCGTCAACCAGCTCCTCAATCGCCTGCGGCTGGTCGCCAGCCGGTTCAAACGGCGCCTTTATGTTAAAATCCATTTTCAACGCCTCACAGCATTATTTTAAAATCAAACCAACGGGGCAATGGTCGCTGCCCATAACATCCGGATAGATCAGCGCATCGGCAATTTCGTCCTGCAATTTCTGTGATACCAGGAAGTAGTCTATACGCCAGCCCACGTTCTTCTCACGCGCTTTAAACA
>DXVZ01000047.1:6683-10269 GCA_019417125.1 Phascolarctobacterium sp.
CGCACCTTCTTTATCCGGGTACAAATGGCGATACGAATCTACAAAGCCGGATTGCAGAAGTTCTTCCATTTTAGCGCGTTCCTCGTTGGTAAAACCAGCGTTACCCACGTTATTTTTAGCATTTTTAATATCAATAAAATTACGCGCCACGTTCATATCGCCGCAAATAAGCACCGGTTTTTTAGCGTTCAGCTCACCGACGTAATTACGGAAAGCGTCCTCCCACGTTACGCGGTACGGCAGGCGTGCCAAATCGCGCTGCGCGTTGGGCACATATACGTTTACCAGGTAAAACTTATCGTACTCCGCGCAGATAATGCGCCCTTCCTTGTCATGTTCCTCAATGCCCATATCGTAGCTGACGATGATAGGCTCGGTTTTACTGAAAATCGCCGTACCGGAATAACCCTTTTTCTCGGCGCTGTTCCAGTATTCAAAATAACCGGGGAACTCAAAATTCGCCTGCTCGCGCTGCATTTTAGTTTCCTGCACACAAAAAACATCAGCGTCCACGCTATCCATAAAATTTTTAAACCCTTTATTCATGCAAGCTCTTAAGCCGTTCACATTCCACGAAACCAGTTTCATCAGTTTCACCACATCCTGTTCTATGTAAAATATAAAAATTCTCTAATAGTATTATTATATCAGTTTCGCTTTCATTTTTAAAGCAATAACGGCAAACACCCGTTGACAAATTTGTAAAAATTTATTCTACCAACACCATGCCGTAAATATCCAGTTTGGTAATCGGCCCCGTTACCACGTCCATTTTAAAACCATTATCCCGCGCCAGCGCAAACACATCAATGCCGCAGGCCTCCAGCGAAGGTCGCGCTTTGATTGGGTGCACGCAATGCTGCAAATTACATTTTTCGCACAAGCGGCAGCGCCCGGCCTTCAGCGCAAAGGCTTTGTAATGGTTCAACAAAAAGGCCTCGCGCTCCAGTTCCAGCAAAATACGCAGCAGCTCGTTGCTCAGCTGCAAATCCGCACGCTCAAAATCCGCCGGTCCGGTCGGGTCCAGCTGCATGGTGTACTGCACAATAATGCCCTTTTCGTACTCGCTTAAAAAGCGCTGCGTCGCCTCGTAATCCGGCGAATACGGCGGGCAGCACAGCGTTTTGCCGTAATTCGGGCAGCCATACTGGCATTTCCAACGCGTCCACGAGCCTGTTTTTATCGTTTTTACGTCCACCGCTTTAGCGGCAGTTGCCCCTGCCGCCAGCGCCTTGTTTATTAAAATCTGCAAATCTTTCTCCATAATAAAGCCCTCCCTTAATTATCCTTCAGCAAATCTTCCAGCCCCTGCTGCCCAAGGCGGCTGCAAAAGCCGGTAAACTCCGTAAATTCGCTGCTTAAAACTTTATCCTTATGGTAAATTATTACAAAGCGGCGCGTAAATTCATCGCTGCAAAGGTTAATGCAGCCCAGTTTACGCTCCGCCAGCTCGCGGCGCACCAAATAGCGTGAGATAAACGCTATGCCCATTTTGTGCTGCACTGCCTGCTTTACGGAAGCCGTACTGTTGCACACGCAGTCAACCTTTAAGTCATAGCCGTGCTTGGCAAATACGCTTTTCAGCAGCCCGTCCGTGGCGCTGCCGCTTTCGCGCCCCACAAAAACTTCTTCCTTCAATGCCTCCAGCCCCGCGCTTTTGCCCTCCAGCGGATGCCCATGCCAGCAAATAACGGCTATATCGTCGTTAAAAAACGGCAAATAGTTAAAATAATCCTGCCGCACGGTTTCCGGCACAATCGCAAAATCAAGGCTGTTGTTCAAAATTTTCTCCGCCAGCGTTTTGGTGTTGCTAATTTCCGCACTGACGTGAATGTGGGGGCATTGTTTTTTAAACGCCGCCAGCAGCGGATACAGCAGGCTGACGCCCACCGTATTGCAGGAGCCGATATTCAGCGCCATCGGCGCGTCGCGCATAGCGGCATTTAAGCGCCCGATGCTTTTTAAAACCTGCGTGGCAAGATACAAAAGCTTTTCGCCCTCCGCCGTTAAATACAGGTTGTGGTTCAGGCGTTCAAACAGCAGCACCTCATATTCGCGTTCCAACGCCTTTACCGCCTGGCTGACCGACGACTGTGAAATCAGCAGCGACTGCGCCGCCCTGCTCATATTCATGTATTTGCATACTTCCACAAAAATTTCCAAATAGCGGATTGTCATAACTCTCTCCCGTATATAAGTAATTACTTATTATGATAACATTATATTCATATTTTTCAATAGGTTAAAAACGTGCTAAACTTGCTGAAGATATAAAAAGGGGGATGAAGATGAACATTTTTGTTATTTTGGTTATAGCGATGCTGATAATTATTGTGCTGCTGCGCCGCCGCGTTCCCATTGGGCCTGCAATTTTAACGGCGGGTCTTTTTATTTGGGCAGCTGCCGCCCCGCAGCCGCATTATTTATGGCACGCCTGGATAGAAACCTTCAGCGCCTACCGCACTTACGATTTAATTTTAGCACTGTATTTTGTAATGTGCCTGGAAATTGAACTGCGCACCGGCGGCATTTTGGACGACCTTGTACGCTCGCTGCACAGGCTGCTTAAAAGCCCGCGCCTAACGCTTGCCATTATGCCTGCTTTTTTGGGGCTTTTGCCCTCACTCGGCGGCGCACGTTTTTCCGCACCGATTGTAGAAATAACCGCTAAAAATTTAAGCCTTACGCCGGAGCATAAGGCTAATATCAACTTTTGGTTCCGCCATATTTTTGAATTTTCCAGCCCCATCATTCCCGGCATGCTGATGGCGTGCAGCATCGCTGCCATTCCTTTCAGCAGCCTGCTGCTGCACCTTGCCTGGGTTACGCCGCTGTTTTTCGCCGTTGGCTGGCTGGTTTTAATGCGCCCGTTAAAAATTCCGCCGCACGCACGCCCCAAAACGGAAACGGTGAACTTTGCCAAAGAGCTTAAAACACTTTGCTTTGCCATTGCCCCCGTCGCCGCCAACTTTATTTTAATAACCGCCTTTAATTTTACGGCTGCCGCCGCTATGGCGCTGGTGGTTTTTGTAATGATTTTTGTGCTGCGCTTCACCAATCACACGCTGAATATTAAAGAAGTTTTTGCCGGCGCCTGCGATAAAAAAATGCTGCTTAACATCGTCTGCATTTTTTACTTCATCCAAATTTTAACCGATACCGGCATTTTGCATCTCATCGTCAGCGAATTTCAACAATCGCCGCTGCCAGTACCATGCATTATTGCTGCCGTATCGTTCATCATCGGTATTCTTACCGGCATGTCGCAGGGGCACGTCGCTATCGTCATGCCCATTATCGCCGCCATGGCACCCGGCGATTTAACGCTTGCCGGTATTGCCATGGTGTTTGGCGTTGCCGGGCAAATGCTTACGCCGACGCACATGTGCCTGCTGGTAACGCTTGATTATTTTAACGCCGACTATTTTAAATGCCTAAAAACACTTGTGCCGATGTCTGCCCTGCTATTGGTTGTTTTCAGTGCCGTTACTTACATTATGCAATAATCTCCTTTTAGGCATACAAAAAGACGGTTCTTTAACAAATCTTGGGGTCTGAAATAAAACTCAGATTCCAGGATTTTTTC
>DXVZ01000048.1 GCA_019417125.1 Phascolarctobacterium sp.
AATGGATAATATAAATTAGGTCTGTTATAAATATTAAAACTTTCATTACTATTATATAATGGATGTATATTATACCCTCCATTCATATCATAATATTTAAAATTTTTATTTTCTAATTGCAACAAAAATGTTATTGTGTTTAAAATATCTTTTGCATAAAATAAGCAATATTCATGAGTTTTTGCTATATGTCCATAATCTCTGCCGTTTGGCGTGGTATTTACTAAAAATACGCCGATAAAATTCTGTTCCCCAAACACATCATCACAAAGCAATTTTAAATTTGCTTGTTCGTTGTCGTCGATGCTGATAAAAATAACACCGTCATCAGTCAACAAATCGCGCGCAAGCAAAAGACGCGGATACATAAAAGTAAGCCAGGCGGAATGTGACGCCGACCCGCGGGTGGTAAGCTCTAAAATTCGTTCAGCTTTTTCTTCGTCTACGCTCAGTTTTTGCATTAACGTTTCTTTTGTAAAACTAAATCTGTCATTGTAAACAAATCCGTCACTGCCGGTATTGTAGGGCGGGTCGATATAAATACATTTAATTTTATTTTCGTAAGATTTTAATAAATGTTTTAAAGCATCAAGGTTATCTCCGGTAATATAAATATTTTCACTATCAGCATTTTGCGGCTGCTTGTTATGTTCCTCATCAGGTACAATAACAGTATCCGTTTCCATTGCCTGCAAAAGCCTGCCGTAACTTTTGCCTAAAAAATTCAAACCGTAATTTTCATCGGCTAATACATCTTTTTTTAGCAGGTCCTGCAATTTTTCAAGGCAAAAGTTGCCGTCTTTATCAAAGCATTGCGGCAAAGCTGCTTTTAATTTGTTTTCGGCTGTTGTCGCCGCCGTTATATTTTCATTTGCATTTAAAATATCTTTAATCATCACTGCACTTCCTTGCTGTTTATTCAATAATCCTCCGGCCTTGTTTTTCAATATGCCCAAGCATATACAAAAAGGCAAAAGCAGGTATCCGTAAAATGGTTTTTCCGCTCGGGGTATTATGCGTGCCAAAATCTTCAGCGTTTTTAGTTACTATTACCGAATTAAGAGCATTATCGCTAAACTGTATAATAGCATCATCAATACCTACCGGCGCACCTTCACGATATTTTACTTCAATAAGGATATTGCCAATTTGGGCATATTGTACTACAATATCAATTTCTTTAGTATTTTTACCACCACGGTAATAACCAACTTTAGCGCCTTTAGTTTGGTTATTATAAAAAGTTACAATATGTTTATATACAGCAGTTTCCACTATTTTTCCCATCTGCACAGGGTCTGCCAGTACTCCGTCATCCATTAAAACTGCATTTCTAATAGCAGCATCCGCAATATAAATTTTAGGGCTAGCTTTCAAAATCTTTTTACCATCAATATTTACCGGCCAGCTTTGATAAATTAAATTAGCACTTTCAAGATACTGAATGTAATTTTCTACAGTAGGACGCGAAACTCCACTTAATTCTTTAGCTATCGCATCTATAGAAACTACTTCAGATGAAACATTGCAAAGATAAATAAAAATTCTTTCCAATTCAGTCACATTGCGTATTTTATATAAAGCAGGCAAATCACGTTTTAAAACTTTATCAACAACATCATCACGCATAATCTGCTGCGCTAAAATGTCATTATCTGCAAGTGCCAATTCCGGAAAACCGCCTATAAGTAAGTAACGATTAAAATGATTTTGCACTTTAGAAAGCTGTAGCATCAATAAATTACGCTGTTGTTGATTTTCAGCTGCAATATCATCTATTTTAAAATCTATAGGTAAATCAGGTTTTTCTATATTCAGCAGTTCGCAGTATTCGTAAAACGACAATGTTGGTACTTTTACAGTTAACCAACGGTCCACACCGCTTTCCTGGCTGCCTTTCACAAGCACCGGGCTGGCGGAACCCGTTGCAACCATTCTGGTATCAGGCTGCATATCATAAATTATTTTTAGCCATTTATCCCAATCTTGAGCATATTGAATTTCATCAAAAAAATAATAAACATCCTGCTCAGGATAAATATTTTCCTGATAACATTCTAAAATATCATTAATAGCGCTTAATTTTAACACCGGATGGTCCATGGAAATAAATACTATTTTCTGCGGCGGCACCCCCTGTTTCAGCAGTTCTTCTATCATTTGGTATTGTATAGTAGTTTTACCTACACGCCTTGTACCTGTTAAAATTACGGTACGCCTTATATTTTTATCTTGCAATATCTGCATCGCTTCATAGTACGAAAACCTTTTATATCTTTTTGCTAAGCGAGGATTAACAATGCCAGTTTTCCACCATGGATTAAATGATGATAATACTTTAAGCAGATTTTCATTGCTTATAATTGCCATACATATCACCCCTATCATTATTTTACTACAAACTTTCATTTTTCTCAAGAATTATTTAAAGTATACTTATAATATTTCTTAAGAATTATTTATTTTTTACTTTTTTCTAAGTTTCTATAAAATTTTAGCATTATTAATAATATCGACTACCATAATCATATTACAAAAAAGCATCATACCTTTTAGTACGATGCTTTTTACGCTATTTTCCTTCCCCGCCAGCAGCCAGCTTTTTCCGCTCGTGCCCAAAGCGCAGGTAAATAAGTGCGGCAATAATGCCGGTAAACAACAAAAATTCAATCAGTTCCGGCAGGCAGGCACTAAAGGGCGCACCGCGCAAAAGCACGTCGCGCAAAATGCGGTAACCCCAAACCAGAGGGAACACGTTAGACGCAAGCTGCACCCACTGCGGCAGTACATTCATCGGTCCGCTGGCGCCGCCCAAAATAAAGCCGCCCGGTATAAAAAATATCATCCTGCTGGAGGCAACGCCGGGGTTTGCCGCGCCCCAGCCAATAAGCACCGCCATCAGCGCCACAGAAAGCCCCAGCAGCACAATTACCGCCAAAAGCAGCGGCAAGCTGCCTGCCACCGTTAAATCGCCGATGATTTTAGTAATGGCAAGCCCCATCACCATCGACACCGTGTAGCAAAAAACATAGGGCAGCGTGCGCGCCATCAGGTTAAACGCGCCGCCGCCAAGTTCATCCTCCCACTTGCGCTCCAGCTTTAAGCGCGGCACCATGCCGATAGTGGCAAACACCAAAAACATGCTGCCAAAGAAAAATAAAAAGCCAAAAGTGTTAGAGTTGCTGTGCGCGTCCAGCGGGTTAAACAAAAGCCTTTCTTTCAGCGAGATGTTTTGCATTACGCTTTGCACCTGCACGGAGTTCAGCCCCAACTTTGCTATTTCTTCAGCGCCGATTTCCGCATTGGCTTCGCCGGCAATTTCGTTCAGCGCCTCGCGCAGGTTGGCAAGCTGGGCGGCGTTGCAGTTATCGTAAAAAATGCCGATGTTGTTGGGCGTTTTGCTGTAGCGGCGCTTTTCAAACTCCTGCGGAATGTACACCACCGCAACGTGTTCATCGTGATACATCAGTTCGTCCGGTTTTTGCGGCGTGTAATACACGTTTTTAATGTTAATGTAGGGCGAAGTATCCAAAAGTTCCGTAAATTCGCGGCTAAAGCGCGAATTATCAAGGTCAATCACCGCCACATTTGCTTCTTCGATGTAGTTGTTGCTGTAAATGGTGGTAAACAGCACCGACAGGATAATGCCCAAAATAATGGACACCTTATGGTACGGCACGGCTCGCGACGTTATAATCGCCTCAATTTCATCCCTTAACGAGTTCATCACAATCCACCTTCACCGTCATGCCCGGCAGAACCTCCTCGCCCGGCAAAGTATAAATGCGCACTTTAAAAGTTGTAATATCTGTCTGACCTTTTTCGCGGCTCATCTTTAAATCGGCAAAGCCCGGCGCAGGGGTTAAAATGCGTATTTCGCCGCGCACTTTTTTGCCCGTTGCCACCGCAGTGCCGGTAACAATATCGCCTTCGTGCAGTTTAACGGCAATTTTTTCGTCAACGTAAATATCGTAGTAATAACGCTTGCTTTCCAGCAAAATTACCGGCGCATTAACGGAAACCATTTCGCCCTGCTTGGCAATGATAGAGAGTATTTTTCCGTCCTCCGGGGCTTTCAGCGTCATTCTTTCTTTTTGTATTTTCAGCTGCTCCAGCTCGATTTTCATGCTTTCAACATTATATAAATCGTTATTCAGCTCGCGGCGCGTATCTTCAACGCCCGGCAGGTAAATACCGCCGGCATCGCCGGTTGCCAGCACGCGGCTGCGGTCCGCGCTGCTTGTGCCAGCCAAAAGTTCATTCAAGGCGCGCTCGCACCGGGTCATCTCGGCACGCGCCACGTCAAGGTCCATTTGCGCATTATCCAGTTCCAACTGCGAAATCGCGCCGTCCTGCAATAATTTTTCCATACGGCGGTAATACAGCTCTTTGTTGGCATAAGTAGCTTTTGCCGCATCCAGGCTGCGTTTACTCTGCTCAATGCTGCGGTAATTCTGTTCCTCCGTCAAATCGGCTTTATCCAGCCCAATGGCAATGCTGCCGCTGCTCTGCTTAATCTGCGCTTCTAAACTGGCAATTGATAAATCTATATCTGTTTCGTCAAGCTTCATCAGCACATCGCCTTTTTTCACCTGCTGCGCTTCCTTAACATTCTCCAGTATCAGCTTGCCGCCGATGTCCTGAAACGCCAAATTCACTTGCTCCGCCGTTACAATGCCCTCTTTTTCTTTGCTTGCCATGCTGATAGCATCGTTATGCAAAAACAATAAAACCGCCATGCCGCCTGCCAAAATAACGGCAAAAATTTTAACGATGCGGAGCAGCCTTGCTTTATCAAACATAATATACCTCCGTTTCAAAATAGTTAGTCAGCTAACTATTAGTGTAAAAATAAACTCCCGCCTGCGGGAGCCTATTGCCCAAGTTTCTGCAAAAGCCTTGCCAGCGTCTGCTGTTCTTCGGGCGTAAAATTGCTTACAAGCTGCGCCGTGCGCATAAAGTGCCCGGGCAAAACCTCGTCCATAAACGTGCGCCCGCGCTCCGTAAGCTGCACCAGCTTGCCGCGCCTGTCGTCTGCGTCCGGCAGCAGCGTTACCAATCCGTCGCGCTCCATACGCCTAATCATAGCGCTGATGGTGGCCCGCGTTACGCCCGCACGGTAAGCAAGCTCCGACGGAGCCAGCGGTTCGTCGCTTTGATACAGCGCAATCATCACCACCAGCTTGCCTTCCGAAAGACGGTACTTTTTATCCAACACGTCAAAAATACGGTGCTGCACACGTTCCGCCGTACGCATGAAAAGTATCAGCACTTCTACCGCCTGCGCGTTAAGTTCCGGCATTCTGGCCGCAAAATCCAAAAGAGCCTCCCGCGTCGGCATATACCTTGTTTCCATTTTCATTACCTCAATATAGTTAGTCGGCTTACTATTTTTAAGTATATAACTTTTTCGCCGGGCTGTCAAACTAAAAGTTTTGCGTCTATGTACATTAATAAGCCTGCGGCAAAACGCTTAACGCCTGCTTGCTGTTTAAATTAACCTGTGTTAGTTTTGCTGCGCTGCGCCCACACGGCCGCCATTCAACTTAAAGCGCACTCCCGTCTGCACTCCATACCAAAAACGCATAACTGCGGATAACATTTAAGCATTAGACGCGGTGGATTATGCTTTTTATAATAGAATAAAAGAAATGTATTGGAGGGAGAGTTATGAAAAAACTGTTTTTGATACTTGGCACGGCACTTACGGCGCTGGCACTCAGCGCATGCGGCGGCTCTGCCGCACAGACGCAGGCAGCACAGGCACAAAACACCGCCCCAGCAGCAGCCGCACACAAAGCGGTGCTTGTTGTTGACGGGCAGCGCCTGCCGGTTACACTGCGCAGCGAACCGAGCGCCAACGATTTGTACAGCCGCCTGCCGGTAACGCTTAACTTTAAAGATTTTTCGGGCATGGAAAAAATCGCCTACTTTGACAAACGCCTTGACGAAATCGGGCAAAAGGTTGGCTGCCATCCGCTGGCAGGCGATTTATGCGTTTATCAGCCCTGGGGCAATTTAAGCATTTTTTATGTAGATTTTAAAGACGACCGCAACCTCATCCCCATCGGCAGGCTGGAAAGCGGTTTGGACGTTATTAAAGCACAAAAAGGCGATTTTACCGCCACACTGGAAAAAGCTGAATGAAAGGAAGTAAAGCAATGAAAAAATTATTACTTTTTGCCGCTATGATGCTGGTTTTTGGTTTGCAGGCTTTGCCGGTAAGCGCCGCCGCTGCCAGCCAGCCCTTTGTGCGCTGGAGCGTTTACAGCGCCGCTGCCGGTAACGAAGCCGCGCTAAGCGAAGCCGTTGCTGCTTTTAACGCCGCCCTGCAAAACACCCCCGGCGTACTTGCCGTGTACGGTGGGGAAGATGAAAAAGGAGTTATGCGTTATTTGGAAATTTATACGGACGAAGAAGCGTTTAACGCCGCCCAAAACAGTGCGGACATAAAGGAACCAGCCGCTAAAGCAGCGCAGCTTGCCCAAACACACAAAACCCTCGCGGCAGATGCTTTCAGGCTGCAAAGCAAAACCGCAGGCACTGCCGATAAGGCCCGCATGGCGATGCTTGTCATCGACCCGGCGCAGCTTGACAGCTATAAACAAATCCTTGCTGAAGAAGTAAGCGCTTCCGTCGCTAACGAACCGGGCGTACTGGCGCTTTTAGCCACTACCGAAACCGCACGTCCCAATGTTTTCCACTTGCTGGAGTTGTACGCTGACGACGAAGCTTACAAAGCGCATATCGCCGGGCCGTATTTTCAAAAATATAACCAGGCCGTACAAAATATGGTGACGGATAAAGTCCTCATCGTTAACAAAGCGCAGGCCGTTACACTCAGCGGCGCTGCATTTTAACAGGCAGGTGCGCAAATGAAAAAATTTTTAACCCTGCTTTGCCTGTTTATAAGCCTTACCATTACGGCGCAGGCGTCAGACAATTCCTATCTTGATAAAGTGCTGCCGGATTACCGTCAAGCAGCGGCAAACTATATTTTTAACTACACATCGGATGCTGAACTTGCCAAAGCGCCGGCTTTTATGCAGCAAACAACGGCGCAGGGGCGTGAAACAATTACCGCGCCTGCCGTTAAGGGCGGCGCGGCCGTTACCATGTACGTTTACCGCCCGCAAAACGCCAATGGCAAACCGCTGCCCGTAATTTACTATTCGCACGGCGGTGGTTACCTGTTCCGCAAAGCGCTGGATAATACCGCGCGCTACCAAAATCTTGCCGATGGCACCGGAGCTGCCGTCATCACTGTGGATTACCGCCTTTCGACAGAAGCGCCCTTCCCCGCGGCGCTGACTGACGCTTATAACGGGCTTTTATATATACGCCAAAACGCCCAAAACCTCGGCGTTGACGGTGAAAACATCATTCTTATGGGCGACAGCGCTGGCGGCGGATTATCGGCGGCGCTTGCGCTTTATAACCGCGATAACGCAAATATACCTTTAAAAGGACAGGTTTTAATTTACCCGATGCTGGATTACCGCACCGGCACCGAAGCCTCGCCCTACAACGCCAAATATACCGGGCAAATTTGCTGGAACCGCCCCACAAACGTTTATGCGTGGGATAAACTGCGCGGCGGGCAAAACATCAGCGCGGAAATGCTGCCCTATTTTTCTCCCGCTATGGCGCAGGATTTAAGCAATCTGCCCCCGGCGCTGATTTACGTGGGCGGGCTTGATTTATTCGTCAACGAGGATTTAGCCTATGCCAACAAGCTGATTGAATGCGGCATTAATACCACGCTGTACGTTGTACCGGGGCTGTACCACGCCTTTGAAAACGCCGTACCCCAGGCAGAGCAAAGCCAGCTTTTCTGGCAGCGCGTGTATAACTTCAGCGCTGAACAACTGGCAGAATAAGATAAACCACACAGTATAAAGACAGCACTCCCTTATGTTAGGAGTGCTGTCTTATTTATTTTCAGTTAATAGCGTAAAGCTGTTTATAAGGCGCGACCGTATTAGGGGTCAGCGCATAAAAACGGTGCGGCAAAATATCTGCCACCGGCACGCCGAACAACCGGCTGTAACGTTCTATAAAAGGCATAATTTCCAGCATTTCCGCTTCTGTTAAGTTCTGCGCCGTTACCTGCTCCGGCAAATTAGCTGGAATATGGCTGCTGCGCACAATAATTTTGCCGCCGTGCATTCCGGTACCGCAAAAATATCCGTAGGGAGCGCGCTCCTCATGCCCAAGCCCCAGCACAATAATCAGCCCTCCGGCCTGGTATTCGCCTAAAAAGCTGCCTGCCGCCCCGCCGATAACCAACACCGGGCTTTTAACGCCATAGGACTTCATGTGAATACCGGCGCGGTAGCCGACATCCCCCTGGATATAAATTGAGCCGCCGCGCATAGAGTAGCCTGTTGCATCGCCGGCGCTGCCATGAATGACAATCGCGCCTTCGTTCATCGTATCGCCAGTTGCCTCCTGCGCATTGCCAAACACCTCTATTAAGCCGCCGTCCAAATACGCGCCCAAAGCATTGCCTGGTACGCCGTAAATTTTCAGGCTGCGACCGTCTGCCAGCCCGGTGCCGATAAAACGCTGGCCCAGGCAATTTTGTATTTCAACTGCTCCCTCCGCCTTTTTTACGGCGCGGTTCAGTTCATAGTAATTCATAAATTTAGCGTCTATAATCACAACAATCCCCCTCATTCACCGGCGTGTTTTACACCTAAAATACGCAGTTCCGCATCGGTCAGCCCCACGCCGCGCAGCATGGCACGGTTGCCCTTTAAAGTTTCAATAGAGTTAATGCCCATGCCGCCCATAAGCTCTTTAATCTCGTGCGTCCAGCCTGTTATAAGGTTAACCAAAGCCTCGCGCGCAAGATCCGGATTCAGGCGCGCCGTAAGTTCCGGCTGCTGCGTGCAGATGCCCCAGCTGCATTTGCCGGTATGGCAGCTATGGCACATATGGCAGCCCATGGCAATCAACGCGGCAGTGCCGATGGCAACGGCGTCAGCGCCCAACGCAATGGCTTTAATAATATCGGCGCTGCTGCGGATAGTGCCGCTCGCCACAAGCCCTACCTGATTGCGGATGCCTTCTTCGCGCAGGCGCGTATCCACCGCCGCCAGCGCCAGTTCAATGGGTATGCCCACGTTGTCGCGCGTCTGCGTCGGCGCCGCACCCGTACCGCCGCGCAGCCCGTCCAGCACAATAATATCCGCGCCGGAACGCGCAATACCACTGGCAATAGCGGCAACATTGTGCACGGCGGCAATTTTTACCAGCACCGGCTTTTTATAATCCGTCGCCTCTTTCAGCGAATAGACCAGCTGGCGCAAATCTTCAATTGAGTAAATATCGTGGTGAGGAGCCGGTGAAATAGCGTCCGTCCCCTCGGGAATCATACGGGTGCGCGAAATATCGCCGGTATTTTTAGCACCGGCAAGATGCCCGCCAATGCCCGGCTTTGCACCCTGCCCGATTTTAATTTCCACCGCCGCGCCGGTTTCCAGATATTTGCGGTGCACGCCAAAACGCCCGGAAGCCACCTGCACAATGGTACTGCTGCCGTATTTATACAAATCGCGGTGCAGCCCGCCTTCGCCGGTGTTATAAAAAGTGCCGAGTTCTGCCGCAGCCTGCGCCAAAGCCTGATGGCAGGGGTAGCTGATAGCGCCGTAGCTCATGGCGGCAAACATCACCGGCGTTTCCAGCGTTAAGTGCGGCGGCAGGTTATTAATAAGCCGCCCATCATCCCCACGTTCAATTTTTACGGCGCTGCCGCCAAGGTAAGTGCGCGTTTCCATAGGTTCGCGCAGCGGGTCGATAGAAGGATTTGTTACCTGCGCCGCATTGATGAGCAGTTTGTCCCAATACAGCGGATAGTTTTTAACCGTGCCCATGCCCGAAAGCAGCACGCCGCCGCTTGCCGCCTGCAAATAAATTTCGCGGCGGTTATTCGCGCTCCAGTTGCTGCTGGAGTTTACCGCCTGGCGGTTAGGAATAATTTTTAACGCCCCCACCGGGCAATATGCCACGCAGCGGTAGCAGTTAACGCATTTACTTTCATCCGCGGCAAGTTTTTTGGTATCTTTATAAAAACTGTGTACGCCATGGCTGCATTCCCTAATGCAGCGCCCACAGCCAATACATTTTTCTTTATCGCGCAAAACCTCGTAACGGGAGGCAAACGGCATCATTTTCATAACGCTCCCTTCTTCAGCATAAATATAGCGGCTTCCCCGCCTTTAGGCGACCATACACGCTCAAGCTCCGGGCATACGGCACGGATAGCGCTCTCCTCACTGGCGATGTAGACCCTGCCGCCTTTTTCGCCAACTACCATCGAACGCAGCTTCAGCCGGTCATTCAGCGCCATCAGCCCGCCTTTAAAGCCAACAAGGATGGAAAAAGGCCCTGTAAGCAGCAGGCTTGCAAAGGCCTGGCGCAAATAAGTCAGCCGCGCGCGCAGCTCCGGCTCCTGCATGGCAATCGTCGTCCAAAACGGAGCCGCCATGACGCTTGCCGCCTCCTGCATAGTAAGCCCCATCCTGCGTACAAGGTAATCTATAATGTAGGTTATAACTTCCGTATCAGTTAAAAGCGTACACTTGTAGCCAAACATCTCTATAAAACGCCGGTTAGCGTCATACGACGATATTTCTCCGTTATGCACTACAGAATAATCGAGCAGCGCAAACGGGTGCGCGCCGCCCCACCAGCCCGGCGTATTAGTTGGGTAGCGTCCGTGCGCCGTCCAGGCGTAACCGGCATATTCTTCCAGCCGGTAAAATTCCCCTACATCTTCCGGATAGCCTACTGCCTTAAACACGCCCATATTTTTGCCGCATGAAAAAACATGCGCCCCCTTCATCTGCGTGTTGACGCGCGTAACACAGCGCACAATATATTCCCGTTCATCAAGCTGGCTCTGTTCCAGCTTATTGGGCAGCGGCGCCATAAAATAGCGCCAGATAAGCGGCGCATCGGTAATATTGGGGTGCGGCCGCGTTGGTATTTTAGATAAATTGACGATATCAAAATGGTTTTCCAAAAATTTTTCGCAAGTTTCTTTTGCCGCTCCGTCCTCATAAAAAACGTGGAATGCGTATAAATCCTTATATTGAGGATATATCCCGTATCCGGCAAAACCGCCGCCCAAGCCGTTGGAGCGGTCGTGCATTACTGCGATGGATTTTATCATTTCCCCGCCGCAGACCATACCGCCGTCACGGTCGATAACACCGGTAATGGCACAGCCGGAAGGAATCCTGATTTCACCCTCTTTTAACATAATAAGCCCCCCAATGCAAAACAATAAAAATATGGTATGTTCTAAATTCTAATTATTTTTGCACTTTTTGTCAATTAAAAATTACATTTTTTGTAATTAATTACATTTTGCTCTTTTATTTTTGTAAATTTTTATCATTTTTACAATTTTTAGATATTAAACAAACTTTAGTATTAAAATTTATCTACTTTTTCAACACACAAAAACGGCGCTGCAATTTAACTGCAATTCAAAATAACTGCACCAAAGCACCGCCTCATTTACAAAGCGGTGCTTTTAAATTTTACATACTTCTTTTGCCCACAGCGCCATAAACAGATTGTAAACTGCCCGGTGCAGTGCTACACTTAAAGCAAAGTAAAAAAGCAACCAAAAAACGCAGGGATGTACGCAGAACGGAAACGGGGGCGGCAAAAGATGGGACGTTTTTTCAGCGATAAAGTAGAAACGGCGATACGCTATATTTATTACGACCTTGGCGCACAGTGCGGGCAGGAAGGTTTCCGCTCATTGCAGGAGGCTTGCCGTGAGGGCGACGCCGACGCTTACTGCCTGCTGGCGCGCTGCCTGTTTGGTCAGGAATACACCTGGCTGGGGCATAACTTTCCGGTAGATGAAGATGCTGCCAGCGAGTTAGTATACCAATCGGTAATGATGGGCAGCGCCTTAGGCACACTTATCGCCATGCGCTGCGGCATAATGAACAAAGAACTGCAAAAAGCCATGCCGCTGGCAAGCTTAAAAGCCGCCTACGATATTATTTTAGAAAAGGCAGAGGCTGGTGACGCCTTTTGCCAAATGGTCATCGGCAACGTTTATTACTGGTGCGATTTTTTAGTGATAGAGGACATCAAACCCGGCGATTTTGACAGCGACGAGGCTTTTGAAAGCTTCATACACGAAAATATGTTAAAATGCGAATACTGGTACAAAAGCGCGCTTGACGGCGGCGTGGCAACGGCAGGTGCGAACCTTATTTTAATGTACATCGACGGCATTGAAGGCGTACTGCCGCCGCAGCCGGAAAAAGCCAAAGAGCTGGACCGCATTTACGCCGCCAAAGGCTACCCCAACTACCAATATTTTTACGCCTGTGATTTGTTTGACGAAGATAAACACGCAGAAGCCTTTTCCCTGTTCTGCAAGGCGGCGGCAGCCGGTGAACCGCGCGCGTACTTTTTTGTTGGAAATTATTACGAAAACGGCGTTGCTGCACCGCACGACGATGCGAAAGCCGCAGAGTATTACCAAAAAGCCATCGACTCCAACATTCCCGTTAAAGCGGGCTGCTACAACCGCCTGGGCGCGATGTATTTTGACGGGCGCGGCGTGGAACAGGATTACGACAAAGCGTTCCGCCTGCTGAAATGGGCGGACGACAGCGGCAAAACCGGCAGCTGGGGCGCGTATTACCTTGGTTACTGCTACACCTACGGGCTGGGCACGGAACAGAACTACGCACTGGCGCGCAAGTATTTAGAAGCGGTAGACTGGGACTGCCAGGAAGCCTTTTTTCTGCTGGGCTGGCTGTACTGCAACGGCGAAGGCGGCCCAACAGACATTGCCAAAGGCGTAGCTTACCTGCAAAAAGCCAAGGACATTCCGGAAGCGCAGGAAGAATTAAGCCATTATAAAAAGAACTTTTTTGGCAAATGGGTGCGCCGTGATAAAACTGAAACCGTGCTGCGCGGCTTGCTGCACCTGCAATCCATGTTCAGCAGCGATAAAAAAGAAGCTCCGCTGCTGCCCCAGCCAAGCACCAATTTTAGCTGGGTACTGACGGTCAGCAACCGCTTGAATAATGAGGACACGCCTGAACCCACGTATCAGCAGGTTGAAAAAGCTTTGCGCAGCCTTACTACCGAGCCGGAACAGCTTATTATCCTGTGGCAGCAGAACCCCGATAACGCCGGTGCCTACTGGTTTATGCGCTGCTCCGTTTACGCGAGGAGCAAAGACAACGACATCTATCTTATCGAAACCGCTTTTCCGCATAACGGTGAAACAGAATTTTGGCAGACTACTGTAAGGTATTTAACCGAGGCGCTGCCATATTTTAACGCCGCTTACCATCATCAAAAGATTGATTTTAGCGGTTTTGAAAAGCAGGAAGGATGAAGCCTGCGCTCTGCCATTTTAAACTTGTATTATAATTAAAAATCTCCGCCTAACGCTTGGTTAAACGGAGATTTTTTATTTAGAAGCCAAAGGTTTCGGCAACAGCTTTTAACTGTTCGGGTATGTTAAGCCCCTGCGGGCATTTAGACAGGCACGCCCCGCAGCCGGTGCAGGCGCTTGCCGGCGCCCCGCGCTGAATGGGCGACATAGCGACGGTGTAATCTGCCATCGCCCTGTCCATATTTTTATGCAGCAGGTACTGGTTGTAAACATAAGCAAAAATGTAGCCTATCGCCACATTGTGCGGGCAGGGTATGCACTTGTAGCAGCCGGTGCAGTCCACATGCCCCGGCGCTTCGCGGAAAGCGCGGATAGCGTTGCCCAGCGCTTCGCGTTCTTCCGGCGTCAGCATGTTAGGTTTGGCTTTGGCAGCATATTTAAGGTTTTCTTCTACGTCTTTCATGCTGCCCATGCCGCTCACGGCGACGCTGACTTCGGGAATATCCCACAGGTAATCCAGCGCCCACTCATTATCCGGCTTGTGTACGCCGGTGGAGGCAAGCGCCTTGCGCATACTCTCCGGCAGATTAGCCAAAAAGCCGGTGCGCGCCGGTTTCATTACCGCCAGGCCCATGCCGTTAGTAGCGGCGTATTTAGGCCCTAAAACGCCGGCTTCGTATTCGTAATCAAGGTAGTTATGCTGAATCAGGCAAAAATCCCAGTTGGGGTTGGCTTCTACCACTTCTTTAAACAGCTCCAGCCTGTCGTGAAACGAAAAGCCGCTGAAGCGGATTTTGCCCTGCGCCTTTAAATTTTCTATCTTTTCAATCAGGCGGAACGGAATAACTTTTTCTTTCCAGCCGCGGTGCATAATCATATGGATATGATAAAAATCAATCACGTCGGTGTTCATCGCCTTGCGCGATTCGTCAAACATCTTTTCAAAATCTTCGGGGCGTTCCATAATCCACCACGGCGCTTTATTGGTAACATACACGCGGTCGCGCAGCCCGCCTGCCAGCGCCTTGCCCACGGCAATCTGGCTTTGCCCGCCCAGGTACACATAGCCGGTGTCGATGTAGTTTACGCCGCCTTCGATAGCGCGGCGCACCATGCGCACGGTCTGCTCCATATCGACGGTTTTGCCGTCCGCCAGCATCGGCAGGCGCAGCATGCCAAAGCCCAGCGCCGATACATCGACGCCCGTCCTGCCCATGGGGCGGTACTGCATGTTGGGGTTATAGTTTAAAATGTTTTTGGGGTCGCCCGGTTCGTTGGCTTCCGCCTTTTTAGGTGCCAGCAGCTTATCCGGCTGCATCATTGCGCCAGCTGCCACTGCCATGGCGGCATTTTTCAAAAATTCCCTGCGCGTCATACCCATAAGTTATCCCTCCAATCCAATTAAATAAGCCGGGTTTTTACGTACCAAAATATCAATAGTACGCTGCGGCACGCCCGCGCCTTGCAGTTCTTTAATGCAGGCGCGCATACCGCCGATGGGGTCCGGCATACCCGGCTGCCCCAGGTCGGTGCTGATAAAGCTGCGTTCCGGCACAAGGCGTACATAGTTTAAAAATTCTTCCGCGCTCTGGCGCTCGTATTCCGGCATGGCGCTGCCTTTGCCCCACAGCCTGCCCAGGTAGCAGTATTCAATGTACGCCCCGTAATCTGCGCAGCGTTTAATCTGGTCTGCCGTCATCTTCCAAATGGTGGTGTTGGGGTGCGTAATGACGAGTTTTTTAAAGCCCATCTCGTGCGCCTTTTGCGCCATTAAAAGGCTTTCTTCCGGCGCGGAATGCCCTGTGGCGAAGATAATATCGTTTTCGGCGCAAATTTCCATTACTTTTACAACGTCCGGCAGCAGTTTGCCGTTTTCCGTAACAGGTATGCCCTTGCCCGGCTGGCCAAAGCTGGTAAACTGGTACACCGCAGCCTGCGTCGGCATCCAAATGCAGCGGCAGGTTTTGCCCGTGGTCTGCACTGCCATCCGTGCGGCATAAACGTTAATCTTATCGCCGTAAGTAAAGTTCATGCAAAAACTGCCGAACACTTCAAAATCCGGCACCGCCTGGCGGACCAAATACGCCCTGTCATGACAGCTCCATTCGTTGCTTTTATACATCACCGCACGGTAGCCAACTGCTTTGGCACGGCGGGCAAAGTTATATTCATCGGTGCTGCGCTCCTTAACGTCCGGCGAAAGGTGCATGTGGATATCGCACACGCCCTCCAGCAGCGGGTCGCGCGCCGGTAAATCGCTATCCGCCGCCTGCGCGGTTTTAATGCCGCCCAGGCTGCCCAGCATCACTGCGCCGCCAGCCATTGCCGCGCCTTTTAAAAATTCACGTCTTGTCATTTCTGCCATAAAAACCCCCTCTTTCTTTATGTTTTACGTAATAAAAAAATGCAGGTGCAATACTTTACACCTACATTGTAATATGCCTGTTTTAAATTATCTAATACTTATATTTTATCATCGGAAATGCCTGAAATGTATAATTTGGCGGCGCTTAAAAATTCTTCTACCACCGCCGTCAGCCGCTGGCTCTTTTTCCACACCAGCACTGTGCCGGTTTTAAGCGCTGGTTTAAGCGGTACAAAAGCAAGGTCGCTGTAAACGCTGCCCATGTTCAGGCACAGCGCTGCGCCTACGCCGCCGCGCACCATTACCGCCGCGTTCATCAGCATGGTATAGGTAACGGCAAAATCCATTTTATCGTACAGCTTGCCAAACCAGCTGGCAAGTTCGCTTTTAACCAAATTACGCTGAGGAATCAGCAGCGGCACGTCCAGCAATTCTTTCGCCGTAACATTTTTTTGCGCTGCAAGCGGGCTGTCAGCCTTTACCAGCACGCCCCATTCTTCCTTTTGCGGCAGGCGCATAAATTCGTACTTATCAATGTTCACCGGCTCGGTTAAAAAGCCAATGTCCAACAGGCCGCTTTCAATGCGCTCTTTAATATCGTCGGCAATGCCGGAAAAAACAGTATACTGCACCAGCGGGTGGTTGGTGCGGAAAGTGCGCATTACCTCTGCCAGCATGGCAAAATTGCTCGCTTCGGCACAGCCGATGGCTATTTCGCCCGCCAGGCTGCCGTTTTTACGCGAAACTTCGTATTCCGTACGCACCGTCAGCTCAATAATTTCCTGCGCGCGCCGCTTTAACAACAGCCCCTCGTCCGTAAGGGCAATGCGGTGGTTGCTGCGGTAAAACAGCTTAACCCCCAGTTCTTCTTCAAGCTGCATCAGCTGGCGGCTAAGCGTTGGCTGCGTAACGTGCAGCAGCGACGCCGCTTTGGTAATATTTTCTTCCTGGGCTACCATTAAAAAATATTTTAAAATACGCAGTTCCATGTGCCTGCCCCCTCGCTTAAAGCATTATACATTTTTATTGTACTTAAAATTAAAGCTTTGTGCAAGGTGGAGTAAAGTTAAAGGCAAAAGAAAATCCCCGCACGCCATCGCGCTTACGGGGATTTATAAGTGCCGCTTATATTAAATCTCAGCGCCGAGTTTTTCGGCTGCTTCAAGCTGTTCGGGTTTATTTAAAATATCGTCTGCCGCCATATTACCGCCAGCGTAAACAATGCCCAGGTTTTTCCAGCCGAGATGCCCCGTCAGGCCTTCGTAAAAGGCTTTTACCGGCGCAAAGTTATCTGCCGTATCACCTTCTGCCGCCATTAAAAGCACGCATTCCTTAATGGGGTTAGCGTAATCGGGCGTGCATTCCGCAACGGCAAACAGGCGGTCAAACGCGCATTTAAGCTGGCCGCTTACGCCCCAGTAATACATCGGCGACGCCAGCACAACAACGTCCGCTTCGCGGTAAGCCGGATAAATTAAAGCCATATCGTCCTTCTGCACGCAAGGGCTTGCTTCATCCTTGCCGCCCATGCAGCAGCCAAGGCAGCCATGAATGTTCATTTTCTGCAAATCAAAAACCTGCACGGTGCTGCCTGCGCCTTCCGCACCTTTAACAAAAGCTTTAATCAGCTCTTTAGTGTTGCCGTTAGCACGCGGGCTGCCGTTTAATACAACTATTTTTTTAGACATTTGCTCCACCTCCGTCTTTCTGCTATAATTATAACAACATATAACGTATAGATAAAGTACGCACATTTATGTTAGATACTAACCAAAAGTAAAGTATAACAGAGGTGAAAGCTATGATTAAAGATTTTATCGGCAAAGCCAATTTTGAAGATACCGGCTTCAGCTACACGCTGTCGCTGATTAACGGCAAATATAAAATGGTTATTTTGTACTGTCTGATGGAGTTTGGCGTGGTGCGTTACAGCGAGCTGAAACGCTACATCGGCAGCATTTCGCACAAAACGCTCAGCCTCTCGCTGAAAGAACTGGAAAAAGACCGGCTCATCATCCGCACCGAATACCCGCAAATTCCGCCGAAAGTGGAATACAGCCTCTCCGAGCGCGGCAAATCGCTGATGGCAATACTCGACCAGCTCTGCACCTGGGGAGAAACGAATAAGCTGAGTGAATAATACCACTTTTATTTTATTTGCATTTATGTTATACTAATGCCTACGAGATAATCTGATGGTCGGCTTCTCTCCAATTATGGGGAGGTGGTGAACCAGTGAGTACCTACGAAACGTTATCTTTAATGGTAGCTTTCGGTATTCTGGTAGCTACCATTATTTCTGCCCGCCGTTAACAACGCGGAAATGAAATAAGACCGTCCAACGGTCGCGGGCAGCCTTTTTTCAACTGAATTTTTAATTCTGCGGAGAGGACTGACGCACCAACATCAGATTATCTCTCTTTGTGTATATTATACCAAACTAAAAAGTAATGTCAAATTTTACCGCCTGTTAATGCAGGCGGTATTTTTATATCTGCACGTATTCCTGCCAAAACGGGTAAGTGCTGAGCGCGATAACCGCCAGCAGCACAATGTAATCGGCAGCGCCAAGCTTTTGCTGCGGCATGTTTTTGTAGGTATTCGCGCCAAAGCCCTTCAGCTCCATGCTCAGCGCCAGCGTTTCGCTTTTGGCAACCGCGCGCATTACCAGCGGGCGGATAACGACGACGTAGGACATCAGCCGTTTTACCGCATTGCCGCGGTTGGAATACCCACGGCAGCTTTGCGCGTCCAACGTAATTGCGCTGTCTGCCAAAAAGTTAGGCACAAAGCGCAGCGCCGTTGTCAGCATAAAGGCGTATTCGCACGGCAGGTGGAACTTCGTTACCAGCGCCTGCGCGATGTCCTGAATGCGCGTCGCCGCCAGCATGCACAAAAACGCCATCGTCATAACCAGCATGCGCAGTCCGCCGACGAGCGCAATCTCCAGCGGTGAACCGAACAGCAGCTGCAACAGCACCATCAGCCCAGTAAACACCGCCAGCCCGCCGATAGCCGCCATAGTCATGCGGTCGTGCTTAATGGAAAGCAGCAGCGCCAGTTCCAGCACCAAAATGGTGGCAACCGCCATTACCGGCAGAATGAACACCCACGCCGTTACCGCAACCGTTACTATAATTTGTGTAAAAGCGGAAATCCTCATGCCTGCCGCGCCCCTTTCAGCGTAATTTTACTGCAAAAATCCTCCGGGCTGGTTGCCGTAATGCCAAGCGCGTTGCCCACAGCCGCCGCCGTAGGGTAACGCAGCCCCCAGCGCTCCACGTTAATGCTGCCGTCAAACAGCTGCGCCGGGGTGCCGTCAAACACCAGGTGTCCGTTGTGCAGCACAATCGTGCGCTGCGCATAACGCCGCACCGTGTCCATATCGTGCGAAATCAGCACCACGGTAATGCCGTTTTCCTCGTTCAGCGCTTTTAAATAACTCATCATGCGCTCTTTTTCCACGGCGTCCTGCCCGTTGGTTATCTCGTCCAAAATCAGCGTGCGCGGGTTCAGCGCCAGCGCCGCCGCCACACCCAAACGCCGCTTCTGCCCAAAGCTTAACAGGCGCGGGTAAGCGTCCGCCAAATCGCTCAGCCCCGTTGCCGCCAGCGCCGTTTCCACCTGGCGTTTAATTTTATCTTCCGGCAGCTTTTTAGCGCGCGGCCCGTAAGCCACTTCGTCAAAAACCGTATCCTCTAAAATCTGCAAATCCGGGTTTTGAAACACATAACCAATCTTATCCGCCAAATCAGCAGGCTCCATTTTGGCAATATCCTTGCCGTCCACCAAAACCTGCCCGCTGCGGGGGTGCAAAAGCGCCATAAACAGGCGGCTCAGCGTAGTTTTGCCGCTGCCGTTATGCCCCAACAGCGCCACAAACTCGCCGCTATTAATCTTTACATCAATGTCGTTCAGCACCGGCTGCCCGCGCAAATACGCAAAATTAACCTCTTTTGCCTCCAGCATTACGCTTCACCCCCAGTAAAACCTTTCTCTTTCAACTCCGCCACGGCTTCTGCTTCCGTGCGCCAGCTGCCCAGGCTTACGCCGAATTTTTCTTCCAGGCCCAGTTTAATGCGCCACAGTGCCGGTACAAAATTGCGCAGCACTTCGTCCTGATACATTACCTGCGCGGCGTTTTCGTATTTATCCGCCGCAACAAGGCGTCCGTTTTTAAGGACAATTAAATCCGTCATGTATGGCAGCAGGTAGTCGATGCGGTGCTCAACCACCACAATCGTCGTGCCGTATTCCTTATGTATTTTATAAAGCAGCTTATACAGCAAATTCGCCCCGTCAGGGTCCATCGCCGATACCGGCTCGTCCAAAACGATGATTTCCGGATGCACCGCCAGCACCGAAGCCAGCAGCAAACGCTGGCGCTGGCCGCCGCTTAATTCGTCCAGCTGGTAACTTTCGCGCCCCGGCAAACCTACGTCCTCCAGCGCGCGGCGGGTACGCTCCGCCACTTCCTCCGGCTTAAAGCCGTGGTTCAGCAGGCTAAAGGCAACTTCCTCGCCCGCCGTCAGCGAAACAAGCTGGCTTTCGTAATCCTCCAGCATCAGCCCCAGGCGCATAGCAATGTCCGAAACCTTTTTACCTTTAGTGCTTTCGCCCAGCACCTCTACATCGCCGCTGTACGCGCCGCCCATATAAAACGGCACAATGCCCGCCATCGCCTTGCACAACGTGGTTTTGCCGCTGCCGCTCGGTCCGGCAATAACGGTAAAACTGCCGCGCTCAATTTTAAAACCAATATCGTGCAGCACCAAATTATTCTTTTTATAAGCAAAGTAAAAATGCTTTAACTCTACAACCGTATCCATCAGTTATCTTCCTCCTGCACAAAAAACAGCCTGCGCACCGGCCCGTACAGCAAAAAGGTAATGCTGCCGTTTAAAACGCCGATAACCGCCACCACCGGCAGCATGGCGTACAACCATACGTTAAAGGGCAGCCCCAGTACGATTTTTAAAATAAAGGTAAACACGCCGCCGCTGACCATTGTTGCCACAAGCCCGGCGATGAACGGGCGCAGCCGCCATTTTTCAAGCTTAACCGCCAGCATGGCTTTAACAAGCAGGCAGCACACCACTGCGCCGCACACCTCGCTAGCAAGGTTGCCCAGCGGAAACGCCGACTTAGACGACGGCACCAAAGTAAGCCCGGAGATAAAGCCGATACCCAGCGCCTGCGGCAGCGACGGGTTGGTAAGGTTGATGACAATGGAATACATCGCAATCGTCCAGTTAGGCGTAACACCGCCCACGTTGGGGCTTACCGTATGCAAAATAATGCCGATGGCAAGCAGCATTGCCGTTATCGCCACCCAGCGGTAGCCGTCCTGTGTAGGTTTAACCTCCGTCAACGTCACAATTTTTCTTTCTTTTGCTGTTTCTTCCATGCCGCTCACTCCTTACCTAATAAATAAAAAAGCCTTCCATCCCCTTGTAGGGACGAAAGGCTGTAACTTTCGCGGTGCCACCCTGCTTAACTTAAAAAGTCCGCTTTAAGATACGGGCCAAAGCCGATATCCGCTTTTATGGTAACGGGCAAAGCACTCCCGGCGCTGCTACCCCTCGCGGCTCGCAGCGCGCCTCCAAGGCCCATTCCCCTTACTGCCCGCCGCCGGACTCTCACCGTCACCGGCTCGCTTGTGGCTGCCTTTTAAAGGTACTCTTCCTTATCATCAGCTGCAAATTTGTAATTACTAAAAGTTTATCATTGTAAAAGAAAGTTGTCAACTGGAAAATAATGGCGCTTTCTTACCACGCCAGCACTTCTACGCCGGTATCGGTAATAAGCACGGTGTTTTCCCACTGGGCGGACATGCTGCCATCCTGCGTATAAACCGTCCAATCGTTGCTGGCGTCGATAAATACATCGCGGCGTCCGGCGTTAATCATCGGTTCAACTGTAAATACCATGCCCGGCACCATCAGCATGCCGGTATTCTTTTTGCTGTCGTGGCATACAAACGGTTCTTCATGGAAATCCACGCCGACGCCGTGCCCGCCGAACTCCGTTACTACGCTGTAACCGTGCTTACGCGCAAACGGGGCAATGGCAGCGCCGATGTCGCCGATAAACGCCCACGGCTTGCAGGCTTCTACGCCGCGGCGCATGCACTCTTTGGTAATGGCAACCAAATCCTGGTTGGGTTTGGACACTTTGCCAATCATAAACATGCGCGAAGCATCGGCGTAATAACCGTTGTAAATCGTCGTTACGTCCACGTTAATAATATCGCCGCTTTTCAGCACTGTTTTATCGGGAATGCCGTGGCACACCTGGTCGTTTACCGAAGTGCAGATGCTTTTGGGAAAGCCGTAAAAACCAAGGCATGCTGGGATGCCGCCGTTTTTGGTAATAAAATCGTATGCCAGCGCATCAATTTCTTCCGTCATCATGCCGGTTTTAATTTTTTCGGCAATCAAATCCAGGCAGGCGTTATTAATCTTCGCCGCCGCGCGGATGCCCTCAATCTGCTCCGGCGTTTTAATCATTTCCACATCGGGCACCTCGCACCCTTTAGCTTTGTATTCGGCAATTTTTGTTTTTATTAATTCAATATCCATAAAAAACTCCTTTAAGAATGCTTTAATAATACAATGTTATTATAACACATATACAGCAAAGCGCCAGCCCAAAGTCAGCTTCTGCTTACAATTATTTTTCTATTATTTTTGGGCGCTTTATGGTAAAATATTGTTAGTTTTTTATGAGGAGGAACCGATGGAAGCCATTTATTCCAACATTACCGATTTTATCCTGCATTTTGACCGTTACCTGCCCGTTGTTATGGATGCTTACGGACATTGGATTTACGCCTTTTTGTTCGTTATAGTTTTTTGCGAAACCGGGCTTGTAGTTACGCCGTTTCTGCCGGGCGATTCGCTTTTGTTTGCCTGCGGCGCGCTGGCTGCTTCTGCCGAAGGGCTGAGCCTGCCGGTGCTGGCGGTAATTTTTCTTGTGGCTTCTATCAGCGGCGACGCCTGCAACTACGAGATAGGCAGGCACCTGGGGCACAAAATACTTGCCGCCAACAGCAAGCTGATTAAGCCGGAGTACGTAAAAAAGGCCGAAGATTTTTACGCCAAGCACGGGCACAAGGCGATATTTTTAGCGCGCTTCGCGCCGATTGTACGCACTTTCGCCCCCTTTGTTGCCGGTATCGGCACCATGCACTACCGCACCTTTGCCATTTACAACGTCAGCGGCGCGTGCACCTGGGTGCTGCTGTTTTTGGGCGGCGGCTACTTCTTCGGCAACATTCCGTTTATTAAACAGAATTTTTCTTATGTAACCATGGGCATCGTGCTGTTTTCGCTCACCCCGATTATCGTCGAGGTTATCCGCAGCAGACGTGCCAAATAACGAAAGAAGGCTGACTAATGTACTATTTTACCAGTGACTACACCACCGGCTGCACGCCGGAAATTTTAGAAGTTTTAAGCGCGACGAACCTTGAAGAAACCCCCGGTTACGGCGAAGATTCGTACTGCGAGGCTGCCAAAGCTTTAATTCAAAAAGAATGCGGCCGCCCAGACGCTGACGTTTATTTTATGATGGCAGGCACGCAGACCAACCTGACGATTATCTCCGCTGCCCTGCGCCCTTTCCACGGCGTATACGGCACCGTGCGCAGCCACATTAACACGCACGAAGCCGGCGCAATTGAACGCGGCGGCCATAAAGTAATCGTCATCCCTGATGAGGACGGCAAAATTACAGCGGCGCAGCTTGCCGCTGAGCAGGAAAAATACCTGCACAACCCCAGCCGCGAGCATATTGTAATGCCGAAAATGGTTTACATTTCGCAGCCGACGGAAACCGGCACTCTGTACAGCAAAAAAGAACTGGAAGATTTGTACGCCGTGTGCAAGCAGTATAATTTGTATTTATACATCGATGGTGCGCGCCTGGGCTATGGGCTGACCGCGCCCGCCTGCGATTTTACGATGCAGGACATTGCCAATAACTGCGACGTGTTCTACATTGGCGGCACCAAATGCGGTATGCTGTTTGGCGAAGCGGCGGTTATTTTAAACCCCGCCATTAAAGAAGATTTTATCCCGCTGATGAAGCAGTGCGGCAGCGTGCTTGCCAAAGGCAGGCTGTTGGGCATGCAGTTTGAAGCTATGTTCACTAACGGTTTGTATTACCATGTATGCAAAAAGGGTAACGACGCCGCCGTGCAGATTAAAGCCGCGCTGAAAGAAAAAGGCATTGAGCTTTTAAACAACGCGCCCACTAATCAGCTTTTTATCGTTATCACTAAAGAACTGTACGAAAAAATAAACAGCCACTTTAAAATCGGGCTGTTCGAGAACCTGCCCGACGGCAAGGTAATTGCCCGCATCTGCACCAGCTGGTCCACCTCGCAGGCAGCAGTTGATAAATTGTGCAAGTTCATAAAAGAATTATAAGGTAACGCAAAAACACCGCTATTAAGCGGTGTTTTTTTATTTTATAACGTATTAACTTGTCCTACTTCTTACTCCACAGCCATACAGTGCGGCAGCACCAAATTACCAGCACACCGCAAAAATCCAGCACAATGCCGGTAATCTGCGCCGTGCGCCCGGGCACAGAAAGCTGAATGTACTCATCTGCCACGGCGACGGCAAGCCCTAAAAAGAGGATATAGCCGGAAGCCACGCGGCTCGATACGCGCCAGCTGATAAAGGTGTTAACCATAATCGCCGCCAGCACGGCAAATTCAGCAAAATGCGCCAGCTTGCGCAGCCGTGCTTCCAGGCGGTCTACCGGCATCGGGTCGCCGATAGCGGCATATAAACTATCCAGCCACTGTGCTAAAAGCCCGCTTGCTTTGTATGATGTTTCTGCCGGCAGCGAGGAGTTAAAGAAAATAAAGCCCGTAAACAGCAGCAGCAAAAGCAGCCATAAAAACTTCTTCATGTTCTGCGCCGCCTGTTACTGATTGCGCGTCAGCAAATCCATAACCATCATGTTGCTTACCACGCCAATGCCGCCGGGCACAGGCGTATACGCCCCCGCTTTTCCAATAACGGCAGGGTCAACGTCGCCCACCAGCTTGCCGTCCACAGCATTAATGCCGACGTCCACTATAACCGCGCCTTCTTTAATCATATCCGGCGTTACAAAGCAGGGCTTGCCTACCGCCGCCACGATAACATCCGCTGTGCGGGTAATTTCAGCCAGGTTCTGCGTTTTGCTGTGGCAGATTGTAACGGTAGCGTTTTGGTTAAGCAGGAGATTGGCAACGGGTTTGCCCACCACGTTGCTGCGGCCGATGACGACAGCGTGCTTGCCTTCCAGCTCGATGCCGTAATGCTTAAGCGTTGCCATGCAGGCGCGCGGTGTACACGGCGACATTGTGCCATAGCCCAGGTACATATCGCCGACGTTTTTTACGTTTAAGCAGTCCACGTCCTTGCTGGCGGTAACAGCCGTGCCAATGGCGTCGCTGTCCAGCGGTTTGGGCATCGGCATCATCGGCAGTACGCCGGTAATATAACGGTTGTGGTTCATGCGGGCAATGTCGCGCAGTAAATCCTCCTGTTTAATATCGGCAGGGTACAAAAGTTCTTTTACATAAATGCCCATGCCTTCCGCCAGTTTCATCAGGCGGTCTTTATAAACATGCGAAGCAGGGTCGTCACCCACAACAATAATGGCAAGCGTTACTTTACGGCCTTTTTTCAGCGCGTTTGCCACACGCTGCATAATGGTTTCGCGGTATGCGTCAGCAACGGGTTTGCCCTTCATAATCAAAGTTTCCATACAAATTCTCCTTAAAACAGTCCGCTGATTACGCCGTCGTCGCTGACGTCAATTTTTTCGGCGGCAGGCACTTTCGGCAAGCCCGGCATAGTCATAATATCGCCGGTTAAAACTACAACAAAGCCCGCGCCAGCGGCAATGCGGCAGTTTTTAATGGTAATGTCAAAACCTTCTGGGCGTCCCAAAAGCGCAGGGTCGTCCGAGAAAGAATACTGCGTTTTAGCCATGCAGACAGGCAGATGCGCGTAGCCCATTTTTTCAAAGTCTTTCAAAGCGTTGTTAGCTTCTTTGGTGTAGTTAACGTGCGCCGCGCCGTAAATTTCTTTGGCAATGGTTTCAATTTTTTCTTTCAGGCTCAGTTCGTCGCCGTAAAGC
>DXVZ01000049.1 GCA_019417125.1 Phascolarctobacterium sp.
ATTTTATACCCGCCATTGCTATATTTTATTTGCCTTTATTTTACTTATCCTTTAACTTTTAATATGAAAGATATAAAAACTCACCATCTTATTGATAACGTAATAAGATGGTGAGTTTTTTACATTTGCTTAAACAATTACTATCGATGCAGTATATTGACAGTAAGTAAATTATTTAGTTTTTAGTTATTAATAAAATTAAATCTTTAAACAGTTATTATTGCTTATATTATTACCGTATTTTACTTGGTATTATTGACTCTAAAAACGCCCGGACGACGTTGGGGTCAAAGTCGGTGCCTGCTTTGTCGTTCATTTCTTTAATTGCTTCCATAGGCGTTTTTTGCCAGTAATGAGTACATGGATTTACGATACGGTCGTAATAGTTGGCTACGGCGATTATGCGCGCCCCTAAGGGTATGTTTACGCCTTTTAAACGCTTAGGGTAGCCGGTGCCGTCCCATTTTTCGTGGTGACTGTAAATGATGTCGATAATATGTGCAAATTCAGGGATATTTTCAAGCATACTGGCACCTGCCTGGCAGTGGCGTTTATAGGTAGCCATTTCGCGCGTGCTTAAATAAGGCGATTTTTTTAAAATCGTGTTAGGCACAGAAAGATGACCTATGTCGTGCAGCAACGCAGCGCTTTTAATGGAAGCGATTTCTGCGGCAGGCAGGCCGAGTTTAGCAGCTATGCAGGCCGAGTAGTTGGCAACTTGCTGGCTGTGCATGTATAAACCCGTATCCTTTTTTTGCAGCAGCGTTAAAAGCGAGTTGCAGATTTCGCGTATGTTGTTTTCTTTTGGAAAGTCCAAAGTTTGGGGTAATGCGATCATAAAACAACCATCCTGTAAAAATCCGTCCAATCAAATCTTGCAAATAATAGTATACTACAACGCGGTTAAATAGCAAAGGGCATTTTATAAATTTTTTAGCTGCAGGTCTTGCAAAAAATTTTACAGCCGTTATAATTAAAATGCAGCTCAGGTCTGTGGTTGAAAGTCGATGCCAGTTGCGGGCTAAACGACCCACGTAAGCAGTAAAAATTACTGTGAGCACGGCGCAGCTTAGAAGTAAGTCCTGCCGCGAAAAGCGAGAGAAGCAGTAGTGGGGAGCGCATTGCTTAGGAGCGAACCTTCCAGCAGGCGGGTGTGGGGGCGAAGACCAGGTCAGCTGAGTTGCTTTAATTTATAAAAATTAGCCTTTTTTGCATATTTTTGCTTGTGCAGAAGGTCTTTTAGTTTTATAATATACATTATTATAATCTGCTTTTGGGCAGAATAGTGGAGGGGGATAATCAGATGAAAAAGTTTTTGGTTTTACTTATGACGGCGATGTTGGCGTTGGCGCTTGTTACGGCAGGCTGCGGCGGTAATGATGAAAAAGAGGCGGGCGCTGAAAAAGTGCTGCGCGTAGGTACGGAGCCTTCTTTTGCGCCGTTTGAAATGCAGGCGGAGGGCAGTGAGGAGCTGACCGGTTTTGATATGGATTTAATCCGCGCTATTGGCAAGCATCTTGGCTATAAGGTTGAAATCAGCGCAATGGGCTTTGATGCTTTAATTCCTGCTTTGCAGGCAGACAACATTGACGTGGCGATTGCAGGCATGAGCATTACGGAAGAACGCAAGGAGCAGGTAATTTTTTCTGACCCGTATTATAAATCCGGCCTTTTGGTAATGGTGCCTAAAGACAATAACGATATTAAGAGCATTGATGATTTAAAGGGCAAGCGCATTGCGGTGCAGATTGGCACTACCGGCGCTTTCCGCGCGGAAAAGGTTGAAGGCGCGAAAGTAACTGCGTTTAACGATAACGGCAGCGCGGTATTGGAGATGAAAAACGGCGCGGCTGATGCCGTTATTAACGATGCTCCGGTTTTAAAATACTTTTTAACCCAGGGCGGCAGCGAATATGCTAAAACTGTAGGCGATGTGCTTAACGCAGAAGATTACGGTATTGCCGTTAAAAAGGGCAATGATAAATTAGCAGCGGAGATTAACGGCGCGCTGAACGAGCTGAAGAAGAACGGTGAGTTCGACAAGATTTATGATAAATGGTTTGGCGAAGCCAAATAACGTGTTTTTATGCAAGGTTTTAAAAGTTTTTATTGCTTAACCGGTATTTTAGATATATAATATTTTAAATGATAAAAGTTTTGAGAACTTATTATGCTTGGAGGTTATGGTGATGAAAAAGTGTTTAGTGTTTTTGATGGCTGCTTTGATGCTGGTGACGCTGGCAGTTGCTGGCTGCGGCGGTAGTAAGGACGAAGCTAAGGCTGAACCTGAAAAAGTTTTGCGCGTGGCTACTGAGCCGACTTTCGCTCCGTTTGAATTCCAGAAAGAAGGCAGCGATGAGCTTGCTGGCTTTGATATGGATTTAATCCGCGCTATCGGCAAAAGGCTGGGTTATAAGGTAGAGATTGCAAATATGGGCTTTGACGCTTTAATTCCGGCTCTTAACACCGGTAACATTGACGTTGCTATTGCTGGTATGAGCATTACGGACGAAAGAAAAGCTGCCGTTGGCATGAGCGACCCGTATTATACTTCCGGTTTGATTGTTATGGTTAAAAAAGATAACAACGATATTAAGAGCATCGATGACCTTGCAGGCAAACGCATTGCCGCACAGATTGGCACCACCGGCGCCGATAAAGCCAACAGTGTTAAAGATGCTAAAGTAACCCTGTTCAACACCAATACAGAATCTGCTATGGAGCTGACTAATGGCGGCGTTGACGCTGTTATCAATGATAGCCCTGTTATCGGTTATTATCTGGCACAAGGCGGCAGCGAAATTGCTAAAACCGTTGGCGACGTAATGGAAGCTGAGCAGTACGGTATCGCCGTTAAAAAAGACAACACCAAACTGCTTGAAGAAATTAACAAAGCTTTAGCCGAAATGAAAAAAGACGGCGAATATGATAAGATTTACAAAACCTGGTTCGGTGAAGTGAAAAAATAAGCATTGCGCCTGAATGCGGGGAACATCAACGGCAACGAAGGTGTGCCCCGTATTTTATTTATTAAGGCGCAGGCTGACTGGAAGGAAAGACAAGCCTGATGGAACTTAATTTTAAAATTATTGAGGATGCTATACCGCTTTTACTGGCAGGCGCCGGCATTACCCTTGAAATTACCGCGATGAGCGTAGGCTTTGGTTTATTGATAGGTATGATTATCGGCGTTGCAAGGCTTGCCAGCATTAAGCCGGTGCGTTACGCAGCAAATTTTTACGTTGATTTTATCCGCGGCACGCCGCTTTTGGTACAAATCTTTTTGGTATATTTTGCCCTGCCTACTATTATCGGACAGCGCATTGACCCGTTTTTTGCCGCTATCTGCGCATGCTCCATCAACAGCGGTGCTTACATTGCTGAAATTTTCCGCGCCGGTATCCAATCCATTGATAAAGGGCAGATGGAAGCCGGGCGCTCGCTGGGCATGACCTGGTACCAAACCATGCGCTATGTAATTATGCCGCAGGCGTTTAAGCGCATTATTCCGCCGCTGGGCAATGAATTTATCGCTATGCTGAAAGATTCTTCGCTGGTTTCCGTTATCGGCTTTGAAGAACTGACAAGGCGCGGACAGCTGATTATTGCGCGTACCTATGCTTCTTTTGAAATCTGGCTGGCGGTTGCCGTAATTTACCTTATTATGACGTTTACGGTTGCACGCCTGGTAGGGCTGATGGAGCGGAGGTTTGAAACGAAATGAGTACTGAAATGATTAAAATAACCGGCCTGAAAAAAAGCTACGGCAGCCTTGAGGTTTTAAAAGGCATTGACCTGACGGTTGAAGAAAAGGAAGTAGTGGTAATTATCGGGCCGAGCGGCAGCGGCAAAAGTACGCTGCTGCGCTGCATGAACTACCTTGTAGAGCCTACGGAAGGCACTATTGTTGTGGACGGCATTAAACTGGACGGTGAAGCCAACATTAACGAAGTGCGCAAGGAAGTTGGCATGGTGTTTCAGCGTTTTAACCTGTTTCCGCATATGACGGTGCTGGAAAACCTTGTGCTGGCGCCGATGAAAGTGCGCGGCATTGACCGTAAAACGGCAGAAAAAACCGCAATGGAACTGTTGGGCAAGGTAGGGCTTTCGGATAAGGCAAGCTCTTACCCCGACCAGTTGAGCGGTGGGCAGCAGCAGCGCGTAGCTATTGCGCGCGCGCTGGCGATGAAACCGAAAGCGCTTTTGTTTGACGAACCGACTTCGGCACTGGACCCGGAAATGATTAAAGAGGTGCTTGACGTCATGAAAACTCTTGCCAATGAAGGTATGACGATGGTGGTTGTTACCCACGAAATGGGCTTTGCGCGCGAGGTGGGCGACCGAGTATTGTTTGTTGACGGCGGTAAGATTTTGGAACAGGGCAAACCGGACGATATTTTTTTACATGCCAAGGAAGAACGTACCCGCAGCTTCCTTTCAAAAATTTTATAATTAAAACTGTTACAATAGTAGCATATTGTAAACTCGTGCAGAAAAAAGACTTTTTTGCACGAGTTTTTGTAATTTTTTGCAGGAGTTTTAATTGTTATGGCGAATACAAATAATAACAAACAAAGAGTTTGTTATCCCGGACCTCGGGATTAAGGAGGGATAATTTATGAACGTAAACGTAAGAGGAAAGAACATTGTTGTAACACCGGCGTTGAAAGAGTATGTTGAAAAGAAAATCACGAAAATTACGCGGCAGTTTAAAACCGTTGGCGATATTAGTGCAGTACTTAAAGTTGAGAAAGGCAACCATATTGTTGAAATTACCGTTCCCGCCAGCGGCATTTTAATCAGGGCGCAGGAATCCACAAAAGATATGTACTCTTCTATTGATTTAGTTGTAGAAAAAATCGAACGCCAGGTACATAAATATAAAACACGCCTTGCCAAACGTAAATATAGTAACTTTGTAGAACCGGTACCTGCTCCTGAAATAGAAGCAGCTCCGGAAGATGAATTCAAAATTATTAAGAACAAGAAGTTCTCGATGAACCCGATGACTGCGGAAGAAGCAATTTTGCAGATGAACCTGCTTGACCATGATTTCTTTGTATACTTCGACCCTGACTATGGCGGAGTTAACGTTGTATACCGCCGTAAAGACGGCAACTATGGTTTGCTTCAGCCAGAATTAAAATAATTCTTTACATTGATTTCACAAAAAAGCCCGGGACAAAAGTCTTGGGCTTTTGACTTTTTGCGCGCTTTTTGGTAAAATTTTATATTAGTATAGTGTTTATAAAACAGGGAATTTTAAGGAGTGAGTGTGTTGCTCGAAAGCATTTTGAAAAAGATTTTCGGTGACCCTAATGCCAAAGAATTAAAAAATATTCAGGTCATTGTCGATAAAATCAATGCGTTGGAACCTGAAATGCAGGCGCTTAGTTCTGCTAACCTTGCTGCTAAAACCAGCGAGTTTAAACTGCGCCTTGCCAAGGGCGAAACACTTGATGATATTCTGCCGGAAGCTTTTGCCGTTGTGCGCGAAACTTCGCGCCGCATTACCGGAATGCGCCATTTTGATGTACAGCTTATCGGCGGTGTGGTGCTGCACCGCGGTAAAATTGCCGAGATGCGTACCGGCGAAGGCAAAACCCTTGTTGCAACGCTGCCTGCGTATTTAAATGCGTTGACTGGCAAGGGCGTACATGTTGTAACTGTTAACGATTATTTGGCACGCCGCGACAGCGAGGACATGGGCCGTATTTACAGAGCGCTGGGGCTTACCGTTGGCCTTATTGTACACGATATGGATTACCCCGACCGCAAAGCGGCTTATGCAGCTGATATTACATACGGCACCAACAACGAATTTGGTTTTGACTACCTGCGCGACAACATGGTTGTTGATGAAAACCAGATGGTACAGCGCGAACTTAACTACTGCATCGTCGATGAAGTGGACAGCATTTTAATTGACGAAGCGCGTACCCCGCTGATTATTTCCGGCCCGGGCGAAAAATCTACCGATTTGTACCGTGTGCTGGCGCACGTTGTTGCCAATATGAACGAAAACGAAGATTACACGGTTGACGAAAAATTAAAAACCGTTGCGCCGACGGAAAAGGGCATTGCCAAAGCGGAAAAAATGCTGGGCATTGCCAATTTGTACGACGCTGAACACGGCGTGGACTTTTCGCATCATTTAATGTGCGCTTTAAAAGCTAAAGCCATTATGCACCGCGACAGGGACTATGTTGTTAAAGACGGGCAGGTTATCATCGTTGATGAATTTACCGGGCGCTTGATGTTCGGCCGCCGCTTCTCTGAAGGCCTGCACCAGGCAATTGAAGCGAAAGAGGGCGTAAAGGTAGAGCGCGAAAGCCAGACCTTAGCGACGATTACCTTCCAGAATTACTTCCGTATGTATAACAAACTTTCCGGTATGACCGGTACGGCAAAAACGGAAGAACAGGAATTCCAAAAAATTTACGGGTTGGACGTTATCGTTATCCCGACTAACAAACCGATGATTCGTATCGACTATCCGGACGTTATTTATAAAACCAAACGCGCCAAATATAAAGCCGCCGTTGCCGAAATTGAAGAATGCCATAAATCCGGACGCCCTGTGCTGGTTGGTACAACATCCATCGCGCAGTCCGAAGAGCTTTCGGCAATGCTTAAACGCCGTGGCATTCCTCATAATGTACTTAACGCAAAATACCACGAAAAAGAAGCGGAGATTATTTCTAAAGCAGGGCAGTACGGTGCTGTAACCATTGCTACCAATATGGCAGGCCGCGGCACCGATATTGTGCTGGGTGAGGGCGTGCCCGAACTCGGCGGTCTGCATATTATCGGTACGGAACGCCACGAAAGCCGCCGTATTGATAACCAGCTGCGCGGACGCTGCGCGCGTCAGGGCGACCCTGGTTCTTCTAAATTCTTCCTGTCGCTGGAAGACGATTTAATGCGTTTGTTCGGTTCTGATAACATTTCCGGTATTATGGATAAGCTGGGCATGGAAGAGGACGAGCCGATTGAACATAAACTTGTAACCAAGTCCATAGAATCTGCGCAGAAGAAGGTAGAAGCGCGCAACTTTACCATCCGTAAGCAGGTATTGGAATACGATAACGTAATGAACCAGCAGCGCGAAGTTATTTACAGCCAGCGCCGCAAAATTTTGCAGCAGGCAAACCTGCGCGACACCATTATGGAAATGGTGCATAAGGTTGTAGACCGCACCATGGCAATGTATGCTCCGCCTGAAGTATATTCTGAAGATTGGGATTTGCAGGCACTGATTAACTACGCAGAAGAATTTTACGCTCCGCGCGGGCTGCTGACCGTTGAATATTTGCAGAACCTGAGCCGCGAAGAACTGGAAGAATACTTGTACAAGGTTGCCGATGAGCATTACGCGGAACGCGAAGCCGCTATTACGCCGGAACTGATGCGCGAGCTGGAAAACCTTGTAATGCTGAAAGTTGTAGACAACCACTGGATGGAACATTTGGACGCTATGGACATGCTGCGCGAGGGCGTAGGCCTGCGTGCATACGGACAGAAAGACCCGCTGGTTGAATATAAGTTTGAAGCCTACGATATGTTCCAGGCGATGATTGATGCTATTCAGGACGACGTTGTGCGTTACATTTACCGCGTAAACGTAGTTACCCAGCCCAAAGTTGAGGACCGTTTGGAAAACGCTTCGACCAACGCCGGTGACGAAGGCACCAAGCAGCCTGTTGTTAAAAAAGAAGAACCGGGGCGCAACGACCCGTGCCCCTGCGGCAGCGGCAAAAAATATAAAAACTGCTGCGGCAAAGATAAATAAAACCTAAATTAAAATAAATTACCTACGAAGGGATGTGAATTTGGTGCTGATAGAGGAATATAAACCCGAAATATCCGCATTGAAGCAAAAATTAGAGGAAATGAGGGGATCTCTTTGACGTCGCTGCCAAAGAGGACCGCATTGCTGAATTAGAACATAAAATGGGTGCGCCGGATTTTTGGGACGACCCTGATGCTGCCCAAAAAACTGCTCAGGCAGTTACGCAGTTAAAAGACGAAGTAGAAATCGTGCATAACCTTGAACAAAGGCTGGACGATTTGGAAGTAATGGTAGAATTGGCTTTAGAAGAACCGGAATCCGGTATGGAAGAAGAAATTGCCTCTGGTTTGGAAACAGCTAAAGCTGAAATTGAGCATTTGGAACTGGGCATGCTGCTTAACGGCGAATATGACGCCAACAACGCTATTTTAACGCTGCACGCCGGTGCCGGAGGCACTGAGGCACAGGATTGGACAAGCATGCTTTTGCGTATGTTTACCCGTTATGCCGAGCGCCAGGGCTTTGCCATTGAAATGCTTGACTATCTGCCAGGCGACGAAGCGGGCGTAAAAAGCGCGACGCTGCAAATTAACGGCCACAATGCTTACGGCTATCTGCGCAGCGAAAAAGGCGTACACCGCCTGGTGCGCATTTCTCCGTTTGACGCTAACGCGCGCCGTCATACATCTTTTGCGGCGGTTGACGTTATGCCGGAACTGGACGATACTGTCGATATTAAAATTGACCCTTCTGATTTGAAGGTTGATACCTACCGTGCCAGCGGCGCAGGCGGACAGCACGTTAACAAAACAAGCTCTGCCGTGCGCATGACGCACTTGCCTACCGGCATTATTGTTCAGTGCCAGAACGAACGCTCGCAGATTCAGAACCGCGAACGCTGCCTGCAGCTTTTGCGTGCCAAATTATACGAATACGAACGCGCTAAACAGGAAGCGTTGAAAAATGATATTGCCGGCGATTATCAGGATATCGAATGGGGCAGCCAGATACGCTCCTATGTTTTCCAGCCGTACAAAATGGTTAAAGACCATCGCACCGGCGCCGAAACCGGCAACGTGCAGACGGTTATGGACGGCGGCTTGGATATGTTTATCGAGGCTTATTTAAGGTCGCAGCAAAAGAAAATTTAACTGGCTAATGGGTGGAGATAGCGATGAAAAGCCGTTATAATCCGGTTTTGCTGGCAGTTATGCTCATCGGGCTTATCGGGGCTTTGTGGCTTAATTACAGCAGATATGAAATAGAAGAAAAAAACGACACCGTAGAAATGGCTATGGAATACGAAGGTTTACAGCAGCTTGCCGCCTGGGAAGGCTTGCCGTTTGATTCCGTATTAAAAGATTTTAAAGACGCTGGTGTTACTTCGCTGATTGTTTTTGATACTACTTTGCAAAAACTTAATGATAAAGGTTTGGTTTACGCCGTAACGGGGCGCGAACTTTTGCAAAACGGCGTTGTCGGTACCGGAGGAAGGTTTGCTGCCGTACCGCAGGGTTACGTTGTTGCAGACGCCGTTTATATTACGTCTGGCAGTTCTGCGACCGCTTTTAAAGAAGTAGAAGAGGATCTTTACTTGCGTTATGCGCCGGAACGGATTGCCGTTGTCAGCGAAAACCCGCGCATTATCAGCGTTTTGGGTGACCCGCGTATTGTTGACGATGATAACTACGATACCAAAATGCCGCTGATGCAGGCTCCGCTGGGTCTATCTACCGAGGAAATGCAGCAGGTTGCCAATGCCGGTTTTAATGTTATCGTCCGCCCGCAAAATTACCTGCCCGTAACGGAAACACAGATTGACAGCATTTTCCGCCGCATTGATGAATCCGGCGCGAACGTAGTTTCTTATATCGGCTGCGGCAAAGAAGTTGTCGGCTTCCCGGATAAGCTGGACTATATGGCTGATAAGCTTTTGCAGCATAATATGGTGTTCGGTATGGTAGAGCACTATACCCAGCTGCAATTTGCGCCGATGGAAGGCTTGATTCCGCTGGCGGAAAAAATGGATTATCAGGTGGCGCGTTCCTACATTATCGATAAGGCGGAGCAGCGCAAGCTGAAGATGCCGGAAGCACTGCGCCGCTGGGCGTTGACCGATGAAGAACGCAATATCCGTATTAACTATATTAAACCTTTTATGCTGCCGCAGGATGGGCAGGATATTTTACAGCTTAACCTTGATTATGTAAGCAGCATTGCCAAAGACGTGCAGGAACGCGGCTTTAAGCTTGGCACCAGTGCAGTGTTTAATGCAGCGGATAATGGCTACCAGGCATATTTTCCCGAAAAGAAAATGCTGATTTTGCCTGCACTTGCCGTTGTGGCTGCCTGCCTGATGTATTTAAGCCTTTTAGTAAATTTTTTGCCGTTTAAAATGCAGAACATTATTATGGCGTCTGCCGGTTTGTGCGTCGGCGCGCTGATGTTGAAAGAAAACAATCTGCTTTTAAGGCAGGCGCTGGCGTTTGCATCGGCATGTGTGTTCCCGGTGCTTTCGATGATTGTGGTTGCAGAGTGGTGGGAAAACATTAAAGTACGCTGCAAATGTATGGTGCAGTTTTTAATGCGTACTACTTTGCAGCTGGGTGCAGCCGTATTAATGTCGCTGTGCGGCGCGGCAATGATTTCCGCACTGCTGGGCGATGTACGCTTCTTTTTGGAAATTGATATTTACCGCGGCGTAAAGCTTACCTTTGTAATGCCGGTGCTGTTAATGCTGTTGTGGTATATTAAACGCTTTAACATTTTCGGCGGCAAAACCGGCGGTGGGCTTATTGCCGATGTGCGTTATTTGTTATCCACGCATATTAAGTTAGAGCATTTATTTATTTTAGGCGTGCTGGCTTTTGTTGTGTATATCTTCGTAGGCCGCAGCGGTCATACTTCCGGCGTGCCGGTGTGGGGCATCGAACTTAAAATGCGCGCACTGCTGGAGCAGCTGATGTACGCGCGCCCGCGTACCAAAGAATTTATGATTGGGCACCCGGCATTTTTCGTTGCTGCTTACGCCGCTTATTACAAAGCGCCGCGCCTGTGGCAGATGATTTTAGTGGCAGGCGCCGTTATAGGGCAGGGCAGCTTGGTGCAGACTTTTGCGCATATGCGCACCCCGGTTATTATGAGTTATATCCGCGCACTGGACGGCTACTGGCTGGGAGCGCTGATTGGCATAGCCGCCGTTATTGTACTTCACTTGTTAATGCCTTATTTACAGAAATGGCAAAGGAGATATTTGGGTAATGAATAAAATTGTCATTTCCGGATATTACGGATTTGCCAATGCGGGCGATGAAGCCATGCTTACGTCTATCGTAAGGGCTTTGCGCGGGGTGCAGCCGGAAATAGACCTGACGGTTATTTCCGGCAATCCTGAAGAAACGTCTGCCAAACATAAAGTAAAAAGCATTTACCGTTTTAACTTTTTTAAAATATACAGCGCCGTTAAAAATGCCGATATGCTTTTAAGCGGCGGCGGCAGCCTTTTGCAGGACGTTACCAGCCTGCGCAGCCTGTTTTATTACCTGTTTATCATCTTAATGGGCAAAATGGCAGGCAAAAAAGTTATGCTGTATTCGCACGGCATCGGTCCTATCCGTAATGCGCTGGCAAGAAAATTAACCAGAATTGTCTGCGGCAAAGCTGATTTAATTACGGTTAGGGACGCTGATTCGCAAAGCGAGCTTTTAAGAATGGGGCTGAACGGTGCTAATATTACCGTTACCGCCGATTCGGTGCTAGCGCTGCCGGTGGCTGATAAAGCCATTGGGCAAAAGATACTGAAAGACGCCGGTATCAGCCTAAGCCGCCCAGTACTGGGCATTTCGGTGCGCCCTTGGGCAAACAGTATAAATTGCTTTAGGGTAATTGCCGCAGCCTTAAAACAGTTTAAAAAAGGGCACGATGCGCAGATTGTGCTTTTGCCGCTGCAATATCCTGCCGATTTAAAAAGCTGCGCCGCTTTGGCTGACTTTTTAAAGGACGAAAAGGATATTTATTTTTTGAATTCGGCTTATAATACCGAAGAATTTTTGTCATTGATTGGCAATTTTAAGCTGCTTTTGGGCATGCGCCTGCACGCGTTGGTGTTTGCCGCCGTTATGCAGGTACCGCTGCTGGCTATTTCGTATGACCCAAAAGTGGATGCTTTTGTAAATACTGCTGGCGGCGTGCTGGCAGGCAGTGTGGAAGCGATTGATAAGGACAGGCTTTTGAACGTGCTGGAAACAGCATGGTGCAAACCGCCCGTAGTGCAGAACGAGCGTATGCAGCAGCTGCGCCGCAGGGCACAGCTTAATTTGGATAAAACCTTTGCGCTGCTGCGCGGCGAAGATGAAAGGAGCAAGCCGTATGCTGGAAATGATTAATGTAAGCAAAATATATCCAGGCGGTTCCGTAGCTTTACAGGATGTCAATATCCGTATTGACCAGGGCGAGTTTGTTTTTATCGTCGGTCCGAGCGGCGCCGGTAAATCGACTTTTTTTAAAATGCTGTTCCGTGAGGTTCTGCCATCAAGCGGCAAAGTTATCGTTAACGGGCATGACCTTGTTAAAATGACTGATAAAGAAATTCCGTACTTCAGAAGGCAGCTTGGCATTGTCTTTCAAGATTACCGTCTGCTGCCGGACCGCACCGTATATGACAATGTTGCGTTTGCCATGCAGGTTATCGAAACGCCGTACCGCAAAATTAAACGCCGCGTTAACGACGTGCTGGATCTTGTCGGGCTGCGCAAACGTGCGCACGCTTATCCGACGGAACTCAGCGGCGGCGAACAGCAGCGCATTGCCATCGCGCGAGCAATTGTCAACGACCCGATTTTATTAATTGCCGATGAACCTACCGGCAACCTTGATCCGGAAACCAGCTGGGAAATTATGGATATTTTCCGCGAGGTTAATAAAAGCGGCACCACTATTGTAATGGCGACGCATGACAGGGAGATCGTCGATGAAATGGAAAAAAGGGTTATAGCCATTGAGCACGGACATATTGTGCGCGATGATGCAAAAGGAGTATACGGCTATGAGTCTTAGTACTAAAGAGTATTTTGTAAGAGAAACATATAAATCCATACGGCGCAACGGTTTAATGAGCGTAGCCTCGGTATCGACCGTTGCTTTATCGCTGTTGGTTTTAGGTATGTTTCTTTTATTATTTTTAAATACCAATAACCTTGCTAAATATTTGGAAAGCCAAGTGCAGATAACCGTTTATATGCAGGACGAAGCCGGGGACGACGTGCTAGAAATGACGCGCACCAAGCTGGAAGGCTTGCCGGGCGTGGAAAAAGTTACAGCCGTAACTAAAGAAGAAGCGCTGGAACGCTTTAAAGAAAGATTAGGCGAGCAGCAGACTTTGCTGAACTCTCTAGGCACTGATAACCCGTTCCCGTATTCCTTTGAGGTAGAGGTAGATACGCCGGAGCGCATTGCCGAATTAACGCCGCAGATAGGCGATATGGAAGGCGTGGAAACGGCAAAATTTGGGCAGGAAGTTGTTGAGCAGTTGTTCCAGATTACAAAAATTCTGCGTATCGGCGGTATTGTGCTGGTAGTGCTGCTGGCCTTTGCCACGCTCTTTATCATCGCCAATACCATCCGGCTGACGGTGTTTGCCCGCAGGCGCGAGGTTAATATTATGAAATACGTCGGCGCGACTGATTGGTTTATCCGCTGGCCGTTTATGCTGGAAGGCATGACGCTGGGATTTTTCGGTTCGCTGATTTCCATAATCATCATTGATGTTTCTTATTCGGCATTATTGTCGCGCATTTATTCCACGCTGGCGTTTTTGCCGATGCTGCCGCCTTACCCAATGCTGATTTACGTTGATTTGTTTATTATTTTCAGCGGCACGGCTATTGGCGCGGCAGGCAGTTATGTTTCCTTGCGCAAGTTCCTGCGCGTGTGACGGGAGGGCTGCGCATGTTAAAAAGTAAGGTTCTGGCAGCGGTGCTTGCCGCATGTGTTGCCGGGCTGCCCGTACTGCACGGTTATGCGGACGAACTTTCGGAAAAACAGGCGGAATACGAGCGTGTGCAGCAGCAGATGCGCGATATGGAAGCGCAGCGCGATGAAGCAAGGCGCGCCGCCGAAGCTGCTGGCAGCCGCATGGAGGAAGTAGTCAGCGAATTGCGCCAGCTGCAAATCCGCCTGGACGAAATTAACGCCCGGCAGGCAGAATTGGACGCCTCTATTGCAGATAACCAGGCAAAGCTGGCTGAAGAAAAAGAAAACCTGGAACGCAGGATGAACATTTTTAAAAAACGCCTGCGCGATATCTATATCAAC
>DXVZ01000005.1 GCA_019417125.1 Phascolarctobacterium sp.
GCATAAGGTTCAAAATTGCGTACCGTGCGGCGCAGCCATTCTTTATTCATGGTCAACTCTCCTTTTTACTGCCAGCCCGTGTGCTTCCAGCCCCTCCACATTAGCAAAGGCAATTACTTTTTGCGCTACGTTTTCAAACGCTTCTTTGCTGTATTGCAGCAGGCTGCTGCGTTTTATAAAATCGTAAACGCCAAGCGGCGATGAAAATGCCGCCGTACCCATCGTCGGCAGCGTATGGTTAGGCCCCGCAAAATAATCGCCAATTGGTTCCGGCGTATACGAGCCAATGAAAATAGCACCGGCGTTAATGATGGAAGGCACATAGCTTTCAGCATTTTCAAAATCAATTTCCAAATGTTCAGGCGCAATAAGATTCATAATATCGACCGCCTGCCGTTTATCTTTAGTAATAAAAATTTTAGCGTAGTTTTCAATGGCAGGTGCGGCAATCTCGCGGCGCGAAAGCTCTGCCAGCTGGCGTTCTGCCTCCGCCTCTACCTTTTTGGCAAATTCGCGGCAGGGCGTAACCAAAAATACAGCAGCGCGCGCGTCATGTTCTGCCTGCGCCAGTAAATCGGCAGCAACCCACACCGGGTTTGCCGTATCATCCGCCAGCACGCCAACCTCGCTCGGCCCGGCAATCATATCAATGCCGACAGTGCCAAATACCAGGCGTTTTGCCATCGCAACATAGGCGTTGCCAGGCCCGACGATTTTAAACACCGGCTCTATGGTTTCCGTGCCGAAAGCCGCAGCTGCAATGCCTTGCGCGCCGCCTACTTTATAAATTTCCGTCGCACCTGCAATATGCGCCGCCGCTAAAATATAAGGATTAACCGAACCGTCCTTCGCGGGCGGCGTAAACACGGCAATCGAAGGCACGCCAGCTACATGCGCCGGTATAATATCCATAAACACCGTAGAAGGGTAAGCAGCCGTGCCGCCCGGCACATACACGCCAACACGCTGTATTGGCGTAATCTTTGCGCCCAACCGCACGCCGGGGCGGAAAGTATCAATCCAGGTTTCTTCCTTTTGGCGTTCGTGGTAAGTGCGGATATTTTCCGCCGCTTCCTGCAAAACAGCCATAAATTCCGGCCCTACTTTTTTAACGGCAGCGTCAATTTCTTTCTGTGTTACCAAAAGGTTGTCCAGTTTTACGCCGTCAAAGCGCTCGGTAAACTCGCGCACAGCAGCATCGCCGCGTTCCTGCACGGCTTGCAAAATATTCTCTACTGCTTCCCTTATGGCAGCGTTTTCCGACTGGCTGCGCTTGGTAATGCGGCGGATTTCCTTTAAAGTCAGCCCCTCATCAGGCACTTCAATCCATTCCATAATTTAGCCTCCTCGTTAAGCTTCCAAATCTTTATCCTTAATAATCTCCACCAAACGGCAGATTTCGTCATATTTTATTTTAAACGATACCGGGTTACAAATCATGCGCGCGCTGAAATCCATAAAATAATCCAGTACCTCCAGCCCGTTGGCGCGCAGTGTGTTGCCGGTTTCCACAATATCAACTATTACATCCGACAGCCCTACCAGCGGCGCCAGCTCCACCGAGCCGTTCAGTTTGATAATATCCACGCTGTGGTGGTTTTCTTCAAAATATTTGCGCGCAATGTGCGGATATTTGGTGCCGACGGTAATGCGCCCTGACATATCAATCTTTTTACCGGCAATACCGGCTACAGCCATCCGGCAGCGCCCAATGCCGAGATCCAAAATTTCATACACGTCCGCACCGGCGGCTTCTTCTATCAGAACGTCCTCACCGACGATGCCAATATCGGCAGCGCCGCGCTCCACATAAACGGCAACGTCCGGCGACTTAACCAGCGTAATTTTTATACTGCCGCCTGCATCCTCAAAAATTAGCTTGCGGCTGTCATCTGTGTATGACGGAAAATTATAACCGTTAGCCTGCAAATACTTCATTACGGCTTTATGAATGCGCCCTTTTGCCAGCGCTATATGCACAGCCATTTTACAGCCCCCTCATCGCTTTTTCCAGCTCATCCGCCATTACCGGCTGCCCGTCCCTGTAATAAGTGCCGCCGCGGTACTCCGCCTGAATGCTGTAATCGCAGCTGTCCAAAAAGGTCGGTTCCGGGTATGCCGCCACACGAAAACCGCGCGCACGCCAACGCATTAAATCGCTGATAATCATTTTATCAGGCTGCTGATAAGAAACAGCCAGCTGAAACGACGGCTCCGTGCGCGACAGCAGCCCCTCGCGGCTCATAAATTCGTACAGCAAGTTAATATTCATGCCAAATCCGCAGGCAGGCCTGTCCACGCCAAACTGTGCCGAAAGCCCGTCATAGCGCCCGCCGTCGATAACATCATACAAAGCCCCGTCTACATACACCTTAAACACCATATCCGTGTAATATCCAAGGCGGCTGGCAAAGCCAAAATCAAGCTGTACCTTGTCTGCGTAGCCGGCATATAACAGGTAATCGTAAATTTTTTCCAGCCGCGCCAGCGTGTTAGCCATGGCATCATTAATATAATATTCTTTCGCCTTGCCCAAAGTCTGTGCGTAAGAACCAAACAGCACCGGCAGCGCAGCCAGCGCCCTGCGAGCATTATCCGCCAGCGGCAGGCCATCAACATAACGCCGCAGCGCCACCAAATTGCGTTCTGCCAAATAGCGGCGCAGTGTGTTTTTCTGCTCCTCATCAAGCGGCAAAGCGTTAAACAGTGCCTGCGTATAAGCGGCAGTGCCGATGTCGATGCGGATATTTTCCACACCGACGGCCTTCAAAATCTCCGCCGCCATAATAATGACCTCGCCGTCACATTCGGGGCTTGGGTCGCCCAATATCTCAATGCCGCCCTGCAAAAAATCTTTGCCGTAAGTACTGCGTCCGTAATATTCCCTAAAAACGGTGCTAACATAGCCAAACTTTAAAAGCTGGTTAGGCTGAGGAAATTCACGCGCCGCAGTTTCTACCAGCGGCAGGGTAACGTCCGGCCTTAACACCAGCACGCGCCCGTCCGTATCTATCGTTTTCACCATTTGCTTGCGCATTTCCGGAAAAATTTTGCGGTAAACGTCATAATCCTCAAAGCTCGGCGTTTCTACAATTTTACAGCCGTGGTTCATAAATACCGCAATTATCTTTTCCTGAATCAAATCATAATTGCGCATTTCATCATGGTGAAGCATCTTAACCCCATCCAATGTCTTGGGATTCATTCTATGCCCCTCCTCCAACAGATTTTCTACGCAGCTTTTTCTTTAGTACGGTAAATTATTAAAGCTGCGTTGTGGTAAATTATATCACAATAATGCTTAAATAAAAAGCCTTTCCGCAAAAATTTTTACTTTTCTTTACGCAGTGGCGGATATTATTAACTTTGCTTTAATCCGTGCTGCCGCAAATTAAGCTGCCTCAAAAATTAACTTATGTTTAATTGCAACGTAAAAACAAAAACGGACTTTGAGAAATTCCCAAAATCCGTGAACAATCATGGCGGAGAGGGTGGGATTCGAACCCACGGTACGTTGCCGTACAATTGATTTCGAGTCAATCACCTTCGACCACTCGGACACCTCTCCATATTAAGTTGTCAGCTGTTTGCCAACATCGCTATGGCAAGCGCTTTTATTATTATACTATTTTATTTTCGTTTTGCCAAGAGGGCTGAAATCAGTTTTCTGCTTTCTGCGCTTTGTTTTCCTCGCGGCGCTTTTTAAAAAAGTCTTTTATAACCGCTGCGCATTCTTCCTCACACACACCGCTGGTTACTTCTACGGTATGGTTAAGGTTAGGGTTGCTGACGACGTTAAAAATTGATTCCGCCGCGCCTGCTTTAATATCCGGGCAGCCGTAAACAAGGCGCTTAATGCGGCTGTTAACAATTGCCCCCGCACACATCGGGCATGGTTCTACTGTTACATACAGCGTGGCATCGCTTAACCGCCAGCGTTCCAACAGCGCGCAGGCTTCTATAATTGTAATCATTTCGGCATGAGCCGTTGCGTCATGCCAGGTTTCGCGCATATTGTGCGCCGCCGATATTACCTCGCCGCCTGCCACCAGCACTGCGCCGATAGGTATTTCGCCGCGTGCAGCTGCTTTTTTCGCTTTTTCTATGGCAAGCTGCATATAATATTCGTCAGTTTTCGCCTGCATTGTCAAGTTCCTCCTGTGCCTGCATTAGTTCTTCCCAGTGCAGCATTAAGCGGTCAATCTCCGCCTGCATGGCTTCGTGCTCTGCCGCTATTTTTTTGCTGTGTGCCAAATCAACGTGGTTAGCTGGGTCTGCCATCTGTTTTTCCAATACGCCCAGCATGGCTTCTTGCTCGCGGATGCTGAGTTCCACCTTTTGCAGCTGCTTTGCCAAATCTTCAGGGCTGTAACGGCGCTGCGCTTTAGCTTTTTTGCCCTGCTGCGATGCTGGTTTTTGTTCTGTTTTTACTTTTGCTTCAGCTGCTTTTTTAGGCGCTTCTGACTTAGCTGGCATGGCTGCCCTGCGTTTTTCCTTTTCGGCAAGATAGTATTCATAATCACCCTTGTAATCCTGCAAGGTATGGTTTTCTATCTCCCAAATGCGCCCGGCGATTTCGCCGATAAAATAACGGTCGTGGCTGACAACTAAAAGCGTACCGTCAAAGGCTTCCAGCGCGGCTTCCAGTGTTTCGCGCGCTAAAATATCCAGGTGGTTGGTAGGTTCGTCCAAAATCAAAAAATTTGCTCCGTCCAGCACCAGCTTAAGCAGTACCAAACGCGCTTTTTGCCCGCCGGAAAGCGTACCGATTTCTTTAAAAACCTCATCGCCATGGAACAGCATACCTCCTAAAAGCGAACGCGCTTGCCCATCGTCCATACCGTACTCCGTCAAAAAATTATCCAACACAGTTTGGCTTTCGTCAAGGCGCTCATAACTTTGAGAAAAATATCCTACTTTAACACGGTTGCCGGTCTGCGCTTTGCCTTTAAGCGGCGCAATTTCGCCCAGCACGGTTTTTAACAGCGTCGATTTGCCGCTGCCGTTAGGACCGATTAACGCCGCTTTTTCGCCGCGGCGCAGCACCAAGTTAATATCCTTAACCAATACGTTATCTTTATAACCTACGGTTAAATCTTCCAGTATCAGCACGCGCTCAGCGGATTCCGGCGCAGGCGGCAGTTTCAGTTCAAACTCCTCGTTATGCACCGGCGCTTCAATTCGTTCCAGTCTGTCAAGCTGCGATTGGCGCCCGCGCGCCATTTTGCTTTTAATGCCGGCTTTAAAACGGCGGATATACGCTTCCGTCCTGGCAATATAGTCCTGCTGCGCAGCGTAAGCGGCTTCCAGCGTCGCTGTTTGTATTTCCTTCTGCACCATATATTTGGTGTAATTACCTTTAAAGGACTGCAAATGCCCGCCTTCCATCTCCAAAATGCGGGTGGCTACATTATCTAAAAACTTTCTGTCGTGGCTGACGATTAACAGCCCGCCCTTAAAATCCTGCAAATATTTTTCCAGCCATTCCGTCATGCGGATATCAAGATGGTTGGTAGGTTCGTCCAATATCAAAAAGTCCGGGCTTTTTACCAGTGCCGCTGCCAGCAGAATTCGTGTTTTTTGCCCGCCGGAAAAATTCTGCACTGGCTTTTCCCATTCTTCTTCGGCGAAACCCAGCCCGTTCAAAACAATTTTAATGCGTGTTTCGTAGTTATAGCCGTCGATGTATTCATAACGGCGTGTAACGGAAGCATATTCCTCCAGCGCCGCGTCCAGTTCCGCGCCCGGCTTTAAATCCGCTGCTTTTACCTCTAAGTTTTGCAGGCGGCTGCGCAGTTCCGGCACTTCCGGGCAGGAATTCATCATAAATTGCCACAGGCTGCCGCTGCCCATATTGCCAAAGCCCTGTTCCACATAACCGACGCGCGTGCCTGTCTCAAAA
>DXVZ01000050.1 GCA_019417125.1 Phascolarctobacterium sp.
CGGGTCCCACAGTGCAAAAATTACAAGGGCAACGGCAATCCAGCCGCGCCCTGCCGTCATGTTTTCCAGCCAGCTGGGCGCATACGCCAGCGAAAGGTAAGCACCGGCAATGCCCGCCAGCGCGCCGCCGATAACGATGTACAAATAGCGCAAACCAAAAACGTTAATGCCGGCAGCGTCTACCGCCGCCGGGTTTTCGCCCATGGCGCGCAAAAACAGCCCGCTGCGGGTTTTATAAAAATACCACGCCGCCAGCGGCACTAAAATATAACTGATGTAAACCAGCGCGTCCTGCCTAAAGAACACACTGCCGATGACGGGGATTTGGCTTAAACCCGGCACGGCAATTTTGCCGAACACCGCACCGGCAGGCTGCCCGACGTAATCCTGCCCCAGGTAGCCGCTAAGCCCCGTGCCAAACAGCGTAACCGCCAGGCCGCTGACCACCTGGTTAGCGCGCAGGGTTACGGTTAAAAACGCATGGATAAGCGCCAAAAGCGCGCCCGCCGCCATTGCCGCAGCAACTCCTGCCCAAGGGTTTCCGAAGCTGTTGCCGGCGATAAAGCCCGTGCACGCGCCGATAAGCATCATGCCCTCTACGCCCAGGTTAATAACGCCGCTGCGCTCGCAGATTACTTCGCCCAGCGCGGCGTACAATAGCGGCGTGCCCATAGTGATGGCGGCAGCCAGTAACGAAACGAGAAAATCTTCAGTCATTGTCAGCACCGCCTTTCACAATACGCAGCTTGTAGCCCGTAAAAATTTCCGTGCCAACCACGAAGAACAGCACCGCTCCCTGCAGCATAGTTGCCGCCGCTGCGGAAATGCCCATTGTTTGCAGCATAAAGCCGCCGACGTGGATAACGGCAAATAAAAATGATACCAATATAATGGCGGGCGGGTTTAAACGCGCCAGCCACGCAATAATAATCGCGGTATAGCCATAGCCCGGGCTAATGCCGTGCTGCAATTTACCGACGATGCCGCTTACTTCCACCATTCCGGCAAGGCCGCACACCGCGCCGCTGATGAACATGGCAATCAGCACGTTGCGGGCAATATCCATACCGGCATAGCGCGCCGCCGCCGGGTTAGAACCGATAACCCTTGTTTCGTACCCCCAGCGCGAGCTTTTAAACAGCACCGTAAACACCGCCGCTGCGATAAACACCACAAAAATACCGGCGTGCACGCGCAAATCGCCAAAGCTCGGCAGCATCGCCGCATCAGGGAACGCCGCCGTCAGCGGAAAGTTCAGCCCGTTCGGGTCGCGCCAGTCGCCGTATACTAAATAATCTACCCATAAAATAGCAATATAATTCATCATCAGGGTGCTGATAAGTTCGTTAACCAGCCACCTGGTTTTAAACCAGCCGGCAACCAGCCCCCATAAACCGCCTGCCAGCGCGCCCAGCACGAACATAGCCGGCAGCATTACCGCCGCCGGTAAATCCGGAAAGTTCAGCGGCACCCACGTTGCGGCGCACGCGCCCATGTAAAACTGCCCTTCCGCGCCGATGTTCCAAATTTGCATACGGAAGGCAACAGCAATGCCCAAGGCGCACAGCGCCAGCGGAATCATCTTAACAAAGGTTTCGGAAAGGCCGTAATCGCTGCCCAGCGCGCCGCTGAACATACTGCTGTAAACCAGCAGCGGGTCCTTGCCGGTAAGGGCAAAAAACGCGCCGCAAAATACCAGCGCCAAAAGCGCCGACAGCACCGGCAGGCCGATTTGCGCTTTAAGGCTCTGCCCCAGGCGCTTTTCTAAAACTACCTTCATTTGCCCTCACCTCCGTCCTCTGTTACGCCCGCCATCAGCGCGCCGATTTTTTCAAGGTCCATATCCTGCACGGCAAATTCGCCCATCAGCCTGCCTGCAAACATAACGCCCACGCGGTCCGCCAGCGCGGCAATTTCTTCCAGTTCTTCGGATACGAGGAGTATCGCCGTGTTTTGTTCTTTTAATTTTAACAGCAGCTTGTGCACGGCTTCAATCGCGCCGATATCCAGCCCGCGCACGGGGTAAAGCACTACCATCAGCTGCGGTTTGGCGGCAATTTCGCGCCCCAGCAGCAGCTTTTGAATGTTGCCGCCGCTCATCATTTTAACAGGCTGGTAAATGCTGCCCTGTTTAATGTCAAATTCTTCCACTATATGTTTGGCGGCGCTTACGGCGGCCTGCCATTTAATACGCCAGCCGTCGGCAAAACGCCCGTTGTATTCTTTTAAAATAATGTTTTCCACACTGTTAAGGTTCGGCGCAAGGCCCGTGCCCAGGCGGTCCTCCGGCACATAGCTGATGCCCGCTTCAATTTTGGCGCGCGGGGGCTTGTTGGTAAAATCCTTGCCTTTATAGTACATTTTGCCGCCCATCGAAAGGCGCATCCCGGCAATAACCTCAGCCAGCTCGCGCTGCCCGTTGCCGCTTACGCCGGCAATGCCGTAAATCTCGCCCGCGCGGATTTCAAAGCTTACATTGTCCAGCGCCAGCGTGTGCATATCGCCCAAGGCGGAAACTTTTTCCAGCTTCAGCACCACATCGCCGGTAACGGCAGGTTTGCTGCCATAACTCGTGTTCAGCTCGCGCCCAACCATCATCTGTATCAGCGCCGCGCGGTTAATTTGGCTTTTTTCCATACGCCCGCTAACAACGCCGCTGCGCAGTACGGTAATGCGGTCCGCCAGTTCTTCCACCTCGTTCAGCTTGTGCGAAATAAACACTACCGCGCAGCCGTTATCCGCCATTTTGCGCAGGTTGGCAAACAGTTCGCGCGTTTCCTGCGGCGTTAATACGGCGGTCGGCTCGTCCAAAATAAGCACCTTGCTTTTGTGGTACAGCATACGCAAAATTTCCACGCGCTGCTTTTCGCCCACGCCCAGCTGCCACACATAGGCGTGCGGGTCAATTTTTAAGCCGTAGTAGCTGCTTAATTCTTCAATATCCGCCGCCAGCTGCGCCATATCCAGCTTAAAGCTGCCGTGCGTGTCGCTTAAAGCGATGTTTTCGGCAACGGTAAACGATTCAATCAGCTTAAAATGCTGGTGCACCATGCCGATGCCGTTTTTAATGGCGTCCGCCGGTGAGGAAAACTGCGTTTCCCTGCCTTCAACAAGGATTTTGCCCTCCGTAGGCTGGTACAGCCCTGTTAAAATGCTCATCAGTGTACTTTTGCCGCTGCCGTTTTCGCCCAGCAGCGCGTGTACCTCGCCGGGGTAAAGTTCCAAATCTATTTTATTGTTGGCTATAACGCCCGGAAACCTTTTGGTAATGCCGAGCATGCTTATTAACGGTGTTGTCATTTTATCTTACCGCCCGTTTAATTATTTACCTAATTTTGCGCGTTCGCCAATCTGCCTTGCTACATGTACGCCGCTGGCGCTCGCCTGCGAAAGCCCGCGCGTAATGCCCGCGCCGTCGCCGCAGGCAAACAGGTTGTGTATTTTCGTTTCCAGCTTGCCGTCCAGCTCCAGGCGCGCGCTGTAAAACTTAACTTCTACGCCGTACAGCAGCGTATCGGCGTTAGCCATGCCCGGGGCAATTTTATCCAGCGCGTAAATCATCTCAATAATATCATCCAGCTGGCGCTTGGGCAGTACCAGGCTTAAATCGCCCGGCGTTGCGTTCAGCGTCGGCTTGGTAAAGCTTTTCTTTAAGCGGCGCTCGTTGGTGCGGCGTCCGTTAATTAAATCGCCGAAACGCTGCAAAAGCACGCCGCCGCCCAGCATGTTGCTGAACGAAGCAATGCGCTTGCCGTACTGGTGCGGTTCGGTAAAAGGTTCGGTAAAGGTGTTGCTTACCAAAAGCGCAAAATTGGTGTTGTTGCTGTGCAGTTTCGGGTCGCGGTAACTGTGCCCGTTAACCGTTACAATGCCATCGGTGTTTTCGGCAACAACGTAGCCGTTCGGGTTCATGCAGAAGGTGCGCACCAAATCGTTGTAGCGCTGCGTACGGTACACAAGTTTCGCTTCGTAAACCTCGTCGGTAATGTGTTTAAACACCTGCGCCGGCACTTCAACACGCACGCCAATATCCACCTGGTTGTTAATAAAGCTCAGCCCCAGCGCCTTGCACTGCTCGGTAAACCATTCCGCACCGGCGCGCCCGGGGGCGGCAATTAAATAAGTGCATTCAATTTCGCCATTGCCGCGGACAGGCAGCACAAACTTTTCGCCCTCGCGGACGATTTTTTCCACATGGCTGTTGCAGCGGATTTCGATGCCGTGCTCCAACAGGTATTTATAAATATTTTCCATAATGATGAGGTTATTTTCCGTGCCCAAATGCCTAACCTTGGCATTCAAAAGATGCAGGTCATAACCCAGCGCTTTCGCGCCGATAGTGCAGTTTTTGGTGCTGAAATATTCGCCCGGCGCACCGTGGCGGCAGTTTAATTCATCAACATAGTCAATCAGTTCGATAACTTCGTTGTGCGGCAGGTATTCATTCAGCCAGCCGCCAAACTCCGTAGTAAAATTGTACTTGCCGTCCGAAAACGCACCCGCGCCGCCGAAGCCGCGCATAATATCACAGGGCACGCAGCGCAGGCAATGGTCAACTTTTTTCTGCGCCAGCGGGCATTTGCGCTGGTCGATAGGGTGGCCTTCCTCTAAAATAACCACTTTTAATTCAGGGTATTTCAGCGAAAATTCATAAGCAGCAAAAACGGCGGCAGGACCGCCGCCGATAAGGGCAACATCAAATTTTTCTCTCATTCAGCATTCCTCCGGGGATGTTGTTTTTATTTTTTAGCCTTTTTGGCTTTTTTAGCTTCTTCTTCGCGCATGTAATCGGTAATCAGGCAGTTGCTGTCCTCAACAATTACCAACGCCTTCGTGGCGTTCTTTTCAATCCACGGCAGGATTTTCTCGATATTCTCACGCGTATCGACGATTTCAACCGTTACAGGCATATTGGGCAGCCCAGTAAAAAACGAGCCTATTTTCTTATCAATGCCGCGTTTTTCGGAAGCGTAGCCGCCGATGCCGCGCGACACGGTAGCGCCGGCAATTTTCAGGTTCATGGCTTCTTTAATAATAGCTTTAAATAATGGTTGATCATCAAGAATAACATCCTCGCCGGTATAAACTTTTAAAAAGGTAACTTTTTTAAATTCCATAATTCTCACAGCCTTTCCCAAAAACTTAAGGTTTAGCATAAAGTTCCTAAGTTAATTATACAACAAAATCCAGCAGAATAAAAAGGTTCTTTGTCAAATCTTGGGGGATGTATGAAAATATAATCTAACAAGTTCTT
>DXVZ01000051.1 GCA_019417125.1 Phascolarctobacterium sp.
AATAAACGGCAGCGAGCCTTCTATTGTTGCGGAATCAAGCCCCTGTACAGCGTCCATTGCCGCCGTGCCTATTTCCCTGACAGCGTTTTCTGCATCCTGCATTTCCATTATTTAAATCTTGCCTTTCTTACAGGCGGAGCCTGTTTTCCAGCGCGCGCGCCAGCGTCAGCTCGTCGGCATATTCAAGGTCGCCGCCTACGGGCAGCCCGTGCGCAATACGGCTGGTTACAACGCCCAGCGGTTTTAAAAGCTGCGCCAAATAAGCGGCAGTCGCTTCGCCCTCTACATTGGAATTGGTCGCTAAAATTACCTCTTTAACCCCGCCCTGCTGCAAGCGGCGCAAAAGCTCCTTAATACGCAGGTTGTCGGGGCCAATGCCGTCCAGCGGCGACAGCGCGCCGTGCAGCACATGGTACAGGCCACGGTAGCCGCGGCTGCGCTCCATCGCCATTACGTCCTGCGGCTGTTCCACCACGCAAATTGTGGTTTTATCGCGCCCCGGGTCACTGCAAATGGCGCACTCCGGCTGGTCGCTTAAATTGTAGCAGGTACGGCACAGGCATACTTGACGTTTAGCATCTACAAGAGCCGCCGCCAAGCGCTGAACGTCCTCCGCCGGCATGTTGATAATGTGGTAAGCCAGACGCAGCGCCGTTTTTGAACCAATGCCCGGCAAACGCCGCAGCTGTTCGTGCAGGTTTGCCAGCGGGCGTATCAGGCGCGCCATCTTAGAACATGCCCGGCAGTTTCATCCCGCCAGTAATTTTGCCCATTTCTTTTTCCGTCATTTCATCCGCCTTGCGCATTGCTTCGTTAACGGCAGTGGTAATTAAATCTTCCAGCATTTCCACATCGTCCGGGTCAACGGCGCTCGGTTCAATGGTAATTTTTTCAATGGTTTTGCGGCCGGTTACGACAACGGTAACAGCACCGCCGCCAGCAGTAGCTTCAACCGTGCGGTTTTTAAGTTCTTCCTGCATTTTCAGCATATCCTGCTGCATTTTCTGAACCTTTTTCATCATACCCTGCATATTTGCCATTCCGGGATTAAACATAAATAAACTCCTCCTTAATTTACTGTTTTACAGTTTCTGCAATGTTCCGCCAAAAGCCTCCATCGCTTTTTTCACCACCGGCTCCAGTTCTTCTTCGCGTTTAGGGGCTGGCGGCGCTGCGGCAGGCTTCTGCGCAAGTCCGGCTTCTTCCACGCAGTCCATGCGCACCTCGCAGCGGGCAAGGCGCAGCAAAACCGCTTCAAAAGCCTTTTTATAATCATCGGCATTCATGCGTTTGCAGTTAAATTTGTTTTTAAACGCAACCGTTAAAATACCGTTGACATAGCTTACTGCACGCCCTCCGGCGGCACATGCCACCATTGAGCGTTTCTTTTCAGATTTTAAAATTTCCAGTACCTGCCGCCACAAATCTTCCGCAGCGGCGTCGCTCTGCACGGCAGGTACAGCCGCTTTCGGCACAGGTGCGGCTGTTGGCTGTACTGGTACTTGCTTAACTTCCGGCGCTTGCTGCCTTACACGCACAGGCGCGGATTCCTGCTGCGGTTCCGGCGCTTCGGTATGTATGCCGTGCCCTTCGTCCAGCACATAGCCGAATTTAGGTTCTGCCGGTTGGGCAGCAGGCGCAGGCTGAGGATAAGGCTGCGTCATTGGCGCAGCGGGCATAGGCTGCTGCATTGACGGTACGCCGCCTGCCAGCATCTTTTCCAGCTTTTCAACACGCGCGGTCAGCGCCGCCAGTGTGCTGCCTTCCACACGGCATAAATCAAACAGGCACATCTCCGCCGCGATTCTGCCGCGCACGCTTTGGCGCAGTTCCAGCGTACATTGGTGCAGGCGTTCTTCCGCCGCCATCAGCCTGTCGGTGCTGAACAATCCTTCCAGCGCGGCGACCGCATCTTTGGTGTCAGTCAGGTAAATTTCCCGGTAATCGGGCGAGGCCTTGTATAACAAAATTGCCCGCAGGTATTCTGCAAGCTCGGTAATAATCTGCTTTACATCCTTGCCTCCGGCAAGCAGGTTCTCCAATAGTTCCAGCGACTGCGGCACGCTTCCTTCGCCAATGGCTTTAACCAGCTTACGCAGGGCTTCGCGCCCCACAATGCCAAGCACGCTGCGCACGGTTTCTGCCGTTACGCGCTCTGCCATTACGCCGCACTGGTCAAGTAAGCTCAGCGCGTCGCGCATACCGCCGTCAGCCTGCACGGCAATCAGCTGCAAAGCATCGTTATCAGCCGCTATGCCGCTGCCGTCCGCCACTTCGCGCAGGCGTTTTACAATATCGGCGTCCGTCACACGCTTAAAATCAAAGCGCTGGCAGCGCGAATGTATCGTCGCAGGTATTTTGTGCGGCTCAGTCGTCGCTAAAATAAAGATAACGTGCGGAGGCGGTTCTTCCAGCGTTTTTAACAGCGCGTTAAAGGCTTCTGTGGTCAGCATATGCACTTCGTCGATGATGTACACTTTATAGCGCCCACTGACGGGTGCAAAAGCAACCTTTTCGCGCAAATCGCGGATTTCGTCGATGCCGCGGTTTGAAGCAGCGTCGATTTCAAACACGTCCATCGAAGTACCGTCGTTAATGCGCACGCAGTTTTGGCACTTATTGCAGGGGTTCGGCGTCGGGCCGTGCTCACAGTTAACGGCTTTAGCCAGTATTTTAGCAGTACTGGTTTTGCCAGTGCCGCGCGGGCCTGCAAACAGGTAGGCGTGGGCAATACGCCCGGTTTCCAGCGCGTTGGTCAGCGCCGTGCGCACAGCCTCCTGGCCCACGAGTGAATCAAAACCCTGCGGGCGCCACTTTCTGTATAACGCAACGTATGCCACTGCCGCACCTCCTTAAAATCTTATCACTACCTAATTATATAAAATTTATACCCATCAGTGCAATAAATTTAATAAAAAAGCAGCCCTTTTAAGAGCTGCTTAAGCTACTTCCTTGTAGGGCCGCAAATGCAGGCACCCCTGCGGCACATGCAAGTAACTGCTTAGTGCTGCTCCCTCCCGGTCCTGACACGGTTCACAGGCTTTCATTGCGCAGGACCCGCCATCTGCGGTCCTACAAAGAAGTAATAAAAAAACCGCTTACGCGGCAGTTTTTAAGTGGCGGAGAGAGAGGGATTCGAACCCTCGGTACGGTTTCCCGCACACACGCTTTCCAGGCGTGCACCTTCAACCACTCGGTCATCTCTCCGTGTTGAAAATGTTAGTAAATATTTGGTTTTTGCCGCAAAAGAAAACTTGCGGCTATGGCATCAGCCGCAAGTAACAGTATACCTATATTTTCCCTGCTTGTCAAGGTTTTTGCAGATTTTTTCTTAAAATTCTTATTCGCCTGCCGCTTTTTCGGGCGGCAGCAACAAAAGCGAACGTTCGGAGTTCAGCGTTACATTTTGCGCCGTGCTGCCCATTACCAAACCTTTTACAAGGCCCGCGCCGGTTTTAGCCATTACAATCAGCGAAACGTCCTCCTTTTCGGCAATGCGCAGAATTTCTTTGGAAGCCGCGCCTTTGCGCACATGGTAACCTGCTTTAATACCGAAAATTTTCATCTCGTCCACCAGCTCCTGCAAGCGGCGCGAAGCGGTCTGCAATTTATCTTCCAAATCGTCCTGACTGCGGCTGCGCTCCACGATATGCACAAAAACAACCTCGCTGATGTGCTCGCGCAGCCTGCGGATTACGTTCAGCGCCGACAGCGACTTCAACGAAAAATCAGTCGGCACCAAAATACGGCGCAAAAGGTTCTGCTGCAAAAGTTCGTCACCGGCATCTTCCACAGGTTTAGAAACAAACAGCGGCCTGTCCGTAGCGCGCGCCAAATCAAAAGTAGTGCTGCCCAAAAGCGCGCTTTTAAAAAAGCCCTTGCCGTGCGAGGCCACCATAATCAGCCCGGCTTCCTCATCATCGGCAATGTCCTTTAAATTTTCAAACACTTCGCCGCTGCGGTAAATCTCGCGCGCATTCTCATATCCGGCGCGGCGCAGCTCGCTAACTATGGCGCGTACACGGCTTTGCACCTTTTTAAAGGCACTGCTTGAAGGTTCGGCATCCTCCTCATCCTTAAAAACGTGCGCCACCGCTACTTCCGTATCGTCATCGGGGCACAAACTGTAAAAACAGGGAAGCAGCCCGTCCGCTTCCTCCGATAAATCAGTTGCAAGCACAACTTTATCAAACATTGGCGTTTTCCTCCGCAATTAAAATCAGTAAAAAGTTAACTAATATTATTTTAATTCTCCATATTGCGTAAAAATCCTGCTGTAATTTTGCCGCCGCTGCCGCCGGAACATGATATAATAAAGATGTTTAAGGAGATTTTTATGGATACTTTTTTACTGATAAATAAATTAAACAGCACCCACATCTTAACGCGCACCGAGGCATTGCAGCTGATAACGGAAGGCGCGCAGCACAAAGAGCAGCTTTTTGCGCTGGCACAACATACGGCGCAGCAAAGCTTCGGCAACAAAATTTTTGTGCGCGGGCTGATTGAGTTTACCAATTACTGCAAAAACGATTGTTATTATTGCGGCATACGGCGCAGCAACAAAAACGCGGCGCGCTACCGCTTGACGCAGGACGAAATTTTAAGCTGCTGCCGCACAGGGTATCTACTTGGCTTCCGCACTTTTGTTTTGCAGGGCGGTGAAGATTATTTTTACAGCGACGATGATATCGCCGCTATTGTGCGCGGTATAAAACAACAGCACCCTGATTGCGCCGTTACGCTATCTATTGGTGAACGCAGCCGCGCCACCTACGCCCTGTGGAAAGCAGCCGGCGCCGACCGTTACCTTTTACGCCACGAAACGGCTGATTTTAACCACTACGCCAAGCTGCACCCGGCAGAACTATCAGCCGCCAACCGCCAAAACTGCCTGTATACTTTAAAAAAACTGGGCTATCAGGCAGGTGCTGGTTTTATGGTAGGTTCGCCTTACCAAACAGCAGAAAATTTAGCGGACGATTTAGTGTTTTTGCAAAAGCTGCGCCCGCAGATGATTGGCATCGGCCCGTTCATACCTCATCACGATACGCCGTTTAAAGATAAACCGGCAGGAAGCGTGGAGCAGACGTTAGTGCTGCTAAGCATTTTACGCCTGTTGTTTCCGCATGTTTTGCTGCCCGCAACGACGGCACTGGGCACCTTAAGCCCTGGCGGCAGGCTGCTGGGCATTAAGGCAGGGGCTAACGTTATTATGCCCAACCTATCGCCGCAGAACGTGCGCGGCAAATACCTGCTGTACGATAACAAACTGCACACCGGTGCGGAAGCCGCCGAAGCGCTGGAAGCCTTAAAGCGTGAGGTTGCCAGCATCGGTTATGAAATTGTTGCCGCACGCGGTGACTACACGGAGGAAGCATGGATGCAAGGTTAAGGGTTTTAACAACCTATAAACTGCTTAATAATTCGCGCTATTTCCGCCTGCGTCTGTGTGCTGGCGGCATTGCCGCCGGTGTACTGGCAGGCGTTGTCATCAGCGGCTTCCGCCTGGCGCTGGTTGCCGCCAATAATCTGCGCCTGAATTGGCAGGATATGTTATTTGCAGGCGGCGTTACGACGCAAGCCGCTTTACTGTGGCTGGGCGCGCTTTTAGCTGCCGCCGCTGTGCTTACCCTGCTTGCCAAGGCAGAACCGCAGGCCGCCGGCAGCGGTATTCCGCAGGTAAAAGGCGCGGTGCTTGGCGTTTTTAAACTGCGCTGGCTGCGCATTTTAGCCGTAAAATTTGCCGCCTGTACCGTAGCAATCGGCAGCGGGCTTTCACTCGGCAGGGCAGGCCCATCCATCCAAATGGGCGCGATGGCGGGGCAAGGCATAAGCCGCCTTTTAGCCCGTCCGCGCATAGAAGAACGCTATCTCATCAGCGGCGGCGCTGCGGCAGGGCTGGCGGCAGTTTTTAACGCACCGCTGGCTGGCGTTATTTTCGTACTGGAAGAAATCAACCACAACTTCTCCGGCTTTTTGCTGTTCCCCGTGCTGTCCGCCTCCGTTGCGGCAACCGTAACCAGCCGCCTTATTTTGGGCCGCGATACCGTTTTTGATTTTACCGGGCTGCCGTTTTTGCAGTTTAGCGATTACGGCGTTGTTATTGCCGCAGGCGTTATCTGCGGCGTGCTGGGGCTAGTATTTAACTACGGCCTGTTAAACGCCGCACGCCTGTACAAACTGCTGCCGCAAAACGCGCTTATCCAAAATTTTATACTGCTGCTTATTACCACGGCAGTAGGTTTTTGCCTGCCGGAAGCGCTGGGAGGCGGCGATGATTTGCTGACGGACACTGCCTTTAACAGCTACCCAGTAACAGCGCTGCTGCTGTTTTTAGCCGCCAAAGTTGTGCTGACGCTGCTCGCCTTTGGGCGTGGTCTGCCGGGCGGCGCGTTCATACCAACGCTCGTCACCGGCGGCATTATCGGCGGCATTATGGCAGGCGTATGCACGCAGCTTGGCATTTTAAGCCCGGCGTATAAAGCAAACCTTGTAGTGCTTGCCATGGCGGCATTTTTTACCGCCTCAGTGCGCACGCCCATCACCGCCACGGTGCTGGTAATGGAAATGACCGGCTCGTTTATGCACCTTTTGCCGTTGGCGCTCGCTTCGCTTACAGCCTTTGCCACCACGGAACTTTGGCGTGCCAAACCGCTGTACGGCGAGCTGTTTATGCGCCTGTTAAAAAACACCAAAACGCTGGAGCGCAACCACGCCGAACAGGAACGCAGCATTACGGAACTGACGGTAGATACCGGCAGCGCTGCCGACGGTCGCTTAGTGCGCGAAGTTAACTGGCCGCGCCATACGCTTTTGGTAGACGTAAAACGCGGCGGCGAAGAACTCATCCCCGAAGGCAATACGCGCCTGCACAGCGGCGATACCTTGTATGTGCTGTGCTACCCAACGGAAATTGGGGAACTGGAAACTTTAACAACGCAGCCCAAACAAAAATAAACAAACGGCAGAAACTTTGCAATTTGCAAAACCGCTGCCGTTCTTTTTATGCGTTTTGGGCTTTAATCAATGCCGGTTACTTTGTAGCCGCAGGCTTCCACCGCCGCCGTTAAAGCAGTGTCGTCAGGCTCCGCGCCTTTATCAGCAAAAACCTCCGCCCAGCTTTTATTAAGCCTTACGTCCACGCTTTTTACGCCCGCAACCTGCGCCAGTGCAGCCTGTACTTTAGCCGCACATTTTTCGCAAGCCATGCCTTCAATTTTTACAACCTTGTAATCCAAGCGCTCAATTTTAAAAATTACCGGCCGTGTTCCGTCGTTGCAGCAGGCAATCATCATGCGCTCATCGTTAGTCCAGTTGCGCATAATGCTGCCCCCCTGTAAAGCAGTGTAAATATAACGGCTGATGCAGTCCCACGCTTCGCCGCACTGGCTGCCTTTACCCATAGTCCAAAAAGTATCCTCATCCGCGTAACGCGCAAAAATAAACTCGTCGCCTACGTTATAAAACGGGCACGGGCCGCTTTTAGGGTCTGCCAGGTACTTTTCCTGAAAATCATTAAAGCATTTTTTGTCGATAACCGTCACTTTGCATTTGTGCTGCATAAA
>DXVZ01000052.1 GCA_019417125.1 Phascolarctobacterium sp.
ATGCAGTTACGCCGAGAGCCATAGCCATTGCAAGTACTAAAGATTTTTTCATTTTGTTTTCCTCCCTTTAGAAAACACATTTTATTTTTATAAAACGCTTCGGGAAGAAAGCCTGCGCTTTGGACGCTGCATTAAGTGCGAGTCTCCTGGTTTCCTCTACCCTGCCGCGCTTACTTATGCCTGCTGCCTTCTTTTGGCGTATTATAAACCCGTGTTAAGGCCTGCCCCTGAGGAAACGGCAAGCCTTAGTGTATAAAGTATTGAGTAAACCTGAAAAGCGTTCCTGAGGAGAAGGCTATTTTGACTACCCAGTCTTTTATACAACCCCATTATATCACGTCTACCCCCCCTGTAAAGACAACTTTTGGAGAAATTCGTAATTTTACACTTTATGCCGATTACGAGTTATTTTGTTAACCATGTTTTACACTGTATTCTACGGTAATGCCACAGTACTCAACCTATGGTTGAGTACTCCGCGCGCAGCGCGGTTTTGCTAAACAGCAACTAACACCAACAGACCGACAGGCAATAAAAAAGAGCCGGAAAAATCCGGCTCACAGAAAAATTATTAGCTTTACTTACAGTTTAGCGCCAATTATACATAAATGTATTTTAAGATAAACAGTATTGCCAAAATGTACATTACCGGGCTGATTTTTTTGCGTTCTTCCGCACCGGTAAGCAGGTGGATAATTACATAAGATATAACTCCCAGCGAAATTCCTTCAGAAATGGAATACATAAACGGCATAGCGATAATTGCCACAAACGCTGGTACTGCGTCCGCGATGTTGTCAAAATCAATATTCAGTACGGTGCTGATCATCAAAAAGCCCACGATAATCAGCGCAGGCGCGGTTGCAAACGCCGGTATTGCCAAAAATACCGGGGCAAACAGCAGCGACAGCAAAAACAGTACAGCAACGGTAACGGCGGTTAAGCCGGTACGCCCGCCAGCCATAACGCCGGATGAACTTTCTACAAAAGTAGTTACGGTAGAAGTGCCTAGCATTGCGCCGGCAATGGTGGCGGTGCTGTCTGCCAGCAGCGCGCCCCTAATGCGCGGCAGCCTTCCCTGGCTGTCCAGCATTTTTGCTTTGGAGGCAACGCCGATTAAAGTGCCGAGTGTGTCGAACAAATCGACAAACATAAACGAAAGCATAATAGTAACAAAATTAAAGGTTAAAATGCCGGTAAAATCCATTTGCATTACGGTAGGCATAATGCTGGGAATATACAGCCCGCGGGAAAAATCCGGGAAGGTAGAAAACATGCCAAGTTCCGGATTAGGCACATACAAACCAACTGCTTCTGCCAGCATGCCCAGCACCCAGGTGCCCAAAATGCCGACTAAAATGCCGCCGCGCACGTTTTTTGCCATTAAAACGGCGGTCAGCAGCACGCCGACCAGCGCCAAAACAGCGCCCATGCCGGTAGAATAAATCTCGCCGCTGGCGATTGCCGCTTTAAACGGATAAATTTTTACCAGCGTAACGCTGTCCACCGCGATGTGCGAATTTTGCAGGCCGATAAAAGCAATGAACAGTCCAATGCCGCCGGTAACGCCAAATTTAAGCGACGCTGGAATAGAGTTAAAAATGGCCTCGCGCACTTTGGTAAGCGACAAAATTAAAAAGATAATGCCTTCGATAAACACGGCTGCCAGCGCCACCTGCCATGAATAGCCCATTTGCCCAACTACAGTATAGGCAAAAAAGGCGTTAAGCCCCATGCCAGGCGCCAGTGCGAACGGGTAGTTGGAAAAAGCCGCCATCAGCAGCGAGCCGATGCAGCTTGATACGGCAGTAGCCGTAAAAATAGCGCCGGTGTCCATACCGGTTGCCGAAAGGATAGCAGGGTTAACCGCCAAAATGTACGCCATGGTCATAAACGTCGTTATCCCGGCAAGCATTTCCGTTTTGGCAGTGGTACCGTTTTCCCTTAACTTAAACAGATTTTCCAGCAAAATATCCTCGCCCTTCTAAAAATAATGAGCCGCTTAAAAAAGCGGCCAAAATAACACAATTAAATTTTATTGTAAGCGTGTAAAAATGTCAATCTTTTTAAATCCTAAAATCGCGCTCGCCCTGTTCAATTTCTTTTAAGTGGCGTTCAACAAGTTCGCGCACCTTTTCGTTGGGGATATTATAAATTTCTTTGGCAATCAGCGCGTCGCCAAGTTCTTTTACATGAGGCGATGCGTAATCTACCAAATACTCTTTTAAGGTCATCAGTGCGTTGGGGTGGCAGCAGTTTTGAATCTGCCCGCTCTTGCACAAACTCATAAAGCGGTCGCCGGTGCGCCCAGCACGGTAGCAGGCGGTGCAGAAGCTGGGGATATAGCCAAGTTCCATCAGCCAGCCGACAACTTCGTCCAGCGTGCGGTTATCGCTGACGTCAAACTGAGCGGAATCGTTTTCTTTTTCCGGTTCGGCATAACCGCCAACGCTGGTGCGTGAGCCGCCGCTGATTTGCGAAATGCCAAGGTGCAGCACTCTTTCGCGGGCTCTCTGGCTTTCGCGCGTCGATACAATCATGCCGGTGTACGGTACGCTGATGCGGATGCAGGCAACAAGTTTTTCAAAAATATCGTCGCTGATGCTGTTGTCAAAAGCTTTCGGGTCAATATCGTCTGCCGGGCAGATACGCGGCACGCTGATGGTGTGCGGCCCAACGCCGTGTACTGCTTCCAAATGTTCGGCGTGCATTAACAGCCCTGCAAATTCATAGCGGTACAGTTCCAAGCCGAACAATACGCCCAAGCCTACATCGTCGATGCCGCCTTCCATCGCGCGGTCCATCGCTTCGGTGTGATAGGCGTAATTGCTTTTAGGGCCATAGGGGTGCAGTTTTTCGTAGCTTTCTTTATGGTAGGTTTCCTGGAACAGAATATAAGTGCCGATGCCCGCTTCTTTCAGCTTGCGGTAGTTTTCTACCGTGGTTGCGGCAATATTGACGTTTACCCTGCGGATAGCGCCGTTTTTGTGCTTAATGCTGTAAATAGTTTTAATTGATTCTAAAATGTACTCAATCGGATTGTTTACCGGGTCTTCACCGGCTTCCAGCGCCAGGCGCTTGTGCCCCATATCCTGCAAGGCGATAACTTCCTGGCGGATTTCGTCCTGCGTAAGTTTTTTGCGCGCAATGTGCTTGTTAACGCTGTGGTACGGGCAGTACACGCAGCCGTTAATGCAGTAGTTGGAAAGATACAGCGGCGCAAACATTACTATGCGGTTGCCGTAAAAATCCTTTTTAATTTGTTCTGCCAACGCAAAAATTTCGGCGTTTTTGTCCTCCAGTTCGCAATCCAAAAGCACGGCGGCTTCGCGGTGGGTTAACCCTTTGCGCAGTTTGGCTTTTTCGATGATTTCGGAAATAAGCGCAGCGTTGTTTTTATTGGCCGCAGCATATTCCAACGTTGCCATAATCTCGTTATGGTCAATAAATTCTTCGGCTTTCATTGATTTTGCATCATACATTTTGTTTTCCTCCCTAAGGTCAGGACGTACCTTTCCTGTCAGTATTTCTCCTATAAAAAGCCCGCAGGCATTAAGGACTTTGCGTTTTGGCATACAGCGCTTTGGCGGTTACGCCCGGCAGCATGCCAATTTTGCCGGACAGCGCGCTGATAATATCCGTTGGCGCGTCCAGCACAATGCTGATGATGTGCAGCTTTTTTTCACGGTAGGGCAGCCCCATACGCCCGATGATATACTGCCCGTAACTGTGCAAAAGCGCGTTTAAGGCTTCCACAGCAGCGGTGTTTTCTACAATTATGCCCAAAAGCACTACCCTAGTATCCATAATAACGCTCCTTAACTTTTGGCGGCACGCCGTACAATTATGCGCGCCAGCACAATGCCTATAATTCCCGTTACCATCTGCGGCCAGCCCATCATAAAACCAATGGCAAACACCAATTTATCCGGCAGCGCCAGCACCTTTAACAGCACCAGGCTTGAAGTAAACATACAAATGGTTTTAGCAAGCGGCGCCAAAAACAAACCGTGCCGCCACGTCCAGTGACAAATAAGCACAAACACGGCGTTGCCGCCGATAACAACCGGTATTAGTAAAGGAATAGGCAGCTGCCCCTGCAAATACGCAAACACCGGCAGAATAAACACCGCTAAAAGCGCCGGTTTTAAACCAGCCAGCCGCACCGTTACCGCCAGCATCATATTAACCAGCGAGCCGATGAAAAACATGCTTATCATTGGCGGCAGCGGTATCAATAAACGCAGCGACTGCAAAATAACGGCAATAGCAATCAGCATTGCCCCGCGCACTAAAGTTTTATCCATCGCGTTTTACCTTGCCGGGCATTCTTTGGCGACAAATTCTTTGTAAGCGGTTAACAGCTGCGGCACAACCTTGCCTACTTCGCCGTTGTTTAACAGCTTGCGGTCAATTTTTGTTACCGGTATAATTTCGCAGCGAGGCCCGCAAATAAAAGCTTCTTCCGCCTTTAAGGCGAAATCAACATCAAAGTTTTTTTCTACAACGGGCATGCCCAAATCAAGCGCCAGGCGTTCTTTAATTACCTTGCGGGTAATATTTTTATGGATGTTTTCGTTTTCAGGCGCCGTCCACAAAACCTCGTCCTTTACCAGCATAAAACTGCTTTCGGTGGTTTCAGTAATTTTGCCGTCACGCACAAACAAGGCGTCAAACGCGCCGCTGATGGCAGCCTTCTGTCGTGCCATAACTTCCGGCAGGCGGTTTAATGTGTTAACGTCGCAGTGC
>DXVZ01000053.1 GCA_019417125.1 Phascolarctobacterium sp.
ATTTTTTATAGTTTTCTTTTGTAAGCAAACCTACATCGGATTTCATAAACTTTAATATTTCACTGTTTATCCACTCACCGTAATGCAAACTATCTTTATAATTATCTAAATTCATCGTAATATCAATCATGGTATTAAACGAAAACAGTTTAATATTCGGGCACGCCAAAATCAACTTTGTTGCATACTCTTCAATCTCTATATTTTTCAGTATATCACCTTTTTCGTATAACTCCCCCCAGTAGGCGACACTATAAGGCGGATAGAAATAATAAAATGTTGTTTCCGGATGCGCACAGGCTAAATCAGTTACATTTTGTTTTATATTTGCGCGAATGACCTGTTTATCTTCTTCCGTTAAACTATTGTGTTTGCTTGGTTCTTTATATTCAGTTCTTTTTTTCAAAACACTACTTGCACCAAATTTGTAATCATCATTCCAGTTTGCATATTCGTCAAAGCTTGTTATACCTCCATTTTTATTTTTTATCGTGTTTCTTATCATTTTTACAGCATTTTTAACAACGTCCTTATTAAAAACATACTTAAAATCATCAAATGGATTATCATTATAAAGATATACAGGATACTGCCCCAAGTCATTTCTCATCATGTCTTTATCATCCAAAATCTTATAAGTATCTAAACTGCGTATTACATATTTTACATCGTGCCCGGTTCTGAAGGCAGTTGCAATATTATCGTTCATCTCTTTAAACGAACCTCCGGAAAAAGGAACTTTTACTGCGTTAGCGTTAAATATTTTATTAAATTCCGATGTTTTAAAATTTTCCGTCATAGAAGTACCTGTTATAATGCTGTCATAATCAAAATGCTTTAAAATACCGTCATTTTGATAACGTTCATTATTCAGTACATAAAATAATCCCGGCAGCGGTTTATGATAGTGAAAAAATGGGTCAACAACTATACTTATAGATGCCAAAACAAACACACCTAAACAAATTTCTGCTATAAAAATATATATCCACTTTTTAAAATTCATCCACAAACACCTTTATCATTAAAATTGAAAATATAAAAATGTAGTAACGGAGCTAAGCTGTAACACCGTATAAAATAATACTGCCGCTATTACAGTAGCTGTAATATAAACATTAAACTTTTCTATTTGCTCTTTTCTCAAAACTAAAACCGAAAGCACCACAAAACCTATCAACATCAGCAAATTATCAGCTATTATCAACGTACTATCTTTGTTGCCAAATACGCTGAAATATTTAGCCAAAAACTTACTATACGGATAAGCAAATCTATTTACATCCACCATCGCCGATAAAATATTCAGTGCGTCACTAAAGCTTGCAGCCCTAAAAAATATCCACGCAATGTTTACAGCATTAAAAGTTAAAAGCCAGCTGAGCCACTGCGGTAAATAATATTTTGTTTTCCGCCACAGGTGGTTTATACAAATGTAAATACCATGTAGCACACCCCAAAAGATAAATGTCCATCCTGCGCCGTGCCATAAGCCACCTAAAAACATGGTTATCATAATGTTGCGCAGGTGGTGCCCCGTTCTGTTTCCGCCCAACGGAATATATAAATAATTTTTTAAAAACGCTGATAATGTCATATGCCAGCGGCGCCAAAACTCAATAATGCTTGTTGCCCTGTATGGCAGGTTAAAGTTCAACGGCAGGTTATAGTTAAACATAAGTCCAAGACCGATTGCCATTTCCGAATAACCGGAAAAATCAAAGTACAGCTGCAAGGTATATGCCAGCGAGCCGCTCCAAGCGTCAAGCATTGTCAAATTAGCCGTGCTGTTAAAAACGCGGTCGGCATACACAGCCATCCTATCGGCTATAACAACTTTTTTAAACAGTCCTACTGTAAACCACAAAATACCATAAGTAAGATTTTTATAATTTATTTTGTAGCGTTCAGCCTGCGAAAACTGCGGTATCATATCGCGGTGATATAAAATAGGACCGGCAATTAAATGCGGAAAAATAGTTACAAAAAGCAGATAGTCGCTTTTGCTATATGCTTTGGTTTCACCGCGGTATACATCAACAAGGTATGCTGTCTGCGTAAAGGTAAAAAACGAAATACCCAGCGGCAAAACAATATTTTGCATTGCTATGCTAACATTAAAAAGATAATTAATATTTGCCAAAATAAAGTTAATATATTTAAAATACCCCAAAAA
>DXVZ01000054.1:0-4170 GCA_019417125.1 Phascolarctobacterium sp.
TAGTATAAATTTTTAACGGTACAGTTTTAGAAGCTGTGCCGTTTTTTGTTACTTCTGCAACAGTTTTAGCGCTAAAAATAAATAATTTTCCAAATTTACTGTCAATTAAAGGAAATATAAAATTTTTGCAGAAACTATATATCAATAATGTTTGTAAACAAGGGGGAATAAGTATGAAAGAGTATACCGGAGACAGAATCCGCAATGTGGCCATTGTGGGCCATGGTGGGGCAGGAACTACATCAGTTACGGAAGGCCTGCTGTACCGTTCGGGTGCAATTACCAGAATGGGCAAGGTTGAAGATGGCGCTACCACCACTGACTACGAACCGGAGGAAATCAAACGCGGCGTATCCGTAAACGCTACTTTGGCGCCGGTTGAATGGCGCGACACGAAAATTAATTTTATTGATACCCCGGGCTTCGCCGACTTTGTGGCAGAGGTTAAGGGTGCGTTCCGTGCTGTAGACAGCGCGCTTATTGTTGTGTGCGCAACCAGCGGCGTGCAGGTTGGCACCGAACAGTGCTGGAAACTGGCGGAAGAAGCACATTTGCCGCGCATAGTTTTTGTTAATAAAATGGACCGTGAAAATGCTGACTTTGACAGCATTCTTGATAATCTGCGCGCTAAAATCGGCAAGCGCGTATTGCCGCTGCAATTACCGCTGGGCAAAGAATCCGGCTTCTGCGGCGTTATTGATATTTATAAAATGAAGGCCTATAAGGCTAACGGCAACGATTCCATCGAAATGGACATTCCTGAAGAATACATGGAAGCAGCCCAAGAAGCGCACGAGAAGATGGTTGAGGCGGCAGTTGAGGCTGATGACGACTGCATGATGCGTTACCTGGAAGGCGAAACCATCAGCGATAAAGAAATTATGGACTGCCTGATTAAAGGCATCCGCCAGGCGATTATTTTCCCGGTACTGTGCGGCAGCGCATACAAGGATATCGGCCTGGGCCGCGTAATGAACGCCATTATTGACTACACTTACCCGGCAATTTTAAACGACTTTACCGTTATTAACCCGGCTACCGGCGAAGAAGAAGTGCGCGACGCTAACGCTCCGATGGCGGCTTTGGTATTTAAAACAACTTCCGACCCGTTTGTTGGACGCTTAAGTTTCTTTAGGGTGTTCAGCGGCTCGATTAAGAGCGACAGCATGGTTTATAATGCCAGCCGCGAAAAAGAAGAACGCTTCGGCACGGTATTTACCATGCGCGGCAAAACACAGATTCCGATGAAAGAAGTTGTTGCCGGCGATATCGGCGTTACCACCAAATTGCAGTTTACCGCTACCGGCGATACCCTGAGCGATAAAAATTCCCCGGTACTCTTTAAACCAATCGCATTCCCCCTGCCGATGTATACACGCGCTATTTACGCCAAAAAGAAAGGCGAGGAAGAAAAGATTGCTTCGGCGCTGAACCGCTTGATGGACGAAGACCCGACGATTATCGTTACCAGAAATACAGCCACCAAAGAAACTTTAATCAGCGGTATGGGCGACCAGCATATCGAAATTATTATGGAACGTATGAAACGTAAATTTGGCGTGGAAGCCGATTTGCGCGCGCCGATTGTTGAATACCGCGAAACCATCCGCGGCACTGCCACTAACGTGGAAGGCAAGCACAAGAAACAGTCCGGCGGGCATGGGCAGTATGGCCATGTTATTATTACCATGGAACCGCTGCCGCCCGGAAGCGGGTTTGAGTTTGTGGATAAAATCTTCGGCGGCGCAGTACCGCGCCAGTATATCCCTGCGGTTGAAAAGGGTATGCGCGAATCTATGGAGCACGGTGTGCTGGCTGGCTACCCGGTAGTTGATATCCGCATTACACTGACGGATGGTTCTTACCACACCGTCGATTCTTCGGAAATGGCGTTTAAGATTGCGTCCAACATAGCCTTTAAAAAGGCTATGGAAGCGGCAAAACCTGTTTTGATGGAGCCTGTTTATAACCTTGACGTATACTGCGCTGAGAGCATGATGGGCGACGTTATCGGCGATTTAAACAGCAAACGCGGCCGTATTTTGGGCATGCAGAGCCTTGAGGACGGTATGGGCTGCATTAAGGCGCAGGTGCCTTATGCGGAAATTACCGAATATGCCGTTGACCTGCGCGCGCTGACCCAGGGTTTAGGCACTTTTGAAATGAAGTTTGACCATTACGAAGATGTGCCGCAGAAAATGGCAGAAAAAATTATTGCCGAACGCAAAGAACAGCAGTAAAGCTTAATATTTGGCAGCTTATGCAGGCTTATTAAACGCCGCCGCTTAAAACGGCGGCGTTTTTAATCAAGACGCTGCTTTTGAAAAATAATCGCGCGGCAGACGCGCTTTTTGCTTTGCAGTGCGAGTTAAATGTGTTATAATTTTTACAAATAACGTACATTAATTGGAGGGTTTATTTTATGCAGACGATTGACCAGGTTGCAGTAAACACCTTGAGATTTTTATCCATTGATGAAGTTGAAAAGGCCAAATCCGGGCATCCGGGCTTCCCTTTGGGCACGGCGCCGCTGATGTATACGGTTTGGGACCGTTTTATGAACTATAACCCTAAAGACCCCAACTGGTTTAACCGCGACAGGTTTATTCTTTCGCCGGGGCACGGCAGCGCGCTGTATTATGCTATGCTGCATTTGGCTGGCTATGATGTAAGTATCGAACAGCTTAAAAACTTCCGCCAGTGGGGCAGTATTACGCCGGGGCATCCGGAATACGGCGTTACCCCGGGTGTTGACGCTTCTACCGGGCCGCTGGGCCACGGCTTTGCTATGGGCGTTGGCTTTGCCATTGCCGAAACGATGCTGGCGGCAAAATACAACAAACCCGGCTTTGAAGTTGTTAACCACTATACCTATGGCTTAACCAGCGACGGCGACCAAATGGAAGGCGTTGCCAGCGAGGCGGCATCCCTTGCCGGTACGCTGGGTTTGGGCAAGCTGATTTACCTTTATGACGATAACCATATTACTATCGAGGGCAATACCGAAATCGCATTCCGCGAGGACGTAGGCAAACGCTTTGAGGCTTACGGCTGGCAGGTACTGCGCGTTGCCAATTCCGAGGACATCGACGCGCTGGAAAAAGCAATTAAGGAAGCTAAAGCTGATACCGAGCACCCGAGCCTGATTATTGTGCGAACCCATATCGGTTACGGCAGCCCGAAACAGGACAATGCTTCCTGCCACGGCGAACCGCTGGGCGCAGAGGGCGTTGCCAAAACTAAAGAAGCAGCGGATTGGCCGGTTGGACAGAGCTTTTATGTGCCTGTAACCGTGCGCAAGCATTTTGACGATAAACTGCCTGCCTGCGCAGAAAAACAGGCGGCGTGGGAAGCACTGCTTGCCGATTATAAAGTTGTTTACCCGGAACTTGGCAAAGAATTGGAAGAACGCATTAAAGGCGACGTGCTGGTAAGCCGCACCGACCTTGAAGCTGTGTTTAACGATATCGAGGGCATTTCTACCCGCGAAGCCAGCGGCGAAGTGCTGCAAAAACTTTCCATGCAGTTGCCGCAGCTGGTAGGCGGCAGCGCCGACCTTGGCCCTTCCAACAAAACGGTTATGAAATCCTGCGGTTACTATTCCAAAGAGGACAGAACCGGCAGAAACATTCACTTTGGCGTGCGCGAACACGCGATGGGCAAAGCCTTGAACGGTATTGCGCTGCACGGCGGTTTTATTCCGTTCGGCGGCACGTTCCTGGTATTTGCAGATTTTATGCGCCCCGCGGTACGTATGGCGGCGCTGATGGGCTTGCGTTCCATTTTTGTATTTACGCATGACAGCATTGCCGTTGGCGAAGACGGGCCGACGCATCAGCCGGTAGAACATGCTATGAGCCTGCGCGTAATTCCTAACTTGTGCGTAATCCGCCCGGCGGATGCTTTGGAAACCGCAATGGCTTGGCAGACCGCCTGCCTGAACCAGCATAAACCGACGGCGCTGCTTTTAAGCCGCCAAAAACTGCCGGTACTGCACAAATATGCGGACGTTGTACACGAAAATGCGGGCAAGGGCGCTTATGTGCTGGACGCCGGCAAAGGCGAAGCTAAAGCGGTAATTATCGCTACCGGCAGCGAAGTACACCTGGCTTTGGAAGCACAGGCGAAACTTGCGGAAGAAGGCATTTCTGTCAGCGTAGTATCCATGCC
>DXVZ01000054.1:4180-6833 GCA_019417125.1 Phascolarctobacterium sp.
ATCCATGCCGAGCTGGGATATTTTTGAAATGCAGAGCGAAGAATATAAAAAATCCGTTCTGCCGGAAGGTTTGCCGAAGGTTGCCGTTGAAGCCGGCGTAACCCTGGGCTGGAGCCGTTATACCGGCAGCGAAGATAATGTTATCGGCATCAATAAATTCGGCGCTTCCGCACCGGGCGGCACGGTAATGAAAGAATACGGCTTTACGGCTGAAAATGTTGCAGCTAAAGTAAAAAGCTTATTATAATGTTGTAAACGGGCCGGCTTATGCTGCGCCCGTTTTTTATGCAAAGGAGCAAAAATGAAAAATTTACTTACCATTGCCGGCAGTGACTGCAGCGGCGGCGCGGGCATTCAGGCTGACTTAAAAACTTTTGCGGCGCACGGTACTTTTGGCATGAGCGTTATTGTGTCCATCGTTGCCGAAAATACGGCGCGCGTGATTGATATTCAGGACGTTACGCCGGATATGATTGAAAAACAGATGGACGCCGTGTTTGAAGATATTTTCCCGGACGCGGTAAAAATAGGCATGCTTTCTACGCCGGAGTGCATGCAGGCAGTTGCCGGAAAATTGCAGGAATACCAGCCGCAGAACATTGTTATAGACCCTGTAATGTACGCTAAAAACGGCTGCGCGTTAATGCAGCCTTACGCGATTGATACCCTTATTAAAACCATCATTCCGTTGGCGGACGTGCTGACGCCGAATATTCCCGAAGCTGAAAAAATAGCTGCTATGGAGATTAAAACTGTGGCTGATATGGAAGCGGCGGCGCAAAAAATCTGCGCTATGGGCTGCAAGGGCATTGTCGTTAAAGGTGGGCACCACATCGGCAGCGCTGTGGACGTGTTGTTTGACGGCAAAGATTTTTACCATTTTGAAACGGCGCGCATTGACACCAAAAACACGCACGGCACGGGCTGTACTTTTTCATCGGCAATAGCCGCCAACCTTGCTAACGGTTTAACCACGGCGGAAGCAGTAAAAAAAGCCAAAGACTATGTAACTACGGCTATTGAGCACAGCCTGGCTATAGGCAAGGGCTGCGGGCCGACCCACCATTTTGTTGATTTGTACAGAAAGGCAGGTATGCTGGATTAAGATGGAAATGCAGAACCATTTTGGCAAAATTATAGAAGAATTACAGAAGCAAAAACCGGTTATTCACCACATTACCAATTATGTAACGGCAGAAGCCTGCGCCGATGCGGCGATTTGCGCCGGTGCTTCGCCCGTAATGGCGGACGAGCCGGAGGAGGTTGAAGCTATTACCGCAGGCAGCGATGCGTTAGTGCTGAACCTTGGCACAATTAATTACAACAAGATGATTGCCATGGAACGGGCAGCGGCAGCCGCCAAAAAGAAGGGCATACCAGTTGTGCTGGATCCGGTGGGCGTAATGAGCAGCGCCCTGCGCCTTACTTTTGCGCTGAAGTTGTTAAAAAGCGGCGCTGTAAACATTGTGCGCGGCAATTATGATGAGTGCAAAGCACTGTTGGACGAAAAAGCGGCTGGGCATGGCGTAGATGTTACCACACAGGCGGACGAAGGCGAAAAATTGCAGGCGGCAAAAGGCGCAGCTGCCAAATTTAACTGTGTAGCAGCCGTAACCGGACAGGTTGATTACGTTAGCAACGGCAAGCAGGTGCTGGTTTTAAACGGCGGCAACGAAATGCTGAAAAAAATTACCGGTGCAGGCTGTATAACCACAACGCTGTGCGCCTGCTGCGCCGCTGTTACCAAAGATTACATGGCGGCAGCTGCGCTTGGCGTGGTTATTATGGGGCAGGCCGCAGAACTAGCCGCAGGCTTTATGGAAAAGAAAGACGGGCCTGGCATGTTTAAAACCCGTCTGTTTGACGGCATTTACCACGTTACCGGCAAGTGGAATTTAATTAATCTGAAACCGGAAGAAAGAATGAACTAAAATGAAGCCAGCAATTGATTACCGTGTGTACCTTGTAACGGACACGGCGTATTTTAAAAGTGAAGATGTGTGGGCACGGTTAGAAGCAGCGCTTAGCGCAGGCGCAACGCTTTTGCAGTACCGCGATAAAACGGACGAAAGCCGTACTTTGTACGAGCGCGCGCTGAAAGTAAAGGCGCTGTGCGATAAATACAATGTGCCGCTGATAATTAACGACCGGGCTGACATCGCTTTTGCTGTTGGTGCTGCTGGCGTGCATTTAGGGCAAAGCGATTTGCCGCCGCAGGTGGCGCGCCGTATGCTGGGCGATGACGTTATTATCGGCGTATCGGCGCATAATGCAAAAGAAGCACGTGCGGCGGAACTTGCCGGTGCCGATTACCTGGGCTGCGGCGCGGTGCATGCAACGGATACCAAAAAAGATACTTCCGTTATCGGTACGGAGGGTTTAAAAAAAATACATGCGGCGACAAAACTGCCGTTTGTAGGTATCGGCGGCATAACGCTTGCCAATTACCGTGAGGTGCTGCAAGCAGGGGCAAACGGTGCGGCAATAGTCAGCGCCATACTTAGCGCGGACGATATAAAAGGTACGGTGCAGCAGTTTGTAAGTTTATCTTTGTAAAAAAATATACAGATTACTGCCTTGCAAAGACAAAAATTTAAATTTTAAAGAATTTTCTTTACACTTTATTTGACAATGTTTATAATGGGTTATATAA
>DXVZ01000055.1:0-2893 GCA_019417125.1 Phascolarctobacterium sp.
GTTCCGTCAGCATTTGCAGCTTGTATAAAATAAGTGTGTCAAGTTTATCCTTATTGTAGCCAAGCATGCCTTCGGCGTGCAGGGTTTCTAAAACTTTGCGCCCGGCAGGCGGCAACTGCTGTAAAAGCTGTTGGCTTAAGCCGTTTTGAGCGTATTCCGCGCGGATGGCGCTGGCACTTGCGATTTTGCCGCCAAGGGCAGTTTCGTTGTAGCCTGCGCCGCGGCGGCGGATGACGAGCGGGGTGATGTCTGACGCATATCTATGCAGGGCGCGGCAGTATTCCAGCGCTAAAATGTCGTTGGCTTTATCGGCGGCAAAGCTAAGGCCTGCGTTTTGCAAAAGCTGCGTTTGGGCGGCGGCGTAGCTGGCGCCGCTTTTAATAAGCGCGCGCAGTTCGTCCTGGCTGCCGTCAATAATTTGCGCGGCTTGCGCCAAAACATCCGCGTTGGCGGTTTCCGCACCAAAGGCAAGGTGTTTTACAATGCCTGTTGCCGCTAAAAGGCGCACGGCACCGCCTGCAAAAAATTCCGCACTGCGGCAGGCGAACACCGCCGGCAGCTCCAGCACCAGGTCAATGCCGTTTAAAACAGCTATCTGTGCCCGCGCCCATTTATTGCAAAAGGCTGGTTCGCCGCGCTGCACAACGCTGCCGCTCATTACGGCAACGGCGGGCAGGTTTTCTCCGGCAAGGCGGCGCGCTTCGGCAAGGTGCAGCAAATGCCCGTTGTGGAAGGGATTGTATTCGGCTACAATGCCGATAGAATTTTTCATAGGTTTACCTCATAAAGTTTTACTGGCAGTTAAATGTTGAATAGTGTATACTAATAGTATATTAAATTACCCGGAAGTGCAAGTTTATTTTTAGGGGTGAACAGTGTGATTGTTTTTGTTGTTAATTGCGGCAGTTCTTCAATTAAGTATCAGCTGATAAATATGGAAGGCGAAAAGGTAATGGCAAAGGGCCTGATTGAGCGTATCGGCATGGAAGGTTCCGTTTTAAAGCATACGCCGGAGGGCAAGTATACCATTGACATAAAAACAGAAGTGCCGAACCATACCTATGGCATTAAGCTGGCTGTGGATGCGCTTATTAATGCCGATTACGGCGTTATTAAAAGCATGAATGAGATTGACTCTGTTGGGCACCGTGTGGTGCATGGGGGCGAGCGTTTTGGCGATTCCGTACTGGTTACGCCGGATGTGTTAAAAGGCATTGAAGCCTGCGGGGAGCTGGCGCCGCTGCATAACCCATCCAACCTTAACGGCATTAAGGCGTGCATGGCGCTGATGCCTAACGTTCCGCAGGTTGTAGTTTTTGATACCGCTTTTCACCAGACGATGCCGGAGGAGGCGTATTTGTACGGCCTGCCTTACGAGCTGTATTTAAAATACGGCGTGCGCCGTTATGGTTTCCACGGCACGTCGCATAAATACGTTGCGCAGGAAGCAGCCAAAATGATGGGCGGTGAAACGGCTGATTACCGCATTATTACCTGCCATTTGGGCAATGGGGCAAGCGTGGCGGCGGTAAAATACGGGCGTTCCATTGATACGAGCATGGGTTATACGCCGCTGGACGGGCTGGTAATGGGCACGCGCTCCGGCGAGATTGACCCGGCAATTATTCCGTTTTTAATTGTAAAAGAAAATATGGACGCGGAGCAGATTGACGAATTACTGAACCGCCGCAGCGGCGTTTTGGGCATCAGCGGTCTGTCGAGCGATTTTAGGGATTTGGAAAGCGCGGCTAACCGCGGCGATGAGCGCTGCCAGCTGGCGATTGATGTTTTTGCCTACCGCGTAAAAAAATACATCGGCGCTTATACGGCGGCAATGGGCGGCGTAGATGCGATTGTGTTTACGGCGGGGCTGGGTGAAAATTCGCCCTCGATGCGCGAAAAAATCTGCGAGGGCCTGGAATACCTCGGTACCGGCATCGACACAGCGAAGAATAAAGTGCGCGGCAAAAAACAGGAAATCAGCATCGATGGCGCGAAAGTGAAAATTTTCGCTATCCCGACCAACGAAGAGCTTGTAATTGCGCATGACACGGCTAATATCTGCCGCCGCATTATAAAATTGTAAGCCGCGTGTTAATAACTATTACTTGACAAAGCAGTCTCACATAGCTATAATTGATACGATTGGTGAAATATGATAAGAATAAATGTCGCAGAAATCAAAAAAAGACTTGTCGGAAGTAAAGAGTTTGCGTATGAGCTTACGCCGGGCGAACTGGGAATTACCGAAGCCGATTTAAAAGTAACCGCGCCCATTGTTTTAAAAGGCATGGTTGAAAACGCCGGCGACGTAATTTTGCTTAAAGCGGAAGCCAAAACGGAAATTGAACGCACCTGCGGGCGCTGCTTAAAGGTTTATACCGAAAAGCTGGACGCGCAGGTGGTTGAAAAATTTTACCCGGCAGGAGCAGAAAACATTGAAAATGATGCTTTTATCTATGAATCAGATCTGCTGGATATAACAGAGCCTGTTCGAGAGAGCCTCCTTTTGGCAGTTCCCTTGCAAGCTGTTTGCAGGGAAGATTGCCGTGGGCTGTGTCCGGTCTGCGGGGCTGACAGAAATGAAGGCGACTGCGGCTGCGATACAACTACGGTTGATCCCAGACTGGCGGCATTAAAGCAATTCATCAAAAATTAAATTTTGCCTTATAGCTTGAGGAGGTGTACCAACAATGGCAGTACCAAAAAGAAAAATGTCTAAAGCGCGCCGTGATTCCCGCCGTGCAAACTGGAAACTTACCGCTCCCGGTTTAGTTGAATGCCCGCAATGTCACGAAATGAAAATGCCGCACCGTGTTTGCCCCGAATGTGGTTACTACAAGGGTAAACAGGTTATCGCAAAAGACGCTGAGTAAAAATTACCCCTTAAGCC
>DXVZ01000055.1:2903-17545 GCA_019417125.1 Phascolarctobacterium sp.
CCTTAAGCCTTTGGCTTTGGGGGTTTTTGCTTTTTACAGGCAGCTTGCCAAAAGGTCCCGCAGGGACCTTTTTTATTTTATTTTTTTGCGTGCGGCGGCTGACACAAAAATTTTGCTTGCATTTTTTTAAAGCGGCTATTATAATAAATCCAGATATTAGGAGTAGGTATTAAAATAAGGTGATGTTATGAATTCTGCTAAAAAAGTTATACGGCATGAGCGCTTGTTTAAAATGCTGCAAAAGAACCCTTTTTTAACGGATGAGCAGCTGGCTAAAAACCTGTCGGTAAGTATTCAGACTATCCGGCTGGACAGGCTTAGCCTTAACATCCCGGAACTGCGCGAGCGTACGCGCCAGATGGCGGAGAACGCGCAGGTAAAATTAAAAGCCATTGATAAAAAAGATATCGTCGGCGACCTGATTGATTTGGAACTGAACCATTCGGGTATTTCGATGATGAAGATTACTCCTGATATGGTATTGGAAAAAACCGGCGTTGCCAGAGGCTATTACATGTTTGCCATGGCAAACACCCTGGCGCTGGCTGTTGTGGACGCTGAAGCGGCGCTGACAGGCGTGGGCAACGTTAAATACAAGGTGCCTGTTTACGCAGGGGCGACGCTGGTGGCGAAGGCAGAGGTTATCCGCCGCGAGCTTAATAAATATATAATTTGGGTTAAAATAAGAAATAACAATGAGGAAGTATTCCGGGCTAAATTTATAATTGTACCCTGCCCGGACGAAAGGACGACACAGGCATATGAAAATCGCGCTTGATGTAATGGGAACGGACTACGGCCCGAAAGAACTTGTGCTTGGAGCGGTACAGGCGGTAAAAGAATTAAATTGCGAAATTGTGCTGGTAGGCGACCCGGAAACGATTGAAAACCTGCTGCGCGAATATAAAGCTGATAATGACGAAAGGCTGAGCATTTGCCCCGCAACGGAAGTTGTAAGAATGGACGAGCATCCTTCCATTGCCGTAAAAACCAAAAAGAATTCATCAATTGTAGTAGCAACGCGCCTTTTACGCGAAAAAAAGTGCGACGCGCTGGTATCTTCCGGCAGTACGGGGGCGGCTGTTGCGGCGGCGCTATTTTACCTGGGACGCATTAAGGGCATTGAACGCCCTGCCATTGCGACGCCGATACCGAACCTTACCGGCACGACGGTGCTTTTGGACAGCGGCGCTAAAGTCGACGCTAAGCCGGAGCACATGGTGCAGAGCGCGCTGATGGGCAGCGTTTATTCGGAGCTGATGTTCGGCGTGGATAAAACGCGCGTCGGGCTGCTAAACATCGGCGAAGAAGAAACCAAAGGCAACGAGCAGGCTTTGGCGACATATCCTTTGCTGAAAGAAGAAAAGCATATTAACTTTATCGGCAACGTGGAAGGTCGCGACATTAACAAAGGTACTGTGGACGTAGTTGTTTGCGACGGCTTTGTGGGCAATGTTGTTTTAAAGTTTGCAGAAGGGCTTGCAAGTGCTATAATGGTAGTGGTAAAAGACGCTATTGCCAAAGGCGGATTAATGGCTAAACTTGGCGGGCTGCTGCTTTTACCGACGATGAAAGCGCTGAAAAAACGCGCGGATGTTACTGAATACGGCGGCGCGCTGCTGTTGGGCGTTAAAGCGCCGTTTATCATCTGCCACGGCAACAGCAAGGCAAAATCTATTACCAGCGCGGTAAGGGTTGCCATCAACTTTGCTGAGCGCGATGTGGTAAAACATATTGCAGAAATTGTCATCAAAGATGAAGAAAAATAAAGAAACGAGGATTTATACATGACTAAAGCTGTAAAACAAGTAGGTATTCTGGGTGTTGGCAGCTACCTTCCAAGCAAGATTTTGACCAACCACGACCTGGAAAAAATGGTTGATACCAGCGACGAGTGGATTGTGCAGCGTACGGGCATTAAAACCCGCCACATTGCAGCGCCAGAACAGGCTACAAGTGATTTGGCGCTGATTGCCGCAAGGCGCGCGCTGGAGGACGCAGGCGTTGCACCTGGCGACCTTGACCTTATTATTGTGGCAACGGCTACGCCGGATTACGGCGTATATCCTTCTACCGCCTGCCTTATCCAGGACAGGCTGTGGGCTCCGCATGCCGCTGCATTTGACCTTTCCGCAGGCTGCACCGGTTTTGTTTATGCAACCAGCGTTGCAGCGCAGATGATTGCCAGCGGGCTTTACAAAAAAGCGCTTGTAATCGGCGCGGAAACGCTCTCCCGTATTCTTAACTGGGAAGACCGCAATACCTGCGTATTGTTCGGCGACGGTGCAGGCGCGGCAGTGCTTGGCGAAGTTGAAGAAGGCTACGGCATTTTGGGCATTGACCTTGGCAGCGACGGTGCAGGCGCAGTGCATCTTTATCAGCCCGCAGGCGGCAGCAGGAAGCCTGCCAGCCACGAAACCGTAGACGCTAAAGAACACACAGTACATATGAACGGCAACGAAGTATTTAAGTTCGCTGTAAAAATTATGGGCAAAACGGCTAAAAAATCCCTTGAGCAGGCAGGGCTTACCAACGAGGATATTGACATTCTGGTACCGCACCAGGCAAATATCCGCATTATTAAATCTGCTGCTAAGCATTTTAAAATGCCGATGGAAAAAGTTTGGGTAAATATCGATAAATACAGTAATACTTCCGCAGCCTGCATTCCTATCGCACTTGCAGAAATGCAGGACCAGCACGCCATGAAAAAAGGCGACAACCTGCTTTTAGTAGCCTTTGGCGCCGGCCTTACCTGGGGCAGTATTGTTCTTAAATGGTGTAAATAATTGTCGAAAGAGAGGCTTTATCAATGAGTAAAGTAGCATTTATTTTCCCCGGCCAGGGCTCGCAGAGCGTTGGTATGTGCAAAGATTTGTACGAAAACTATGCCTGCGCGCGCAGGACTTTTGAAGAAGCTGATGAAGCGCTGGGCTTTTCTATCAGCAAACTGTGCTTTGAAGGCCCGGAAGACCAGCTGCGCCTGACCTTTAATACCCAGCCGGCTATTTTAACCGCTAGCGTTGCCTGTGCAAGGGTGCTTGCCGAAAACGGCGTAACCTGCGAAATTGCGGCGGGCCACAGCCTGGGTGAATATTCCGCACTGGTACAGGCAGAAGCGCTTGATTTTGCCGATGCCGTACGTATTGTACGCAAGAGAGGACAGTTCATGCAGGAGGCTGTTCCTGTAGGCGAAGGCAGCATGGCAGCCGTACTTGGTATGGACAGCGATAAAATTGTGGAAATTTGCCGCAGCGTAGAAGCTGAATGCGGCGAAGCCGTACAGGCAGTAAACTTTAACTGCCCCGGCCAGGTTGTAATTGCAGGCGCCGTAGGCGCGGTTGATAAAGCCCTGGCTGCTTTGAAAGAAGCCGGTGCCAAACGCGCGGTGCTGCTGCCGGTAAGCGCTCCGTTCCACAGCACTCTGCTGCAGCCGGCATCCGACCGCCTGGCAGAAGTATTTAAAACCATTACTTTCCATGATGCTAAAATCCCCGTTGTGGCAAACGTTAACGCCGAAGAAGAAACACAGGCGGAATCCATTAAAAATTCCCTTATCCGCCAGGCAGCTATGCCCGTGCTTTGGGAAACCGGCGTAAGAAAAATGATTGAAGGCGGCGTAGATACTTTTGTTGAAGTTGGCCCGGGCAAAGTTTTAACCGGTTTTAACAAAAAAATCGACAGAAAGGTAACATCTTTAAACGTAGAAGATGAAGCCAGCCTTGCGAAAACACTTGCTTATTTCCAGGAGGTCCGTTAAAATGCTGTTAGAAGGCAAAGTAGCTTTAGTTACCGGGGCATCCCGCGGCATAGGCAAAGCGATTGCGCTTTTGCTTGCCGAAAACGGCGCAGACGTTGCCGTTAATTTTGCAGGCAGCACCGCAGCTGCGGAAGCAGTTGCCGCTGAAATAGAAAAAATGGGCAGAAAAACCATCCTTGTGCAGGGTGACGTTTCGCAAACTGAAGTTTGCGCTGCAATGATGGATAAAGTTGTTAAAGAGCTTGGCAGAATTGACATTCTCGTCAACAACGCAGGCATTACCCGCGATACATTGCTTCTGCGCATGAAAGAAGAAGATTGGGACGCAGTTTTAAACACCAACCTTAAAGGCGTGTTTAACTGCACCAAAGCAGCCGTAAAATATATGGCTAAACAGCGCAGCGGCGCGATTGTAAATATCAGCTCCGTTGTAGCTTTAATGGGCAATGCAGGCCAGGCGAACTACGCCGCTGCCAAAGCTGGCATTTTGGGCTTTACCCGCAGCGTTGCCAAAGAAATGGCTGCCCGCGGCATCAGGGTTAACGCCGTTACCCCCGGCTTTATTAAAACCGATATGACCAGCGTGCTGCCCGAAAAAGTTGTAGCAGCTATGGAAGCTTCTATTCCGCTTGCCCGTCTGGGCGAGCCTGAGGATATTGCCAAAGCGGTATTGTTCCTTGTGAGCGATAATGCCGCTTATATAACCGGCCAGACTTTACATGTCGACGGCGGTATGGTAATGTAATAATGTATTATCAAATTACCTTGGAAGGAGGTGAATCGTAATGAGCACTTTCGACAAAGTTAAAAACATCACCGTAGAACAGTTGAGTGTTGACCCGGAAGAAGTAAAAATGGAATCTTCCTTCATCGACGATTTGGGTGCTGACTCTCTTGATATCGTTGAATTAATCATGGCTTTTGAAGAGGAATTCGGCGTTGAAATTCCTGACGAAAAAGCAGAAAAAATCCGCACTGTTGCGGACGCAGTTAAAATGTTGGATGAAGAAAAATAATTTATCCGCAGTTTGGCGGGGGGCTTTAAGCCTCCCTGCCAAGTTTTATAACCTTGCATCTTAACCAGAAATGGGGGATATTTGTTGAAATTACCAGTGCTTAAAATAGGTGATAAAGTAGCTGAAATGCCGATATTTCAGGGAGGCATGGCCATCAGGCTTTCGACTGCGCGCCTTGCGGGTGCTGTGGCGAGAGAAGGCGGTGTCGGCCTTGTAGCTGCGTCCGGCCTTGAGCTTGAGGAACTGCGCCAGGAAATCCGCCTTGCAAGAAAGCTGAGCGAAGGCAGGGGCATGATTGGCATTAACGCTATGGTGGCAGCACGCGCTTTTGCTGACCTTATCACAACAGCAGCGGAAGAAAAAGTTGATTTGCTTGTTGCCGGCGCCGGTTTTTCAAGAGATATTTTCGCCATTGGCCGCGCCCACAATGTAGCAGTAGTGCCGATTGTTTCTTCCGTGAAACTTGCCAAGATTTCCGAAAAGCTCGGTGCTTCGGCAATAGTTGTTGAAGGTACGGAAGCAGGCGGGCATCTTGGTACGCAGGAATCTATCAAAACTATTCTGCCGGATATCATTAAATCCGTTAAAATCCCGGTTATTGCCGCCGGCGGCGCGGTTTGCGGTGCCGACGTGGCTGACCTTTTAAAACTTGGAGCAAGCGGCGTGCAGATGGGCAGCCGTTTTGCAGCCAGCGAAGAATCTAACGGCGCGCCTGCGCTGAAAGAGTTTTACCTTAAAATGACTAAAGAGGACGTTGTGCAGATTGACAGCCCGGTTGGTTACAAAGGCCGCGCTATTTTAAATCCGTTTGCACAAAAGGTTTTGGACGGCAACCCGCCGAGGCCTACCACCTGCGACGGCTGCTTAAAGCACTGCTCGCGCAGCTTCTGCATTATCCGCGCCTTAACCCGCGCGCAGCAGGGCGATGTTGAAACCGGGCTTGTGTTTACCGGCGCCAACATGTGGAAGATTAAGGAAATTCTGCCTGTTAAAGAAATTTTCAGAAGGCTGAAAGAAGATATAGAAAAAATTTGAATTTGAGGTGATTTGTTTTGAAGAGAAGAGTTGTTATAACCGGTGTAGGCGCTATTACTCCTATCGGTATCGGCAAAGATGAGTTTTGGAATAATCTTGTTGCAGGCAAATCCGGCGTTGGCCCTATTACCCAGTTTGATGCCAGCGAATACGGCACCAGAATTGCCGGTGAAGTAAAAGATTTTGATTTTTCTAAATACGGCGATAAAAAAGAAGGTAAACGTATGGACCGCGTTACCCAGTTTGCTGTTGCAGCCGCTAAAATGGCAGTAGAAGACGCTAAGCTTGACCTGAATGAAGTTGACCCGGTAAGAGCCGGCGTTTGCGTAGGCAGCGGCATTGGCGGTATGCACACTTACCTGGAACAGACCTTGAAATTTGTTGAAAAAGGCCCTTCCAAAATAAGCCCGTTCTTTATTCCGATGGAAATTCCGAATATGCCGGCAGGCCAGATTTCTATCGCCCTTGGCTTTAAAGGCCCTAATATGGCGATTGTTACCGCGTGCGCTACAGGTACCCACTGCATCGGCGAAGCTTTCAGAACCATTCAGTACGGCGACGCCGACATTATGATGGCGGGCGGCAGCGAAGCGGCTATTAACCCGCTGGCAGTTGCAGGCTTCGGCAACATGAAGGCTCTTTCTACCAATAACGAACACCCCGAAAAAGCATCCTGCCCGTTTGATAAAAAACGCGACGGCTTTGTTATGGGCGAAGGTGCTGGCGTGCTTGTGCTGGAAGAACTTGAACACGCACTGAAACGCGGTGCGCATATTTATGCTGAAGTAGCCGGTTACGGCATGACTGCCGACGCTTACCACATTACCGCCCCCGACCCGAGCGGCGAAATGCCGGCGGTTTGCATGGAACTTGCCATTAAAGACGCAGGCATCAGCCCGGACGAAGTTGATTACATCAACGCGCACGGTACTTCTACCCACAGGAATGACCTGAACGAAACCCTGGCTGCCAAGAAAATTTTTGGCGACCGCGCATATAAAATGATGATTAGCTCCAACAAATCCATGACTGGACATTTGCTTGGTGCTGCCGGCGGCGTTGAAGCCATTGCTACCGCGCTGACTATTGATAACGGAGTTGTTCCGCCTACCATTAACTACGAGGACCCGGACCTTGAAGAAGGCCTTGACCTTGACTATGTGCCTAATGTTGCCCGCAAAGCGGAAGTAAGGGCTGCGCTGTCCAACAACTTTGGTTTCGGCGGACACAATGCGTGCATTCTTTTGAAAAAATATAAGGCATAAACTGAAAAACGGTGATTGCTATGCAAAGTAAGCGTAAGGAAGAGCTGCTGGAGTTTTGTACCAGGCTTGGAATTACCATGAATAATTTAGACCTTTTAAATACGGCGCTGACGCATACCTCATATGCGCATGAGGCAAAAGAGCAGCCGCGCCCGGAACATAACGAGCGCATTGAGTTTTTGGGAGATTCTGTGCTGAGCATTATCGTCAGCACTTACATGTACAAGCATTTCCCTAAACTCAACGAGGGCGAACTGACCAAGCTGCGCGCCCATATCGTCTGCGAAACTTCGCTGGCGCAGTATGCGCATAAAATTTCGCTAGGCAAGTATTTAAGGCTTGGCAAGGGCGAAGACCTTTCCGGCGGGCGCAACAGGGCTTCTATTTTAGCCGATGCGTTTGAATCGGTGCTGGGTGCTTACTACATCGACCAGGGCCTGGCAGCCGCAGAAAAATTTTTGCTGGGGCTGATGAAGCAGGAGCTTGACTTTATCTGTGAGCACGGAATTTATTCCGATTATAAAACGCGCTTGCAGGAAGTTGTGCAAAAAGACGGCGATGTTGAAATTACCTACGAGTTGGTGGATTCCAGCGGTCCGGAACATAATAAGTCGTTTACGACGGTGGTTTCGGTTGCCGGCAGGGTTATCGGCAAGGGCGTAGGGCACAGCAAAAAAGAAGCTGAGCAGCACGCAGCTAAAAGCGCTTTGGAGAAATTAAAAAAATAAAAAATAAACGGTTTCAGAAAAAGTTTTTTACAAACCTTCTGAAACCGTTTTTTTTGTTGCTGTTTAATGCGGGCTGCCGAACAGGTTTAAAATTACTACGCCGGCTACTATCAGCGCTATGCCAAGGTAAGCAGGTGCCGGGAGTGATTCGTGAAACAGCAGCGCCGAAATAAGTGAAGCAGCCACAATGCCTATAGCGCACCAGATGGCGTAAGCTATGCTTAGATTGATATAAAGCAGCGATTTGGAAAATAAATAAAAGCAGGTGCCGTACGCGGCAAGAGTCGCTGCGGATGGCAGCAGGCGCGTAAAGCCAGCGGAATATTTAAGGCAGATTGTGCCAGTAAGTTCCAGCGCAATCGCGGCGGCAAGATATAAATAGCCCATTACAATCATCCTTTGAAATTTATTTGCATTGCTATTTTAGCATATCGGCTGCTCGGCGGCAACAACACTATTGACCGTGCGGCGTTTGCAGAATATAATGCAGGTAAGAAAAAACGAAAGGCGAAGTTATGAGCATTATTCCGATTTTTATTCCGCATGCGGGCTGCCCGCATCAGTGCGTTTTTTGCAACCAAAAGAAAATCAGCGGGCAAAAAACGGCGTCGGCGCAGGCGGTGCGGCAGCAGATTTATAAATATTTACAGTGGGTTAAGCCCGGTAAGCAAAATGAAGCAGCTTTTTACGGCGGCTCTTTTAGCGGGCTGGATTTGGATTTGCAGGAGGAGCTTTTTAAGCCTGTTGATGAGCTTTTGGCGCAGGGCGTTATCGGCAGCGTGCGCTTATCGACGCGCCCGGATTACATTGATGAAGAGCGGCTGGCGCTGTTAAAAAAGCATAACGTCAGCACGGTGGAACTGGGCGTGCAGTCTTTGGACGACAGCGTTTTGGAACTGGCAGGGCGCGGGCACGATGCTGCAAGCGTTGCAAAGGCTGTTGAACTTTTGCGCGCTTACGGTTTTGCTGTGGGCTTGCAGCTGATGTGCGGTATGCCGGGGCAGACGGAGGTGAGTTTTTTTGCTACGGTAAAAAAGAGCGTTGCCTTAAAGCCGGATATGGTAAGGCTGTACCCTTTGTTGGTTATTAAAAATACTCCTTTGGAAGAAACTTACCGCCGGGGTGAATTTGCGCCGCTGACAGTGGATGAAGCGGCAGAACTTTGCGCCGCTGCGTACGAACAATTTGCGGCGGCTGGCATTAAAGTTATCCGCATGGGCTTGCAGGCGGATGACGAACTGTGCAGTCCTGGCAATATCGTGGCTGGGCCGTTTCATCCTGCTTTTGGCGAAATTGTAAAAAGCCTGGTGCTGCGCAGGCAGCTTACACCGCAGATTGCAGAGCTTGTAAACTGTGGCTGCAAAAAGGTAAAAATTTATGTGCCGCAGCTGCTGGAATCGAAACTGCGCGGGCAGCACAGCGCCAACCTTATTTACTGGCAGGGGCTGGGCGCAGAGGTAGAAGTTATAAAAAGCGATGGAGCAGCTGTGAAAGTGGAGGGCGAGCGGGATGAGTGACGTTTGCAGGTGTTTTGCGCCGGTAGCGGATGAAAACTGCAAAATTTTAATTTTGGGCTCGATGCCGGGAGAACGCTCGTTGGAATTACAGCAGTATTATGGGCACAAGCATAACCGTTTTTGGCGTTTAATGGCGGAGGTTTTAAACGGCGGTATGCTCCCCGAAGATTACGGTGAACGGCAAAAGATGCTGCTGCGCTGCAACATTGCCCTGTGGGACGTAATAGCCTATTGCCGCAGGGAGGGCAGCCTTGATTCGGCAATACGCGACGAGGTGTATAATGATTTAGCAGGTTTTGCTGCCGCGCACCCGCAGATAAAGCGTATTTGCTGCAACGGCGGTAAAGCGTACAGCGCACTGAAAAAATATTGCCGTACTAACAAGCTTAACGGCGTGGAAATTTTGGCAATGCCATCAACCAGCCCTGCCAATGCCAGGTGGAATTTGGAAAAATTAAAAGAAATTTGGTCGCCGGCGCTGTTAAATTGACTGCAAATTTAAGAAAATTTAAAGATTTTTTAATTTATTTTTGCGCCGCAGCCGTAAATTTTATGCGGTTTGATTGCCAGAAACCGCATAAAAACGGCGCTTTTTTGTGTAAACTTTATAACAAAAACACTATTTGAAACACAAGGCAACGTGTAAAGAAAGAAGCGCTTGTAATGGGCGTTTAAAGCCGCAAAAAAAGTTGCAAAAAATATTGACAAGCCTTGCCGGTAATGGTACAATATATCAGTGTCACGGAACAGTTATGCCCTTTTTCAGGAGGAAGAGCCACATGCTGAAGCAATTAACGGAAGCAACTAAACATGTCGTTGGCGTTAAGCAAACGGCAAAAGCGGTTGAAAAGGGAACGGCAAAGCTGGTTTTTGTAGCAGCCGACGCCGATATCCGCATAAGCCGCCCGCTTTTGGAAAGCTGCGAAGCCGCCGGTGTTAAAGTGATAACCGCGGATTCGATGCATGAACTTGGCAAAGCCTGCGGAATACACGTTGGGGCTGCTGCCGCCGCGGTGCTTAAAGACTGATAGGGACTCTTGCACAGCGGGAGTTTTTATAATCATTCAAATCTAATTATTCGGGAAGGAGGTGCCGATATGCCTACAATTAACCAGTTAATCCGCAAGGGCAGACAGGTTGCAGTTGAAAAATCCACCGCTCCGGCATTGAAAGAATGCCCTCAAAAACGCGGCGTTTGCACCAGGGTTTACACCACAACCCCTAAAAAACCTAACTCTGCTCTGCGTAAGGTTGCTCGTGTCCGTTTAACCAACGGCATCGAAGTTACCGCATATATTCCGGGTATCGGTCACAATCTGCAAGAACACAGCGTTGTTCTTATTAGAGGCGGAAGGGTAAAAGACCTTCCGGGCGTGCGTTACCATATCATTCGTGGTGCACTTGATACTGCTGGCGTTGCTAACCGCAGCCAGGGCCGTTCCAAATACGGCGCTAAACGTGCTAAAGCAAAAAAATAAGCAGTATTAACTGAACATACGAAATGATTAAGGAGGGAAACACATGCCTAGAAAAGGCCCTGTTGCTAAAAGAGACGTACTGCCGGATCCGGTGTATGGCTCCAAATTATTAACCAGATTCATCAACAAAATTATGCTTGATGGCAAAAAAGGCGTTGCAGAACGCATTGTATATGATGCTTTCGATCTTGTCCGCGCTAAAACCGGTAAAGATCCCCTTGAAGTATTTGACGCGGCTATGAAAAACGTTATGCCGCTGCTCGAAGTACGTGCCCGCCGTGTAGGCGGCGCTAACTACCAGGTTCCGGTAGAAGTACGTGCTGACCGCAAAACCACGCTTGGTATCCGCTGGCTGGTAAATTATTCCCGCCTCCGCGGTGAGAGAACCATGTGCGAACGCGTTGCAGGCGAAATTATGGATGCCGCTAACGGCACCGGCGCTGCAGTTAAAAAACGCGAAGATACTCACAAAATGGCTGAAGCAAACAAAGCGTTTGCTCATTACCGCTGGTAATAACGCCAATACCCTGATTTTTGTTAGAGGGAGGACGAAGAAGTGGGCAGAGAATTTCCACTTGAGAAAACAAGAAATATCGGCATTATGGCTCACATCGATGCCGGTAAAACTACCACGACCGAACGTATTCTGTTCTACACCGGCAAAACCCATAAAATCGGCGAAGTTCATGAAGGCGCTGCTACCATGGACTGGATGGAACAGGAACAGGAACGCGGTATTACCATTACTTCGGCTGCTACAACCTGCCACTGGAAAGGCCACCGTATCAACATCATTGATACCCCGGGCCACGTTGACTTCACTGTAGAAGTTGAACGTTCTCTGCGTGTCCTTGACGGCTCTGTTGCAGTTTTCTGTGCCAAAGGCGGCGTTGAGCCTCAGTCTGAAACCGTATGGCGCCAGGCTGACAAATACAACGTTCCCCGTATGGCGTATGTAAATAAAATGGATATTACAGGCGCTAACTTCTATAATGTAATCCAAATGATGAAAGACCGCCTGGGCGCTAACGCAGTGCCTATCCAACTTCCTATCGGCTTTGAAGACACCTTTGAAGGCATGATTGACCTGATTAAAATGCAGGCTATCGTTTACGGCGATAAACTCGGCAAAGACGAAGAGTTTGTTGAAATTCCGGACGACATGAAAGAAAAAGCCGAGGAATATCATCAGGCTCTTATTGAAGCTGTTGCCGAAGGCGACGATGACCTGATGATGAAATATCTTGAAGGCGAAGAAATTACCGAAGAAGAAATTATTGCTGGCATCCGTAAACAGACCATTGCCTGCAAAATGACCCCGGTATGCTGTGGTTCTTCTTATAAAAACAAAGGCGTACAGCCGCTGCTTGACGCGATTGTTGCTTTTATGCCGGCTCCGACCGACATTCCTCACATTAAAGGCGTTAACCCCGAAACTGGTGAAGAAGATGAGCGCCCGTCCAGCGATGAGGAACCGTTTGCAGCTCTTGCATTCAAGATTATGACTGACCCGTATGTAGGTAAACTCGCATTCTTCCGCGTATATTCCGGTACTCTTGAATCCGGTTCCTATGTATATAACTCCACTAAAGGCAAACGCGAACGTATCGGCCGTATCCTGCAAATGCATGCTAACCACCGTCAGGAAATCGACAAGGTTTACGCAGGCGATATTGCAGCAGCTGTAGGTTTAAAAGATACTACTACCGGCGACACCCTTTGCGATGAAAAAGCTCCGATTATCCTTGAATCCATGGTATTCCCGGATCCTGTTATTTCCGTAGCAGTAGAACCGAAAACCAAGGCTGACCAGGAAAAAATGGGCATTGCTCTCCAGAAACTTGCCGAAGAAGATCCGACCTTCCGCGTGCGCACTGACCCGGAAACCGCTCAGACCATTATTTCCGGCATGGGCGAACTTCACCTTGACATTATCGTCGACCGCCTGCTGCGTGAATTCCACGTTAGCTGCACCGTTGGCAACCCGCAGGTTGCTTACCGCGAAACCATCCGTAAATCCGTTAAGGCTGAAGGCAAATTCGTCCGTCAGTCCGGTGGTAAAGGCCAGTACGGCCACTGCTGGTTGGAACTTACTCCGCTGGAACCAGGCGAGGGCTTCAAATTCGACAACAAAGTTGTCGGCGGTGCTATTCCGAAAGAATACATCGGGCCTGTTGAAGCAGGTGTTAAAGAAGCTATGGAAAACGGCGTAGTTGCCGGTTATCCGATGGTAGATATCGGCGTAACTGTTTACGACGGTTCTTACCATGAAGTCGACTCCTCTGAAATGGCATTTAAGATTGCCGGTTCTATGGGCTTCCGCGCTGGTGCGCTGAAAGCTGACCCGGTTATCCTTGAGCCTTACATGAAAGTAGAAGTTACCGTTCCGGAAGAGTACATGGGCGACGTTATCGGCGACCTGAACTCCCGCCGCGGCCGCATTAACAGCATGGAAGCACGTAACGGTGCCCAGGTTATTGATGCATTTGTTCCGCTGTCTGAAATGTTCGGTTACGCTACCGACCTGCGTTCTAAAACTCAGGGTCGTGGCAACTACTCCATGGAAGTTGACCATTACGAAGAAGTTCCGAAAAACATTGCCGAAGCAATTGTTGCTAAAAACAAAGGCACCCAGGCCTAAGAAATTACCTGTTTAAGGAGGATACAATAAATGGCAAAGCAAAAATATGAAAGAACAAAACCCCATGTAAACATTGGCACCATCGGTCACGTTGACCATGGCAAAACAACCCTTACCGCAGCAATTACCAAAGTTCTTGCAGAACGCGGCGGCGCAGAATTCATGGACTACTCCATGATCGATAAAGCACCTGAAGAAAGAGAACGCGGCATTACCATCAACACCGCACACGTAGAATACGAAACCGCAAAACGCCACTACGCACACGTAGACTGCCCGGGCCATGCCGACTATGTTAAAAACATGATCACCGGCGCAGCACAGATGGACGGCGCAATCCTGGTAGTATCCGCAGCAGACGGCCCGATGCCGCAGACCCGTGAGCACATCCTGCTTGCGCGCCAGGTAGGCGTACCTGCAATCGTAGTATTCCTTAACAAAGCAGACATGGTAGACGACCCGGAACTCATCGAACTGGTAGAAATGGAAGTACGCGAACTTCTTTCCAGCTATGGCTTCCCTGGCGACGATATTCCTATCGTAGTAGGCTCTGCGCTGAAAGCACTTGAAGGCGACCCTGAATACGAAAAGAAAATTATGGAACTGATGGACGCAGTAGATGAATACATCCCGACTCCGGAACGCGCAACCGACAAACCGTTCCTGATGCCAGTAGAAGACGTATTCACTATTACCGGCCGCGGCACCGTAGCAACCGGCCGTGTAGAACGTGGCAGCGTAAAAGTAGGCGACACGGTAGAAATCGTAGGCCTTAAAGAAGACAAGAAGAGCACGGTAGTAACCGGCGTAGAAATGTTCCGCAAACTGTTGGACGAAGCAGTAGCCGGCGACAACATTGGCTGCCTGCTGCGCGGCATTGACCGTAAAGAAATTGAACGCGGCCAGGTACTTGCAAAACCGGGCAGCATTCATCCGCACACCAAATTCAAAGCAGAAGTATATGTACTGACGAAAGAAGAAGGCGGCCGTCACACCCCGTTCTTCAACGGCTACCGTCCGCAGTTCTATTTCAGAACGACAGACGTAACTGGCGTAACCGAGCTTCCGGAAGGCACCGAAATGGTAATGCCTGGCGATAACGTAACGATGGAAGTAGAACTCATCACCCCGATTGCAATTGAGCAAGGCCTGCGTTTTGCAATCCGCGAAGGCGGCCGTACCGTTGGCGCTGGTGTTGTTAC
>DXVZ01000056.1:0-13290 GCA_019417125.1 Phascolarctobacterium sp.
TTATAGAACTAATGATAATCAATATAGAATTGTTCAGAAAATGAGACATGATTCAAAATTAATTCGTAGTATGTTAATTGATAAGAAATATACTAGTCGTCGTGGTACGTATGAATTAGAAGAATTATTTGATGATAAAATATTTTCTTTCCCTAAGCCGGTAGCATTGATAAAGGATTTTTTGGCAATTTCTTTAGATCAAACAGATATTATCCTCGACTTCTTCAGCGGCAGCGCAACAACTGCTCATGCCGTTATGCAGCTTAATGCTGAAGACGGCGGCAATCGGAAATTTATTTTAGTGCAGCTGCCGGAAGATACTAAAGAAGGCAGCGAAGCACGCCGTGCCGGTTATGAAACCATCGACCAGATTGGCCGCGAGCGTATTAAACGTGCCGCTGTCAAAATTAAGGAAGAACACCCTGATACGACTGCCGATTTGAGCTTTAAACATTTCCGTCTTAAGCAGTTAAACAGTACGCAGCTTTCGCAAATTGAAACTTTCAGCCCGGAACTGAATTTGGTGGGCAGTGATGATTTGCTGCAAAATTTTGGTACGCAAACTGTTTTGGCAACCTGGCTTAACCGTGATGGTTATGGGCTTAACCCGGCTGTAAAAGCCGAAAAGCTGGCAGGCTATACATCGTATATCTGCGCCAGCCATATTTACCTTTTGGAAAATGGTTTTGATAATAAAGCGTTAATGGAACTTTGCCGTAAATATGAAGAAGATACAGCTTTTGCTACAATAACCAACATTGTTGTTTTTGGCTACAGCTTTAGCTATACCGAATTGCAGGCGCTGCAGGATAATGTTAAAAAATTCAGCGTTACCCGCAACAGCCGCATAAATGTTGAGATTCGTTATTAGGAGACTGTTATGGAACTTATTTTAGAGCACGGTTTGCCTCATCAGCAAAATGCCATAGAAGCAATTGCCGGTGTGTTTGAAAATGCAAATGTTATAAAATCCGTAATGCCGTGGCAAAATAAAAGTATTATTTTTAATGACGGTAAGGTAGAACAGAACATAAAAAATGTACAGCAAAAGTTTAAGCCGCATAACGAAAGCAGGCTTGATGTTAGCGGCAGTTATTTAAACCTCGACGTTAAAATGGAGACAGGTACCGGTAAAACTTATGTGTATACCAAAGCTATTTATGAGCTTAATTACCGTTATGGAATCAATAAATTTATTATTGCCGTACCAACCCTGGCGATTAAAGCAGGCACTAAAAATTTTATAGAAGACCCTTACAGTAAAAGACATTTTGAAGCTGATTACGGTACGGAGATAGAGCTTTTAACGGTAGAATCCATTAAAAAGAAAAAGGGTAAAGAATTTTTCCCTTATGCCGTGCAGGAATTTGTAAAGGGCAGTATAACCAATAACCGTAAAATTTATGTTCTGTTGATTAATATGCAGATGCTTGGTTCCAAAGCATTAAAAACCAATTATCATTCTGCGGTGGAAGGATTTTATAACCCTTTGCAAGCCATTGCAGCTACCCGCCCGTTTGTAATAATTGATGAAGCGCATCGTTTTAACAGGGGACAGGCTGCGTTTAAAACTATTGTTGAAAAAATTAAACCACAGTGCATTATCCGCTTTGGCGCAACTTTTCCTGATGTTACAGAAGGCAGAGGGCAAAACAGGCGTACCATAAAAGATTATTGCAATTTAATTTATGAGCTTGATGCTTGCGATTCTTTTAATAACAATTTAATTAAAGGCGTAGCCAAAGAGCATTTTGAGCAGTTAAGCGGCAACGAAAGCAAGCTGAAAATTACGGGCATTACACGCGGCGATAAAGTTAATTTTATGTATTATCAGGCAGGTAAACGCCCTAAAAGTTACAGCCTTGGCAAAGACGAAGCTTTATCAGTAATTGACGATGCTTTTGAAGGGCTTACAATTACAGGTATAAGTAATAACAGCGTGGCATTTTCTAACGGGCTTGAAAAAATTCAGGGTGAAGAAATGGACGCTAACGTGTATATGCAATCTTATCAGGAGCAGATTATTAAGCTTGCTTTGCAGCGTCATTTTGAAGCAGAAAAAGAAAATTTTTGCAATGCTAATGTAAAAATAAAAACGCTGGCATTATTCTTTATTGCAGATATTTATTCTTACCGTAAAGATGAAAACAGCGGTAAGAAACCGTATTTAAAAAATATGTTTGAAAAAAATTTAAAAGAATATCTGCAACATGCTATTAATAATTGTGTGGAAGGCGAGGAAGAATATAAAGCTTATCTTGAATACAGTTTAAACCATATTGCTGATTGTCATGCCGGTTATTTTGCAGAAGATAACAATAGCAGTGATGATGGTATTGCCAAAGAAGTAGAGGACATTTTGCATAATAAAAAGCAGTTGTTGTCATTTAAAAATTCTGATGGAAGTTATAATGTAAGGCGCTTTTTGTTTAGTAAATGGACTTTAAAAGAAGGCTGGGATAACCCGAATGTATTTACCATTGCCAAATTGCGCAGCAGCGGCAGTGAAAATAGTAAATTGCAGGAAGTTGGGCGCGGATTGCGCCTGCCGGTAGATGAAAACGGCAACCGCGTAGCTGACGAGCAGTTTTATTTAAATTATATCGTTGATTTTACCGAAGCAGATTTTGCTGAAAAACTGGTAGCAGAAATTAACGGTGACCGCCCGCAGTATAGAGTTATCAGTGATGCAATGTTGGAACAGGTTGCAATAAAACGTAATATCAATGCAGAAGATTTGTTTTTGGAATTGCTTGTGGGCAGATTTATTGATAGGCATTATAATATTAATCCTGAAAAAAGAGTGGAATTTTTTGAAAAATATCCTGAATTTGATGTGGGTATTAAAGAAGGCAAGGTTAAAGACAACAATAAAAATAAAATACCCAAAACCGTTAAAGTGCGTGCTGATAAGTATGATGAACTGAAAGAACTTTGGCAGGCGGTTAACCGCAATTATGTAATTTACTATGACGATAAGTTAAATGAGGCTTTGCCGGAAGAAGTTGAAAAACTGCTGAAGGAGGAAGACATCTTTACTGGTAGTTACATACAGAGTACCAGAAGCGTATTGCATGGCAGTGCGGATGGTACGATGCAAATTAATGAAGGTAGCGGCACAACTTATAAAGTTGATGGTAATGTATTGCCGTATGGTGAATTTTTGCTGCGTATTAACCGTGTTACCAATATACCGGTGCAGATAATGCACAACGTTATTGTAAATTATGTAAAAGAAACTGGTAATCGACCGCATGAATTTACCGAGCAGGCTGTAACAAGATTTGTTGAAAAATTTAATGGTTGGAAACAGAACTTTTTACAAGGGCGTTTTAAATATGCTTGTTGCAGTAAAAAGGTTAAAGAAACTGTTTTAAATAATGGTGACGGTTCGGCAAAAACAGTTATTCCTATCGGCAGAGTCGGCACAAAATTTACTGAAGGTTCAACAAGTGCTAAATATTTGTATGACCTTATTGCTTATGATTCGCCGCTGGAGAAGGAAAATATTATTGGCGGTGATATTAATGAAATTGTTGTGTATGGCAAGATACCTAATAAAAGTATCGCTATACCGACAATTGCCGGTGGAACGTACAGTCCTGACTTTATGTATGTTGTTAAAAAGGATGATGGCAGCCACGAGTTAAATTTAATTGTGGAAACAAAAGATGTTGAAAACAAAGAAAACTTGAGGGGTGAAGAAAAAATAAAGATTGATTGCGCTGAAGTATTCTTTGAGCAAATACGTGAAGATGGGTATCAGGTACGTTTTGAGAAACAATTAAAAAATAAAAAAATGATGGAGATTATTAATAATGTATTAAATAATTAATAAACACATCTAAAAATAAATAATTCCCGGTAAATATTACAAGTATACTTATAATATTTACCGGGAGAAATGCAAGCTTCAAGCTTGTGTTTTAAATCAAAAATCACGGCTGCTGCCGTTAAAGCAGTAACCGTGATTTATTTAATTTATTATATTAAACTGTTATTTTACCGCCCAGGCAATTTCGGCAGCGAGTTTGCCGCAGGAAATTAAATCTTCGATATAAATATGTTCGTTGGGCGTATGGTTTTTAAAATAGCCAGGTGCAATACCGATAGCTTTAATGCCGTGGCGGTTAAAATGATTGCCGTCCATACCGCCGCCGCCGGCGTTCAGCACAGGCTCGATACCGAGCTTTTGCATTGCTTTTAGTGCAATCTGCACAACTTCTTCTTCAGGCTCAACTTTAAAGGTATAGTACATAACGTTTTCGTCATATTCAATGGTAACGCCGTATTTTTCTTCAATTTCTTTAACCGGTGCGGCAAATTTATGAAGCACTTCTTCAAATTCGGCATTGTCGGTGCTCCTTGCTTCGGCAAGAATTTCCGCGTAATCGCATACCACATTGGTGGAAGTTGTGCCTGCATGGATAGTGGAAATATTGGTAGTGGTATGCGGGCTTTGCCTGTTGTCGGGCAGCTGCATAATCAGCGCGGCGGCAGCTTTGATGGCGTTAATGCCTTTTTCGGGCTCGTTGCCTGCATGGGCGCTTTTGCCGTGGATTTTATAAGTAAATTTACATTTAGAAGGAGCCTGCAAAATAATGCGGCCAATGTGTCCCGGCGCATCGAAAACATAGGCTTTGCGCGCTTTAAAAGCATCAAAGTCCAGATATTTGCCGCCTAAAACGCCGGCTTCTTCGCATACGGAAAGCGCAACTTCAATATCTCCGTGCGGTTTGTCCGAGGCTGTAATTCTTCTGAGCGCGTCTAAAATTGTGCAGATGCCGGAAACATCGTCAGCGGCGAGGATGGTTTCGCCGTCGGCTTTAAAAGTTTTGTTTTCTTCATCATAAACCGGATTGATTTTTTCGTTGTTCTTTACGCGGTCAAGATGAGCGGAAAAAAGAATCGGTTCAATATCGGGCGAGCCTTTTAAAACAGCGTAAATATTACCGGTGTTGCCGCCGAGTTTTTCGCCGGTGTTATCTTCTTTTACTTCCAGCCCGAGGGCGGTTAATTTATTTTTTACGTTATCGGCAATAACGCGCTCGCTGCGCGATTGAACGGGAAGCTTTACAAGTTCCAGAAAATCTTTGATAATTTTTTCGTTATACATAGTATTCCTCCTTGAGAAAGTTAAAACATAAGAAATGCAGCCGCGGTTAATAATGCCGCAACCATTGCATAACCGTTGTATTTAATGATGTCCATAGGCTGCAGTTTAGCAATGCCGGCGCACAAAATCATAGCTGCGGAGAACAGCGCCATCGAGCGGCCGATACCGCCGGAAAGCACAACCATAGCGCCCATGTGCAGAACGTCCATGCCAAAACGTTCGGCGTGTACGCTTACCGCTTCGTTAAAGGCAATAGAAGCAGATTCGCCGCTGCCGCAGATAAGCGTCATAATAAACGGCCCGAAAACTGCTGCCAGCTTGGCAATAGAAGGAGAAGTAGTCATAAAATCAATAAGCATTTTAATAAAGCCGAGTTCTGTTAAACCAGCTACAAATATATTAACACATATTAATAAACCGAACACGTTGCCGAAAGAAGTGCCCATGGCTTTAAAAAATTCTTTGGTAACTGCCTGCGGGTCGGTGCGGGTTACAAGCATGCACAGTATGGCGCCAATCAGCATGGCGTGCGGCACCGGCATTTTAAAGGCGGGAATAACCTGAAAATTGCCCAGCAGCAAAATAATAATCGGCACCAAAGGCAGCAGCGCGTAAATAAAATTAGGTTTAATAATTTCTACTTTGCCAAAGGCTTCCGCCTGAGCGGCAAGTTCTGCCTGATTGCCTTTTCTCTTTAAATAAAAAGCCATTGCCGTAAGTACTGAGGAACTGACGAGTACGGATGCTATCAGCGCAGGTGCTGCCACGCGGACGAAATCCATGCCTTCTACCCCTGCCAGATGGGCTACTATGGTAGGATGTACATGGCCCGGGTTAAGGTTGCCGCCGTAAAGGCCGCACATAATAGCGCCTGCTGCCAGCGGAACAGGTATGCCGGAAGCTACCATCAGCGGAATGAATACCGTGCCCATAGCTGCGGTTACGCCTGCTGCACTTGTAATTGAAGTATTAACAATCATTGTTGCCAGCGCAACGCCGATAATTAAAAACGGCCCTGCTTTTTTCAATACAACAGCAAAAAGTGAAACGAGATGCTTGTCTGCGCCGCAGAGTTTAACAACGGCGGCAAAGCCCATAGAGGTGATGATGGTTTCAAAAATGTTTGCCTGTTTCATCGAAGCAGAAAAGGCTTTAAATGCGCCCATAACATCACCGGATAGTAAAATCATAAAGAAACCGGCCGCAAAAAGTAAAGTTTTAGGATCTTTACGTTTTGCCATGAGGTAAATCATCACTAATACGATGAGTGTACCAAGAAAAATTTGCATAATAACCCCTCCAAAATGAATAAAAATAAAAGGTTGATTAAAGGCTACAACCTAAAATAAGTTTAGTATAATAAACCCAAGGTGTCAATAGTATGATTTAATGTATACAAAAATAAAGACCATTCTAAATAAAAATATACTTAAAATGGTCTTTATAAAATGATAGTTATAAGTTTATCTTATATATTTTTCTGGGGCGCCCTTTTATTTCTGGCGCTTCTTCACCTATTTCTTCTGCATAACCATTCGTTAGCAGTAAATTTATAATCCGGCGCGCGCTTCTTGGCAGAATTTGCATAGCGGCAGCAAGTTCCTGCGCGCTGATGGAATTACGACCGTAGTTACTTACTGCGTTTTTTACTTTGCTTAAAGTAGAAATATTTAAAGTTGTTTTGGCGCTTATTTCTGTTAGCTGATGGGAATTATAATTAAAATTAAGCTGCTGAGGGTTGCCGAAGGGGCCTGTTATGGTTTTATCATCAAGAACAGCAAACCAACTGCCTTTTTTATGGTTAGCAGCATACTTTAGGGCAAGCAGGGCATTAGACTCGGCTTCACGCGCAGAATTACCAATGCCGATACCGGCAGCTGTTAAGCTGTTTTGAATTTCGTTGAGTTCTTCAAATGCTGGCACAGCTGTAAACTTATTTGTTATATTTTCAAGCATGCCTCTTGTGGTAAATATATAAAAATTTCCATCAATTGTAGTTTTTAAAGAGCCTAATATTCGTTTTGAATAAGTAATAAGTTTTTGTGTTACTACTAATTGTTTGCTATATATATCATCGACAGAATAAGAAGCATTAAATTGATAAATATTAAAACTAAAAACTTGTATGGCGGTTTGCGCGGCAGCTAAATGTTTAATACGTGTATTACTGAGAATCATATTTAATATGGCGCGTATAGTTACTCGTAATGGAGTAACATTTATTGCCGGTACGCCTGCTTTTTCCAAAAGTTGTTTTATATAATAGCTGCGGGTTATAGCAGCTTTAGTTTTACCTGATTTAAATAGGTTATAGTGAAAATCATAATAATCCTTAATTTTCAATGTGCCGTTATCACTAAGGCAATGAATTGTATGGACATCCATATCCATCTCTTTTAATCCCCTTGCAATATCAAAATAAGGTATGGTATCCATGCTTATTTCTTCAATTTTATAATTTTTGTATAAAAGAGAGCATAATACTTTAAAAAAACTTGCTCCTCTGTAAGGAATGCAGTAAAGCGGCTTGTTTAAATCCGTTATGGCGGACTGAATTTTAGTGTAAAAAATTTGGTCAAATACAAGCCAGACATCAATTATATTATTGTTTGTATGGATTATTTCACTAAAATTTTCTTCTGTTTCATCAAAAAAAATATATGGTTTTAATTCTTTATAATCAGAAATTACTTCGTTAAAAATACTGAGAGTATGTTTTTCACCGATTACACCGATGTTGATTTGCATTTTAAACAGCTCCGTATGTTTTTTTATTATTTATGTTTATTTTAACAGATTTTGTTTAAAAAAACAAAGGCGGTACAGTTTTAATATTTTATGATAGCGTTACTTGTGTTTGCTGAAAGCAGATATTGCATTAAAAACGGTAAATTTAACACAAACCTAAACAACCGGCATCATCATAATGCCGGTTGTTTTTTTCAGAGAGGAAAGATTATGGATAGTTTGGTTTAAGTTTGGTTGGTGTTAGCTTTTGGGATTATTTGTTGCCGTCGTTGTAGAACGGGCATTCATCGCCCCAGTCGCAGGCGCCGTCGTGGTGGTAACGGTCGTAGTGGCGGTCGCGGTCATAGTAGCGCCCTTCGCCGTGGTGGCGGCCGTAGCCGGGGCCATAGCCGCAGTGCAGGCCGCGGAAGTTACCGCGTGGCCCGCGGAACATATCTTTAAGCGCGTTTTGTTTCTGTTCTTCGCTCATGCTTGCCCATTTTGCCCTGGCGTCGGCTTCGCGTTTTTCAATCGCTTCACGCTGTTCGGCTGGCAGCTTGCTTAAAAATTCTTCGTGCCATTTCTGGCGCTGTTCAAATTTTTGCTGCGGTGTCATTTCCATCCACGCCAGCCTTGCGGCGTCACGCTCTGCGCGCTGTTCAGGGGTAAGCTGTGCGTAGCGCAGCGGGCGGCGTAAGCTGGTATCGTCTTCGCTTAAAATTCTTTCTACTTTATCGCGCATGGTGGGCTGCGCGGTTTCGGTTTGTCCTGCTGCAAAAACAGGCACGCTGATGGCGGTGATTAAACCTGCAACTACTAACGATTTGAATAATTTGCTTTTCAACATATCAGGTCACTCCTTTTATTTATGCTTGTTTTTGTTGTTCTTTAGCTTGTCTTTATTGTACAGGGATGTTATGGCAAAAGTATGGCAAAAAAATTTAATTTTGTGTTTTTTATGCCACAATTTGTTGCTAATATTATAGCAGCAATTAAAGCGAAAAGTAAAAAAAACTACCGCCTTGAGGGCGCCATAAGGGTTAAATTTCTGCGCAAAAGTATGTATAATATAGGTAAGTTTTGTGCAGAGAGGTGATGGCAGTGGCAAAAATGCTGATTGCTGACGATAATAAACAGATTACTTCAATTCTATCTAATTACGCGCGCAAGGAGGGCTTTGAGCCGGTGGTGGCGCTGGACGGCGAGGAAGCGCTGCGCCTGTTTGACGCTAACGAAGCGGATATTGCCATGGTGCTTTTGGACGTGATGATGCCCAAGGTGGACGGCTTTGAAGTGTGCCGCCGCCTGCGCAGCAAATCGCTGGTGCCGGTAATTATGGTTACTGCCCGCGGCGAGGATTTTGAAAAGATTATGGGGCTCGATATTGGTGCGGACGATTACATTATTAAACCTTTCAGCGCTGGCGAGGTGATGGCGCGCGTGCGTGCGATTTTGCGCCGTATGCAGCCGCGTGAGGAAAAAATGGCGCACAATATTTACAAATACAGTAATTTAACGATTGATTTGGATAAATACGCCGTAAGCGTGGGCGGCAGCGAGGTGCCGCTGACGAAAAAAGAAGTTGAGCTTTTGTGGACGCTTGCTAAAAACAGCAGCAAGGTGTTCTCGCGCGATAATTTGCTGGACAGCCTGTGGGGCTACGATTACTATGGCGACAGCCGCACGGTGGATTCGCACATTAAGCGCATGCGCGCCAAGCTGGATAAATTTGAACACCCCGGCTGGGAGATTAAAACCATCTGGGGCGTAGGCTACCGTTTTGAGGAGAAAGCCAATGCATAATAAAATAGCATTAAAACTTACTTTATATTTTGCGGCCGTGCTTTTGGTGTTCGCGCTGGTGGTTGGCGGCAGCTTTGCGCACTTTTTCCGCGAGCATACGCTGGACATGAAGCGCACAGAACTTATGCAGCGCGCCGTGCGCATTGCCGAGGTGCTGAGCGAAAACGCCCGCTGGCTTGAGCAGCGCGGCGGCATTGCCAATACCCGTTTTATCGGCTACATTAACAACATTACCATGGAGGACGTGTGGGTTGTTAACAGCGAGCGCGAATTGAATTTGCCGCAGCGGATGCCGCACCACATGGGCATGGGCATGGGTATGCACCGGCGTATGATGCACCAGGCACAGCAGCCTGAACTGCCGCCGCAGGAAAACCTGCCACCGCGCCGCGAGATTACTTTTGCCCAGCTGCCGGAAGTTACCCGTAACTGCGTGGAACAGGCTTTTACCGGCACGGTATCGGTATCGGAAGATTTTAACCCCGTGCGCGAGGAGATTATGCTGTGCGCCGCCGCGCCGGTGTACGACGAAAACGGTATTATCCGCGCTGTCGTGCTTTTGCACTACCCCGTGCAGGGCTTGCAGTCCGCAACGTGGGAGGGCGTAAAAATTTTGCTGCTTTCCTGCGCGATTGCGCTGCTTTTAGTATCGTTTTTAAGCGTGCTGTTCAGCTGGAAGTTTACCAAGCCGCTGAACCGTATGAAAGAAGTAGCGCAAAAAATGGCGGAACACGATTACACCGAACGCTGCAATATTAAACAGAACGACGAAATAGGCGCATTGGCAGCGACGCTGGACGAACTGGCGAACCGCCTTTTGGATGCGGACGAGGCCGGACGCAAGCTGGAAAAACTGCGCCGCAGCTTTATCGCCAACATCTCGCACGAACTGCGCACGCCGGTAACGGTTATCCGCGGCAGCCTGGAAGCCTTAAACGATAAAGTTGTTACCGATAAGGAAGAAGTAGAGCAATACTACCGCCAGATGCTGAACGAAAGCCTGTTTTTGCAGCGGCTGATTAACGATTTGCTGGATTTATCGCGCTTGCAGAATATGGACTTTCCGATTGAAAAAGAAATTATTAATTTGTGCAGCGTAGTGCATGACGCAGCGCGCGCCAGCAAGCAGCTGGGACAGAAAAAGAACGTGCAGGTTGAAGTAAGCATGGATAAAAACGTCTATGCCATCAACGGCGACTATGGCCGCCTGCGCCAGATGCTGATGATATTTTTGGACAACAGCATTAAGTTTTCGCCCGAAGGCGGCAGCGTAAAACTGCGCCTGCTCGGCGACAGGCTGACGGTAACTGACAACGGCATCGGCGTTAAGCCAGAAGATTTGCCCTATGTGTTTGAACGTTTTTACAAAACGCGCGGCGAAAGCAACAAAAACGGCAGCGGGCTGGGGCTGGCTATTGCCCGGGAAATTGCCCTGCGCCACGACATAAAAGTGAGCATGGAAAGCGTGCCCGGCGAAGAAACCACGGTAATAATGGTTTTGCCGCCGGAAAGAAAGGATGCGGAAGATGAATTACGGATGTAAGGGAAGGCGCGCCGTTATTAGCGGCGGCACCAGCGGCATAGGTTTGGCGGCGGCGCGCACGCTTTTGGCGGACGGCGCGGAAGTGTGGCTGCTGGCGCGGCATGAACGCCCGCAGCTGATGGCTGAACTGGAACGTGAATATAACGGCAGCGTGCATTTTGTGCAGTGCGACGTGGCAAGTGCGGCAAGCTGCAAAGCTGCGGCAGCACAGATAAAAGACAGCGGAAACATTGACTTTTTGGTAAGCAGCGCCGGCATATACAGCGAGCAAAGTATGGAAATGCTGACGGAAGCGGAATTTGATGAAATTTTTAACGTAAACGTAAAAGGCACGGTGTTTTTAACGCAGGCGCTGCTGCCATACATGGCAGCAGGGGGCGCGGTGGTAAACGTCGCCTCGGATGCAGGTGTTAGCGGCAACTACGGCTGTGCAGCATACTGCGCTAGCAAAGGGGCGGTGGTGGCGTTTACCCGCGCCCTGGCGCTGGATACAGCGCCGCGCCTGCGGGTTAACTGCGTGTGCCCGGCGGATATTGCAACGCCGCTGCTCTCGCGCCAACTGGAGGCAGCGGGCGGCAGCTACACGCTGGCTGATGTTGCGGCGGCGTACCCTATGGGGCGCGTGGGGCGCGCAGAAGAAGTGGCGCACGTTATCTGCTCGCTTTTAAGCCCTGCCAACAGCTTTATGACCGGCAGCATCGTCACCGTCGACGGCGGCTTAACGGCGAAGTGAAATTTGAAGAATAGTGCGGAGGTTTGATTATGTATTGGATGATTGCTGCAAATGGTAAAATGTATAATCATGCGGAGGCTTTTCAAAAATGGGGATTTATTGACTGGCGCCAAAATGCAAAATATACTATTGGTGATGTTGTATATATTTATTGCACAAAACCTTTAAAACGGGTTATGTTTAAAACAGTTGTAGAAAAAGAATCAATGAAATTTAATGAAATAGCTGATGATATAGAATATTGGCATATAAAAGAGGAACATGATAAAGCAATTGATGGAATTTATGCACGATTACGTCTAATAGCTCAAGTTAATTCAGATAATCTAACTTTAAGTAAATTAAAAGAACAAGGATTGAAAGCTGCACCACAAGGACCAATAAAATTAAAATATGATTTAGTAAAGTACATAGATACATACATGAACGATTATATAAATGAACAAAATTTTCCGGAATCAGATATACCAGATAATTGTTATGAAGGAAATGTTTGCCAAATTTTAGTTAATAGATTTGAAAGAAGTTCTATAGCACGCCAAAAATGTATTGAATATCATGGAGTTAAATGTTTGGTTTGCGATTTTGATTTTGAAAAAGTGTATGGAAAAATTGGAAAAGGATTTATTCATGTGCATCATATAATACCATTAAATGAAATTGGGAAAGAATATGTTGTCGATTATAAAAATGATTTAATTCCTGTTTGCCCAAATTGTCATGCTATGTTACATAGAAAAATTGATGGAAAAAGTTATTCTTGGAAGGAGTTGAGAAAATTTTTAAAATATAAAACTGATATATTAGATGATTTTTGATAATTTAAATTTTTATGCTATATTTTGTCGAGATTTAAAATAAATTATAAAATATTATGTTTTAAATACTAAAAGTTATAATATAAATACGCTTTAAAAATTAAAGGAGTTGGTGATGATGAAAGTGACGTTAAAAAATATGGATACGGGAGTTATTAAAACATCACCGACCGGATATTCCTGGACTACTTTGTTTTTTGGCTTTTTCCCTGCAATTTTCCGCGGCGATTTTAAAGGTGCAATGATTGGCTTGCTTGGGGGATTGGTGGGGGCGTGGCTGTTTTTCGCTATTTTTGCTGCATTTTATAATAAACTTTATATTAAAGATTTGTTGAGTAAACGCTATACTTATGCTAATGAAGAAACGCGGCAATATTTAATTGAAAAGGGCATAATACAAGAATAATAAAATAATTTTGGAGTTTTGTTATGGAACAAGTATGGGGTTTGGTGGCGCTGATTGGCGCTGCGCAAATTTTAAATTCTGCCAAGCAGTTAAAAAATTGCCGCCGGAATATGTTTAGCTGCGGCGGAAAGTATACTTTATTTT
>DXVZ01000056.1:13300-14637 GCA_019417125.1 Phascolarctobacterium sp.
GTATAAGAGACAGATTGTAAGCATGCTGGTGGTTATTTACGGCGTGTTTTTTAACAGCGGGGTTATTTTGCCGGCGTTTACCGTATGGGTTTTTAACTGGCATTTGTTTACCTATTACGCTGCGGAGCTGAAAAAAGGCACCAGCCGCGCAATGATTACCGCCATGCGCATAATTACCGGGCTGCTGGTGCTGGCGTGTGTTTATATTGGCGTAATTGGGCTGTAATAAAATGGTAAAAGCAGTTTGCAAATGACGTTTATTTGTTGTATAATACAAAAAGAGAGATCGTCTGATGTTTGCCCGTCAGCCCTCTCCTTGTAAATTTTGAGTTTGAAAGAAAGGCTGCCAGACTTTGGCGGTCTTATTTCATTTTACGCCAAAGTTGTAAAAACTCAGCGTTTGCCAGAAATAATGGTAGCTACAAGAATACCAAAAGCAATCATTAAAGACAAAAAAGACAAAGCTTCATATGTGCTCATGTACTGCTACCTCCCTGCATTGGGAGGAACCGACCATCAGAAATCTCTCTTTTTGCAGTAATTATTATAACACAGTATAACCAAAAAGCAATTGCTATCCTAAAAATTGGACAGTAATTGCTTTTTTTATTTTTTGATTGGCGTACAGGAATGCCGAAGATAGGCTGTATATTTTGCTGCGCATTATATATAGGAAGAAAGTTACACCATAAAAAATTTTTCTGAAAATTTATTGAAATATTATTGACTTAGTAGGATTTTATCCAGTACAATAGTGGTGCGCAGATTTATTTAATATTAATTTGCAGTTTTATTTAGTATTAATTACAGGCGCAGTCTTATTTTACAGGAGGATTACGCTATGGTTAAAAATTTTTGGGGTATGCTGACGGCTTTTTGCGCGGCGCTTTGTTTGCCGCTGCCTGCTTACGCCGCCGGGCTTAATGGGGCGGAGCTTTCCATCGGCTGGGTGCTGCCGTTTGCCGGTATTTTGCTGTGCATTGCCATTTGCCCGCTGGTAGCGCCGCATTTTTGGCACGGTAATTACGGCAAGGCGGCGGTGTTTTGGGCGCTGGCAACCGCGGTGCCGTTGTTTGCAATTTACGGCAGCAGCATTGCTGTTGGCAGCGTGGCGCACGCGCTGATTGGCGATTACGTTCCGTTTATTATTTTCGTCGGCTCGCTGTATACGGTGGCGGGAGGCATTCACATCCGCAGCAGCTTTACCGGCACGCCGCTGACCAACACCGGCTTTTTGGCGCTGGGCGCGGTGCTCGCCAACATTATGGGCACTACGGGCTCGGCGATGCTTTTAATCCGTCCGCTGATTGCGGCTAACGAGCGCCGCCGTTATGTAA
>DXVZ01000056.1:14692-19425 GCA_019417125.1 Phascolarctobacterium sp.
TTTATTGTGGCAAATATTGCAGGTTCGCTTACGCCTTTGGGCGACCCGCCGCTGTTTTTGGGCTTTTTGCGCGGGGTAGACTTTTTTTGGACAACGGAACATTTGCTTTTGCCGATGCTGACGGCGGTAGGTTTGCTTTTAGCGCTGTACTTTGCGCTTGATACGGTGCTGTTTAACAAGGAAAAGGACGCCTTTTTCCTTGCCGAAGCCGCGCGTGACAAAGAACCGTTCGGCGTGGAGGGCAAAATTAACTTTGCGCTTTTGGGCGTGATTATTGCCGCCGTTTTAATGGCGGGCGTGTGGGACAGCGGGCTGGAGTTTACCGTCTTGGGCGTGCATTTAACCGGGCAGGGCGTGCTGCGCGACGTGATTTTTTTAGCGGCGGCTGGGCTTTCGCTGGCTTTAACGCCTAAAGCTTTGCGCGCGGCTAACCAGTTTAGCTGGGAGCCGGTACTGGAGGTAGGCAAACTGTTCTTTGGCATTTTTGTAACTATCGTGCCGGTGCTGGAAATGTTAAAAGCAGGCATGGCAGGCGCATTCGCCCCGGTGGTGGCGCTTGTTACCAACGCCGATGGAACAGCCAACAACGCCATGTATTTTTTGCTGACGGGCGCGCTTTCAGGATTTTTGGATAACGCGCCGACGTACCTTGCCTTCTTTAACATGGCTGGCGGCGACGCTGCTGTGCTGATGACGGAGGGCGCGCTGACTTTAACGGCTATCTCCATGGGTTCGGTGTTTATGGGCGCCAACAGCTACATCGGCAACGCGCCCAACTTTATGGTGGTTGCCATTGTGCAGAACCGCGGGCTGAAAATGCCCAGCTTCTTCGGTTATCTGCTGTGGAGCGTTGGTATTTTAATACCCGTCTTTTTACTGCTGACGTGGCTGTATCTGCTGTAAAGCGCAGTAAAGGTATTTATGCTTTGGCATACCAATACAACTGCTCGCCGCCTATTTCGATTTTTGCCACAAGAACATTTTTGGTGCATCAATCTTCGGTGCTTTCGGCTTTTTCTGGTCGGGCGTAGCGATGAGCTGGATGATTAAAGCAGGTACTTTTGGCGAGGGGCTCGCCGCAGGCGTAGACCCTAAAGCGCTGGGCTTTGCCTTTTTGGGGTACTTTCTGTTTGCGTGCATTGGCACGATTGCCGCGGCCGAAGCTAACACCTTTTTGTTTGTGGATATGCTGCTGATTGATGTGCTGCTGCTGTGCCTGGGGCTTGATACGCTCGGCATCGGCGGGCACTGGGCGCACAGTGTTGCCGCGTATTCGGAGCTGGCGATTGCGCTGCTTTCGATGTACGGTGCAGGCGCGGTGTTCTTAAATAACTTTTTCGGGCGCGTGTTCTGGCCGCTTGGCAAACCGCTCGGCATTTTTAAAAAAGGCTGATTTTAAGCCGTTCATAGCAGTAAAAAAGCACTATCCGTTGTGGGTAGTGCTTTTGGTTGCTGTAATTTTTATGATTTGTATTGTAGTAGTTACTTCCTTAAATACGGCATAATAATGCTGGCAAGTATTAATAGCAGCCCTAATGCGTCAAGCGCGGCAAAGGGCTCGCCCAGCACGGTTACGCCTAAAAGCGTCGCTATGGCAGGGCTTACGGCGCAGAACAGGCCCGCGCGGGCAGCGGTAACGTGGCTTTGCGCCAGCGGCTGCAAGGTAAAGCCAAAGCCGGTGCAGACTACAATCAGCACGGCAAGCATCGCCCATTCGTTTGTGCCTGCCGGCAGCTGCGGCGTTTCAAACAACAGCGTGGTGGCAGATGCCAGCACGCCCATGGTGCCGATTTGTACAACGCCGATGCCGAGCGTGGAGCCTGCGCTGCGCGAAAGCCGTTCCGTAATAATGATGGCGGCGGCATAGCACAAACCTGCTAAAAGCCCCATGGTAAAACCGCCGGTGAGGCTGCCCTGGCTGAGCGCCAAAAGCACTACGCCAAGCATGGCGGCGGCAGTGCTGATAATGGTAAGTTTGCCGGGCAGTTTTTTAAACAGTATAAGTTCCAGCAGCGGAACGAAGATGATGGCGCAGTTTTCTAAAAGCGATACCAGCGACGACGCTGCCTGCGTTAAGGCCTGCATCTCGCATGCCATGGTGATGAAAAACGCCGCGCCGATAACGATGCCGCTGAGCAAATCGCGCCGGGTAAGGCTGCGCAGCGCTTTGTTAAACAGCAGCGCCAAAAGCGCAAAGGCGATGGTAAAGCGCACCGCCAAAAGGTTAAAGGGAGCAAGGTGTTCCAGTATCATTTTGCTGAAGATAAAACTGGTCGCCCTGGCGGCGATGACTGATATTAAAAGCAGTTCGTAAGTACGGGTTGTGGCTGTCATATAAAATCCTTTGTAAAAAGTTTTGCTGTTTTTATTATAGCATACAGTGGTTTGCCATGCTTACTGTTATCAGCCGCAAGGCACTGCGGCATTAAAATTTACGTTTGCTTTTAGTGCGGGAAGATGTTATAATATAGACACCAAAGGTGGATTTGCTATTGCATTTGTCATAGCAAACAAAAAACCGGGAGCGGCCACTCCCGGTTTTTTTTATTGGGCTCACTGCGATTATAAGTATCTGTCGAGCCACTTACAGATATAGTACGATACTATGCCTGCCGCAACAGATACGCTAAAGGTGGAAATTGCATCTGTCATATTATCCCTCCTTTCTGCCGGAAGGAATCGCAGCTTTTTTATTATGCAGTAAAAGCAAAGCTCTGTCAACGCCAAACTGTTAAAAATATTACAAAATATTTTTGGCTTAATAAAATATGCCTTTTATAAAAAGTTTTTGTATAAAATTACAGGCAAACGCGCTATAATAAAGCTATAATTTTGTTTGCTTTGGGGGAGATAGAATGGATAAAAATTTGCCCGTCGGCGTTATTGATTCCGGCGTGGGCGGACTGAGCGTGCTGAAAGTATTGCAGCAGGCTTTGCCGCACGAGGATTTTTTATATATCGGCGATACGGCGCGCACGCCTTACGGCCAGCGCCCGGAAAGCGAAATCCGCGCGATGGTGCGTGAAATTACCGACTGGCTGGACAACGCCGGCATTAAGCTGCTGGTGGTGGCGTGCAACACCATTACGGTTTTGGGCACGGAGAGCCTGCGCAGCGGCTATAATTTTGATGTTGTGGGCATGAGTAAGGGCGCGGAGCTGGCGCTGGGCACAACTAAAAATAAAAAAATCGGCGTTATGGCAACGCCTTTTACAGTAGCAAGCGGCGCGCACAAGGATGCGGTTAACGCCATCGACCAGTCGGCGCAGGTTTTTGCGCAGGGCTGCCCCGATTTTGTGCCGTTAATTGAAGCTGGCGTGTTTGACGGGCCGGAGATTGACGATGCTGTAGCGCGTTATACCGCGCCGCTGAAAGAGCAGGGCGTCGATACGGTGCTGCTTTCGTGCACGCATTACCCGTTTATCCGCACGGCAATAGAAAAAGGCTTCGGCGAGGGTGTTGCGGTGCTTGACCCGGCGGAAGCCACCGCTTTGCAGGCGAAGATTTTTTTGGAGCGCGCGGGGCTTTTAAAAACGCAGGGCGAAGGGCGCTGTAAGGTTTGCTTTACGGCTGATTTGGCGCGCGGCAAAGCCATTGCGGAGCGCATGCTGGATATGCGCCGCTGCGGGTTTGCGGAAATCAGCCTGAAATAGCGTTAATGTATACACGGCGCATGGGCAGGATTTTATAAAATTTTGTCTAAATACATAAATATTGTTAATTTACGTACCTAATAAATTTGTTGGGAGTGGTTTTCATGTTTAAACGCAATACTTTGGCGGCGCTGGCGGCTTTTAGCGCAATGATGCTGCCGCAGCCGGTGTTTGCGGCGGGCCTCAATGGCAGCGAGCTGTCGTTTGCCTGGGCGGTGCCCTTTATCGGCGTGCTGCTATGCATTGCAATCTGCCCGTTGGTTGTGCCTAATTTCTGGCACCATCATTTCGGCAAGGTTGCCGTTTTTTGGGCGCTGGCTTGTGCCGTGCCGATGTTTATCTCTTACGGTGGCGGCGTTGCGGTTAACTCTATCGCGCACGCGCTGATTGCCGACTACATTCCGTTCATCATCTTCGTCGGTTCGCTGTACACGGTGGCAGGCGGCATCCACATCCGCTCCAGCTTTATCGGCCGTCCGGCGGTTAACACTGCATTTTTGGCGCTGGGCGCGGTGTGCGCTAATTTAATGGGCACTACCGGCGCGGCGATGCTCCTTATCCGCCCGCTGATTGCCGCTAACGCGCACAGGCGTTACGATATGCACACTTTTGTGTTCTTTATTTTCATCGTGGCAAATATTGCAGGCTCGCTTACGCCTTTGGGCGACCCGCCGCTGTTTTTGGGCTTTTTGCGCGGGGTTGAGTTCTTTTGGACGACCGAGCATTTGATTGTGCCGATGGCGACGGCAGTAGGCCTTTTGATTTTGCTTTACTTCATTATGGATACCATTCTCTTTAATAAAGAAAAAGACGAGTTCCTTGAAAAAGAAAAACACTACCCGAAAGAACCGTTCGGCATCGACGGCAAAATTAACTTTTTGCTGCTTGCCGTTATCGTCAGCGCCGTTTTAATGGCGGGCATTTGGCAGTCCGGCATTGAGTTTTCCGTACTGGGCGTACATTTAAGCGGCGAAGGCGTGCTGCGCGACGTTATCTTCTTAATCGCCGCAGGGCTGTCGCTGAAGCTGACCAGCAAAGAAGTGCGCGAGGCGAACCAGTTTGGCTGGGACCCGATTTTAG
>DXVZ01000057.1 GCA_019417125.1 Phascolarctobacterium sp.
GTTTACTGCATTTGTTTAATAATCTGCATAATTTCTTCTACGCCAAGCGGCTGCCCGCCAGCCACAACCTTACCGTCAATAACCAGCGCCGGTAAAGCCATTGCGCCGTAAGCCATAATGCGGCGCAGTTCGCTTACACGCTCAAATTTTGCAGGGCATTTCAGTTTTTTAGCGGCCACGGCAGCATTCTGGAACAGCACTTCCACCTGCTTTGTCATCGGCCCTAAAACTTTTATTTGCATATCATCTCACCTTCGTTTCTATATTTGCTGCACTTTTATCATACCAAAAGGCTTTGGCTAAAATAAGTACAAATGGTGAATTATTTGCAAAATTTGTGTTGTCATTTAAAAAAGTAATATAATATATTCATAGAAAAATGAAAGGAGTGCATTTGATGAATAACGGCATATTGATAAAAAACGCAAAAATTTATGATGGCAGCGGCAGCCGTCCGTTTTACGGAAATGTTTTAATCAGCGGAGCAATAATAAAAAAAGTAACGCCTGCCGCATTAATGCCTGATGAAGCTGGCTGTAGGGTTGTGGACGCTGCTGGTAAAATTTTAACGCCCGGCTTTATTAATTGCCACAGCCATTCTGAATTGCAGCCTTTTGTTAATCCACAGATGCCGCAGGTAATCGGCCAGGGTATTACAACTGAAGTTATCGGGCAGGACGGGCTGTCGGTAGCGCCGATAGATGCAGCGCACGCCGCAGAGCTTTCTGAAAATATGACTTTTCTTTGTGGAAAAGCGCCGCGCCCGTTTTGGTGGCGAAGCTGCAAAGAATATATGGAGCTGGTACAGCAGCAAAATCCCGCCGTGCATTTTGTAGGGCTGATGGGCAACGGAACTATCCGCATGAACGTAATGGGGAGCGAAAACCGTCCGGCAACGCCTGCCGAAATTGAAAAAATGTGCGCTTTAATCGAACAGGGCATGCGTGAAGGTATGCGCGGCATTTCTTTCGGGCTGGTTTATCCGCCGAGCAGTTATGCTTCTACAGAAGAAATGATTGCTTTGTGCAAATCAGTTGCCAAGTACGACGGCATTATTATGGTACATACCCGCAACGAAATGTCGCATCTGCTTGACGCTTTTGAAGAAATGGTAACGGTAATGAAAGAAAGCGGCGCCCGCCTTGAAATTTCGCATCTTAAGGCCATGGGGCCGGATAATTGGGGCGGCGTTAACAAAATACTGCAAAGGATAAGCGAACTGCAGCGAGAGGGATACGACATTACTTTTGACCAATATCCATATACAGCCGCCAGCACCGGTTTAAAAGCAACGGTGCCTGATTGGGCTTATAGCGGCGGTGTAGATGCGTTTGAAGAACGCTTAAAAAATGCAGAAACACGCAAAAAAATTGCAGACGAAACGGCGGTTATTCTTAAAGAACGTGGCGGCAGCAGCCGTATTCAAATAGCTTCCGTTCCGGAAAGCACTGAAGATTTTTCGTGGATGCCGGGGCTGACTTTAAAAGATGCTGCGGACAGGCTTGGACTTGACGACGTGGAAGCTATTTTTTACATTCTTGGCAAAACGCGCAGCAGTGTTTTGTGTGTTTACCATTCACTTTGTGAAGAAGATGTGCGGACGGTAATGCACAGCCCTTATCACGCCGTATGCACGGACGGTATTGTAGGTGCGCTGCCGCATCCGCGCGCTTATGCATCTTTCCCGCGTTTTTTGGGGCGCTATGTGCGTGATTTGGGAATAATGCCGCTGGAAACGGCCATTCATCATATTACGGGCGAACCGGCACGCAGGCTGCGTTTATGGGACAGAGGGCTGATCCGCGAGGGAATGTCGGCAGACCTGGTATTGTTTGATTATGAGCGCATTATTGATACCAATAGTTATATGGAACCGAAAAAACTTCCAGGAGGAATTTGTGGTGTATGGGTGCAGGGAAAACTGCGTTACAGCAATGACGGAAGCTACAAAATTTAAGTTTCATTTTTTACCACTTCAACCTTAAAAACGTTAATGGTATCTACATCCGGGCAGCAAAAAACTGCTGTTCCGGGTTCGGCATTGGGTATGCTGCCGCCATAGCGCAAAATATCTATGTAAGGAAATGCAACGTGCATCGCCATGGGGCAAAGTTTGCCGCGCTCCGTGTCAAAATCAAACGTGTCGCCAGGCTTGTGCCCCCGGTGGCAGCCGCATGGTCCTTTACGGTCAATAACCGTTATTTTAATTTTCGGTTTCTGCATTGTTTTCGCCTCCGTAAGTTTTAATAACTTCTGCCGACCAGTTTAAAAGCAGCCTGCTGCGGCTTATAAAATCTTCGCTGCCTGGTTTATTGTTTTGGCGGTTCAACAGGCAAGTCAGCACTTCCAAATCGCTGCCGCTTAATTTTGCGGCTAAGTCCTTCCTTTTGCTGATGTATGCGCCGGTTTGCAGCCAGTATTTTGCCTGCAAAGCGAAGCCCGCTGTTTTAAACAGGCTGCCGAGCAGGGCAGAATCATTTTCGTGTACAAAATTATGCACGCAGGCGTGGTAAATGCCGCAAGCCGCCGTAACCAGCGCGCGCTTAACGCTTGCTGCCGTCAGTAAATGGGCAATAAATTCCAAATTGCCGTACAATGCCTTGGTATCGTGGTAAAATTGGAATAGCTCGCCGCTGTCCCAGGCTTTTAATTCTTCAGCACCGCCAACAAAACCGCAGATTTTTGTACGTTCCTCTAAATTAGCAATAGCGTTTTTGTAAACGGTTAAATCCTCCAGCGTCAGCTTGTCTAAAATTAAAACAACGTCGATGTCGCTGTTTTCGTGTGCTTCGCTGCGCGCATAGCTGCCTTGGATGCCGATAAACACAATGCGGCTGCCAAAAACAGCATCCACCGTGGCAATATATTTATCAAGCCATAAATCTAAATTTATCATGTGCGCTCCTTGCTCGTGCTTTTTGTAATTTTGTAAATCAAATGCGGCATTTCTTTATTTTTATATGTTTTTACAAAAGCGCCGCTAACTGTCATTCCCAATCTTTCCGCCACGCGGCGGGATTTTTTATTTTCCGGGCGTATTTCGGCAATAACTTCCTGCGCGCCGAGCGTGTTAAAAGCGTAGCTTACGCATGCCTGTGCTGCTTCCGTGGCGTAGCCGCTGCCCCAATAGGCTTTGTTAAAAATATACGCCACGCCCATACGCTGCTTGCCGTTAATGGTTTCAACAAGCGGGCCGCACACGCCTAAAAACTTGCCGCTGCGTTTATGGATTACGGCGTAAAAACTAAAACCGTCCTCTTGGTAGCGGCGCAGGTTGTTGTTAAGCCATGCCGTTACTTCCGCGTCTGTAAACGGCGCTTCCCAGGCGTACATAACGTCCTTATCCTGCAAAAAGGTTTTCAGTTTCTCCTCGTCTATTGGCGTGAGCTCGCGCAAAAACAGGCGGCTGGTTTGTAAAATTATTTTCATTTTTACCTCGTAATTAAATCATTTTGGCTGTCAAGCCGTGCCTTGCCGTATAAAAGCACGCTGTTTTCCGTAACTATGCAGCGAAGCGCTCCGCCTTGGGGCGATAGCTGGCGTGCCGTAAGTGCCGTTTTGCCAAGCGCCTTTGCCCACAGCGGCGCTAAGCTGCAATGTGCAGAACCTGTTACCGGGTCTTCGGTGCATAATTCCGGGCAAAAATAACGCGACACAAAATCTGTTTCATTGCCGCGTGCGGTTATTACTACGCCTAACCAGTCTGTAAGTTTTTGCAGTTTGGCGTAATTGGGAACATAGTTTTTAACGGCGGTTTCGTTTTCCAACAGCAAATATAAATCGCGTTCCTGCCATGCTTTTAGAGGTTTGCTGCCCAGCGCATCCGTAATGGCGGCGGTAACGGAAATTTCCTGCGGCGGCAAAAGCGGCAATGTCAGTTCGTATTCGTCGACGCAGTGTTTAACTGTTAAAATGCCGCTGCAAGTGTTAAAACGCACTTCGCTTGCGGCAGGCTCTAAAAAGTTCAGCACAGCAAATGCCGCTGCCAGCGTTGCGTGCCCACAAAGGTTAATTTCAAAAGTTGGCGTAAACCAACGTAAATCAAAACCGGCTGCTGTGTGGCAGATAAATGCCGTTTCTGGCAGGTTAATACGTTTGGCAATTGCTTGCATTATTTCTGCACTCAAGTTTTTTTCAGTTACGCAGACAGCGGCAGGATTGCCCTGCATACCGCCGCCGTAAAAGGCGTGTATTACATAGTATTTCATTAAAAATCACCTGCCGCAATTTTAGCGACGATGCTTTTATCCGCCGTGCAAAAATCGTAGGCAGTTATGTTTTGCGGCAGTACCCACGCCAGTTCGCTGTGCTCCAAGCGCTGTGGCTCGTCCTGCGTGGAGCAGTTAAACAGCGTCAGGTGGATGGTAATATCCGGGTAGGTGTGCGTAACTTCATAAAAAACGCTGCCGGGCAGAACCGTTATGCCCAGTTCTTCGCGGCATTCACGGATTAGGGCCTGCTGTTTTGTTTCGCCTGCTTCTACCTTGCCGCCGGGAAATTCCCACAGCAGTGCCCGTGCTTTATTTGCCGGGCGGCGGCAGATTAAAATTTTATCGCCGCGCCATATCAGCGCGGCTGCAACTTCTGTTATTTTCATACAAGTACCTTTCTTAAACAGCGGCAAATGTTTTTATGCCAGTTTTACCTTAATCTTAACACAAGAACAAACTGTTTAAAAGAGGCGGCACTAAAAGAGCACATAAAACGGCAAGCGCCCCGAAAGTTATTTTTCGGGGCGCAAAATTAAGAGGCGATATTGAGTTAGCCGCATTTCAGCGGAATAAAAGGTTGGTGTTGTCTTTAACTTTTCCGGCTTTAATGTCGTTGTAATGCTGTAATTTATTTTCGGCAAAGTCTAAAATTTGCCGTGCGTTTTCAAACTTTTCCTGCGCTTTTTTGCGGCATTCGCAAATCATTGCATAGCGCTCGTTAAAAGTATCTCCGCCCTGTAAGCATAAACGGCAGTATTTTTGCATATTTTTTACAGACATACCGCATTTTTTCAATTTGATAAAGCCTTTAAGCCAGTAAATATCTTCTTCGTTAAACAGCCTGTTGTTGTTGGCATCTCTTTTGATGTATGGTACAAGGCCTAAATTAGTATAGTATCTTACGGTATAATTTGATAAATTAAGCATTTTGGCAACTTCGCCTACCGTATAAAGTTTTTCTTTCAAATTTTCCATAATCTATAACCTTTTATTTGAGTTGAACAAGCTGCTTTATTTTAAATATGTGCCGAAAAAATCTACCAGCTTGGCGGCGGCCTGTGTTACATATTCCGGCTTATCATATAAATCAATGTGGCTGGCATTGTCAATTATAAACATTTCTTTAGGCTCGTTAGCGCGGGCATAAGCATCGTCGCTGAAATATTTTGTGTCCGCGCGGCTGCCGACGATAAACAAAAGCGGCCTAGGCGCTACGGTACCGATGTATTGGAAAGCGTCAAAAGAAGCCAGCCTGTCAAGGCTTTGAACCAGCATTTTATTTACTGATGTCGGGTAGGCGCAGCGCGGCGTCATATAATATTCGCAGGCTTCTTTCATAATTTGTGGCGTTTCGTCCGTAAATTCTGCCGGGGAATTCGGCACATATCCCATGTATAATGGTTCTTCGCCGTTTGCTTCTTTGGTGCGGGCATCAGCGGCGCGGGCAAGGGCTTGCTGCATTTCGGCACAATAGCCTTTGCTGGGGATGCCGTCCCTAATCCACGCGCCTACGTTCCACGAGCTGATACCAGCAGCGGCTTTAATGCGCAAATCTGTTTGAATGGCGCACAGAGCGTAACCGCCGCCTGCGCAAATACCCAGCGCGCCTATTTTTTCGTTATCAGTAAAAGGCAGCGTGGTTAAATAGTCAACGGCGGCGCGTACATCTTCAACACGGGAAAATGGGTCTTCCAAATAGCGGGGCACGCCTTCGCTCTCACCTTGATGAGAAGCGTCAAACGCTAAAGCAACAAAACCTTTTTGCGCCAAATGCCAGCTGTATAGCGAAGCTACCTGTTCTTTAGCGCCGTTGCCGGGATGTACGACAACGACAGCAGGGTATTTTTTGTTTTTATCAAAATCAGCAGGATAGAAAAGCAAACCAGCAATTTTTAAGCCGGTTTTGGTAAAATTGACTTTTTCGCCTTCATAATAGTGGGTATCATTCCAGAATTTTACAATGTTTTCTGCCATAAAAATTCAAACTCCTTATAAAATTATTACAAAGCGCTTTGTTTCTTTAATAAAATTCTACAAGATTAGAGTTACTGTAAGTCAAGCGGAAAATTAAAATATTGTTGGCACAGCGAGTAAAATAAAAAAAGTACGGCGCAAACCGTACTTTTAGTAAATTTTTACAGCGTTATCATCCAAGTTATGATGATGGCGTTGGTAAAGTCAATTAAGAACGCACCGACGAGCGATACAATCATCCACGCTTTAGGCGAGAAGCCGTATTTATCGGACAGCGATTGCATGTTGGCAAGGCCGTTGGCAGTTGCGCCCATGGCAAAACCAATGCCGCCGACGGCGAGCATTACGGAGTCGTAATCCTTGCCGAACATCATAAAATATACGCCCCACGCAAACAGTACCATCAAAACGGTTTGAATAATAAGAATAACAATCAGCGGCAGCGCCAGGTTAATCAACTCGTACAGCTTAAGGCTGTTAATGGCCATGGTTACATATAATACCAACGAGATATCGGCGATACAGTCCATGCCGACGCCTTCGATTTTGTACATTTTACTGAAGTCGCCAATGTTGCGGATAACCGCAGCCACCAGCATGCTGCCAATATACACCGGCAGGGTGATGAACTGGCCAAGGTAATTGCTTAAGATGCTGCCTAAGCCCATAGCGATGGCAACAAAGCCCAGCGCTTTTAAAATTTCCGCAGCGGCGGCAGGAGCTGGGATAAGGTTTTCGCCGGTGACGGTGGTTTCGGTTTCGTCAATTTCTTCCAGCGGTGCGTCTTCTTTGGCGGCTTTAGGGGTTTTAAGCTTATATTTTTTTATCAGTTTTTCGCCAAACGGTCCGCCGATAATCAGCGCCGTCGCCATACCGAAGGTAGCCGCCGTAATGGCGACGGTGGTAGCGCCGGTAACACCGTAGTTTTGTTCAAAAAACGGGCCGAACGCCGCGCTGGTACCTAAACCGCCCATCAGCGCAACCGCCCCGGCCAGGATGCCGTAAAATTTATCAATGCCCATCAGGCTGCACACGCCCATGCCGATAGCGTTCTGCAAAATACCCAAAATAGTTGACGTTACCCAAAAGCCAACAAGCAGCAGACCGCCTTTTTTTACCAGTTTTAAGCTTGCCATCATGCCGATGGTTGTAAAAAAGCACAGCAGCGCAACCTTTTGCAGCGTATCGTCAAAGGTAAAATCGGCGATACCGTAAATTTTTAAAAGCGAAAAAATAAGCGCGAACGGTAGGCCGCCGATAACCGGAGCCGGAATGCTGAAACGCTGTAAAACGGCGCTGTGGCTTTTAATCCACATGCCGATGTAGTAGCTGACGATGGCGAGTGCGACCGACTGCACCATGTCGAGATGAATGACGGTTGTTTCCATATTGTTGCCTCCTGACGGTAACAAGATAGGCGTATGCCTTAAAAATTTTTTAAATGACTTTATAATTATAGGCTTTTTTAAAAAAATTTACAATACTGCTTCTATTCTAAATTTTTGCAAAATTTTAGGCGGCAAAAAAATTATGGCAAGTATAATTTTTATTAAAAAACGGCGAAAATACAAGCTACTAAAAGCTAAAACTTTAAAATCTGCCGTAGGCAGCAGAAAGCTAAGGCTTGACAAAAACAAACTTTGCCGGTGCATAAACAGACACAGTATAATGTTAACACACTAAATATAGCATTTGTAAAGGAGTAAGGAACAATATATTGTGCCTTCCTATTTACTTTGCCACCAAAGTGTGATATTATGGAAAAGGATTATTACAATCTTACTAAGAGATTTGGACTGTATAATACTGATTTAAAAGAGAAAGAGGGAGGACAATGAAGGTAATCAAGCGCGATGGCTCGACGGTGGATTTTGACCGCAGCAAAATAGTTGTAGCCATCCAAAAAGCCAACAATGCTGTTGACGAAAGTGAACGCATTGCCGAGGACAGAATTGAAAACATTGCACAATATGTAGAAAGCCGCAACCGTATGCGCCTTTTGGTAGAGGATATTCAGGATATGGTTGAGCACCAGCTGATGCAGGAAGGCAAGTTTGACCTTGCCAAAGCCTATATTATTTACCGCTATACCCGCGCGTTAGTGCGCAAGGCAAACACTACGGACGAAAGCATTCTGTCCTTAATCCGCAACAGCAATAAGGACGTTATGGAAGAAAATTCCAACAAAAACGCCGTTATGGCTTCCACCCAGCGCGATTTGATTGCCGGCGAGGTTTCCAAAGATTTAACCCGCCGCATTATCCTGCCGGAAGAAATTTCCAAAGCGCATGACGAAGGCGCTATTCATTTTCACGATGCTGATTATTTTATTCAGCCAATTTTTAACTGCTGCCTGATTAACATCGGCGATATGCTGGACAACGGCACTGTTATGAATGGTAAGCTGATTGAAAGCCCCAAGAGCTTCCAGGTTGCCTGCACCGTTATGACGCAGATTATTGCGTCTGTCGCCAGCAGCCAGTACGGCGGCCAGTCGGTGGATATCCGCCATTTGGGCAAATACCTGCGCCGCAGCTATAACAAATTTAAAAAAGCCGTGCTTGATGAAGTTGGCGACAGCCTGCCGGCTGAAACCGTTGAACGCCTTGTGCAGGCGCGCTTAAAGAGCGAATTGCAAAGCGGCGTACAGACCATCCAGTACCAAATTAACACTTTAATGACAACTAACGGGCAATCGCCGTTTGTAACCATCTTCCTTAATTTGCAGGAAGACGACGAATATTTAAAAGAAAACGCTATGATTGTGGAAGAAATCCTGCGTCAGCGTTTGCAGGGCATTAAAAACGACAAGGGCGTTTACGTAACGCCGGCCTTCCCGAAGCTGGTTTACGTTTTGGATGAACACAACTGCTTAAAGGGCGGCAAGTATGATTATATTACCAGGTTGGCGGTAAAATGCAGCGCCAAACGCCTGTACCCGGATTATATCTCCGCCAAGAAAATGCGCGAAAACTACGAGGGCAATGTCTTCTCGCCGATGGGCTGCCGCAGTTTCCTGGCTCCGTGGAAGGATGAAAACGGCAACTATAAGTTTGAGGGCCGCTTCAATCAGGGCGTTGTTTCCATCAACCTGCCGCAGGTGGCAATTATTGCCAAAGGCGACGAACAGAAATTCTGGAAGCTGCTTGATGAGCGCCTGGAACTGTGCTACAAGGCTTTAATGTGCCGCCACAACGCGCTGATGGGCGTTAAGAGCGACGTCAGCCCTGTGCACTGGCAGTACGGCGCCATTGCGCGCCTGAAAAAAGGCGAAACGATTGATAAATACCTTGTTGGCGGTTACAGCAGTATTTCGCTGGGCTACATCGGCGTGTACGAAATGACCAAGCTGATGAAAGGCGTAAGCCATACAACGCCTGTGGGCGAAGAATTTGCGCTGCGCGTAATGCGCTACCTGCGCGCTAAATGCGATAAGTGGAAACAGCAGACCGGCATAGGTTTTGCGCTGTACGGCACGCCTGCCGAAAGCCTGTGCTACCGTTTTGCCCGCATTGATAAAGAACGTTTCGGCACTATTCCCGACGTTACCGATAAAGGCTACTACACCAACTCCTACCACGTTGACGTGCGTGAAAACATCGACGCTTTCAGCAAATTTGCGTTTGAAAGCCAGTTCCAGAAAATTTCCAGCGGCGGCGCTATTAGCTATGTAGAAATACCTAACATGCGCCACAACACCGAAGCGCTGGAGGACGTAGTGCGTTTTATTTACGATAATATTCAATACGCCGAATTTAACACCAAGAGCGATTACTGCCATGTATGCGGTTTTGACGGTGAAATCATCATTAATGACGATTTGGAATGGGAATGCCCTAACTGCGGCAATAAAGACCATAACTTGATGAACGTAACCCGCCGTACCTGCGGTTACCTGGGCGAAAACTTCTGGAATGTGGGTAAAACCAAAGAGATTAAAGCCCGCGTTCTGCACCTGTAACGGAGGCGCGCTTATGAACTACGCGGCAATTAAAACCCATGACGTTGCCAACGGGCCGGGCGTGCGCGTGTCGCTGTTCGTCAGCGGCTGCACGCACTACTGCAAGGGCTGCTTTAACCAGGAGGCATGGGATTTTGACTTTGGCAAACCGTTTGACGCGGCAGCCGAAGAAGAAATTTTTAACGCGCTGAAGCCGCCGTATATTAAAGGCTTTAGCCTATTGGGCGGCGAACCGTTTGAGCCTGCCAACCAAAAAGCGCTGCTGCCGTTTATGCAGCATCTGCGCGCGACGTATCCCAATAAAACAGTGTGGTGCTATACCGGCTACGATTTGGAAAAAGATTTGCTTACCGGCCGCCTGTGCGATTATGAAATTACGCGCGCATTGCTGGACTGCATAGATATTTTGGTGGACGGCGAATTTGTCGAAACTAAAAAAGACCCTAACCTGCGTTTCCGCGGCAGCAGCAACCAGCGCGTTATCCGCCTGCCGGAAACTTTAAGAGAAGATAAAATCATCCTGTGGGACGATAATGAAGGCTTATTTGAGCCTGGAAAATAAAATGATTGTAAAGTATGAAAAGCAGAAACGAAAAACAGCAGCATCACAAATGTGGTGCTGCTGTTTTAAACTAAAGGTGCAACCCGTTTTAAGGATTGCACCTTTTACTTTTTTGATTGATTTTTATTTAATCAAATCCATGCCGATTTGCAGAGCCTTGCGGTTTTTATCTTCGGTGCCTTTCGGTACGCGGTTTAAAACTGCTTTTTCAAGGCTTTCGGTGCTTACAACGCCGGTTAATTTAACCAGTGCGCCCAGCGCAACAATGTTGGCAAACAAAATTTTGCCTAAGCCTTCGCGTGCGCTGTGGGTAATCGGCAGCTCGTAAACCTTGCCGCCAAAATCGGGCACCTGGCTTACAAACAGGCTGTCGGTAATCATCACGCTGTCTTTAGTAAGGTCGTGCGAATATTTATTGGCAGCTTCCTGGCTCATAGCAAGCAGCAGGTCCGGTTTGGTAACCTTCGGGAAATGAATAGCATCGTCCGAAATAATGACCTCGGATTTAGAAGAACCGCCGCGTGCTTCCGGGCCGTAGGACTGGGACTGAATTGCCAGCTTACCGTCCAAAAGCGCTGCTTCTGCCAGAATGATACCGGCAAGGATGAGGCCCTGGCCGCCGGTGCCGGATAAACGTAATTCGTGTTTCATATTATTTACCTCCCTGCGCCATGGCAATAAGTTCATCGTATGCCTCGGTGTATTCTTTTTTGCCTTCTACCTGATACAGTACGCCGATAGGGAATTTGCCTTCGCGTTTTTCTTCAGGCAGTTTGTCCCAGGCCGCAACCGGAACCGCATGGTCGCGCTGCCACATCATCATTTCGGCAGGGCCGCCCATTTTGTTCTGGCGCCCGAAGGAAATCGGGCAGGCGGAAACGGCTTCGATAACGCTGAATCCCTTGTGCTGAATGCCTTTAACGATAAGGTCGCTGAGCATCTGCGCATGGAAGGTAGTGCAGCGGGCAACAAAGGTTGCACCGGCTGCTTTAGCCAGTTCCGGCAAATCAAAGTCAGGCTCAATCATGCCGTAAGGCGCGGTGGTTGCTTTGCTGTGATACGGAGTCATTGGGGAATACTGGCCGCCTGTCATGCCGTAAATGCTGTTGTTGTAAACAACAACGGTCATGTCGATGTTGCGGCGGCAGGCGTGGATGAAGTGGTTGCCGCCGATAGCGGTAGCGTCACCGTCACCGGTAAGAACGATAACATTCAGTTTGGGTTCTGCCAGCTTAACGCCGGTTGCTACCGGAATAGCACGGCCGTGCGCAGAATGCACGGTATTAAAATCAAGATAGCCGGAAGCACGGCTGGAGCAGCCGATGCCGGAAATTACGGCTACGTCGTTTTTATCAAGGCCAAGCTTGGCAATAGCTTTAACAACGCTGCCGGTAACAACGCCATTGCCGCAGCCGGGGCACCAGATATGCGGCAAACGGCCCGGACGGAAATATTTATTGATCATTTCTTCCATATTCATAAATATAGTCTCCTTTCCTTACAGGGCCGCCATAGCTTTTTTAACTTCTTCCAAAAGCTGGGCCGGAGTTGCAGGTTCGTTATCGTATTTAGCGTACAGGCTTACAGGCACTTTGCCGTTAACGGCGCGTTCAACTTCCTGTACATACTGCCCGCAGTTAAGTTCGTGTACCAAAATGCCTTTTACTTTGCCGGCAAGCTCTTTCATCTGTGCTTCGGCAAACGGCCAGATGGTAACGGGGCGTACAAGGCCTACTTTTAAGCCTTCGGCACGCGCCATGTCAACGGTTTCGTAAGCGGTGCGTGCGCCGCCGCCAAAAGCGACAACAGCAAATTCGGCGTCGTCCATGCGGTAGTTTTCTACTTGTACGATATCGTCAAGGTTGTTTTCAAGTTTAGCGCGCTGACGGTTAGCTGCGGCAAGCGTAGCTGCCGGGGTACCTTTCGGGAAGCCGGTTTCATCGTGAACAAGGCCGGTTACATGCCAGCGGTAGCCGCTGCCAAAGGCTGGCATTGCCGGTACAAGGCTTTCGTCCGTAGCGTAAGCTTTAAAGTCTTCCGGTGCGCAGTCCGGCTGTTTGCGTTCTGCCTGCGGAAAATCGCTGTAATCGTCAGGAAGTTCAATTTTTTCGCGCATATGGCCGATAACTTCATCCATTAAAAGGATTACCGGCACGCGGTATTTTTCGCTTAAAGCGTAAGCGCGCAGAGTCAGTTCAAAGCATTCTGGCACGCTAGCCGGGGTAAGGGCAATCAGCCAGTGGTCGCCGTGGGTGCCCCAACGCGCCTGCATAATATCGCCCTGGGAGGGGCTGGTAGGCTGACCGGTGGACGGGCCTACACGCTGTACGTTTACAATTACCAAAGGAATTTCGGCAGCACAGGCATAGCCGATAAGTTCCTGTTTTAACGAAAAGCCAGGGCCGCTGGTAGCAGTCATAACCTTTTTGCCGGTTAAGGACGCGCCGATAACAGCGCCCATGGAAGCAATTTCGTCTTCCATCTGAATGAATTTGCCGCCAACTTTAGGCAGCTTTTCGGCTAAGGATTCCGCCACTTCCGTAGAAGGAGTAATGGGGTAACCGGCAAAGAATTTTACACCGGCTGCAATTGCGCCTTCAACAACAGCCTGGTTGCCTTGCAATAATAAAACTTTGGACATTACTTCTCATCTCCTTCTTTGTGTACAAAAATGGCGTAGTCAGGGCAGCGC
>DXVZ01000058.1 GCA_019417125.1 Phascolarctobacterium sp.
ACAGGTTTAGTAGTATTATATAGCCTTAGATATAATGATATGATGAAAAGGTTATATAAAAGATAGAAATACCCTATTTACTATTATTCGCTAAATGGGGTATTTCTTGTTATATGCTGCTTTTACTTATCGCGGTAATGAGCACCGCATTGTGCAATATACAAATTATCGTTTGCAATTTTAAAAACTATGCGGTTATCGTGGTCAATACGCACACTCCATAAACCGCTTAAATCATATTTTAATGGTTCAGCTTTACCAATGCAGTTATAGCCATTACGGTCAATATCGTTTAACAGTTTATTTATACGCTTTAAAGTCTTTTTATCTTGCGTCTGCCAGTAAAGATAATCTTCCCATGCTTCATCAGTCCAAACTTTATTCATCTTCAACTTCGATTAACTCGTGCTGAGTTACTTCCCCTTCTTCTATATCTTTAAATGCTTTTCTTAACCTTTTTAAATTTTCTGGGTTGTAAAATGGGTCTGCCGTTACAGAAAATGGTAAGGCTTGGCGATACAGTGTATTTTTGATAAACATATTGATAGCTGTTGAAGTTGTCATACCTGTCCTGCGGCAAAAATCTTCAAAAAGCTTTTTATCTTCAGCAGCAATTCTTGCGGTTATTGTTGCGGTTGCAGTTGCCATAATAATCATCTCCTTTTAAAATATTATATCATGATGTAATACAATAATACAATAATGTAATACAGTAAAAACAATATTGCAATACTGTTTTTGTATAAATTTTGGAAGTTTTTGGCATAGCAATGCTGATTGAAATTTTCGCGAATTTCAGTTATAGTAATATACAGAGTTTATTTTTATGTAAGCATTACTACGGAGGTTGCGATGTATACTGTTATAAAAAAGCTGGAGTTTAGTGCGGCGCACAAGCTGGATTTGCCGTACCCAAGCCCCTGCACTAATCTGCACGGGCATAACTGGAAGGTGGAAGTTACCTGTAAGGCAGAAAAGCTTAACGCGCAGGGCATGGTAGTGGATTTTGCCGATATAAAAAAAGCAGTTAACGGAACTTTTGACCATAAATATATTAACGAGGTTTTGGATGGGCAGAACCCGACAGCCGAAAACATTGCGCATTACATTTGCGGGCATATACCAAACTGCGTTAAAGTAGTGGTGCAGGAAAGCGAAGGGAACACTGCCATTTATGAAAAATAATTTAAAATACAGCGTCAGTGAAATTTTTGCCAGCGTTGACGGCGAGGGTGTGCGCACTGGCATGCTTACCTCATTTATCCGTTTAAACGGCTGCAACCTGCGCTGCAATTATTGCGATACTGATTACGCACTGCAAATGCTGCCGCCCAATATGTCGCTTGCCGATATTTTGGCAAAGGTACAGGCTTACGCTTATCCGCGTATTACGCTGACTGGCGGCGAGCCGTTAATTCATCCGCATGTGCGGGAACTTTTAGAAGCGCTTAGCGCCGCAGGCTACGAGGTGAACATTGAAACCAACGGCACGGTGGCGTTAGACAATTTTTTAAATTTGCCAGGCGTATTTTTTACGATGGATTGGAAGTGCCCGGACAGCGGCGTGCACCATTTAATGCGGCGCGAAAACCTTGCGCTTTTAACGGAGCGCGATGTGCTGAAATTTGTGGTATCTTCGCAGCGTGATTTGGAGGAGTTTTTGACGGTTTATAATTTGAACCTGCCTTGCAAATATTACGTCAGCCCTGTTTGGGGCAGTATAGAGCCGAGCGCAATAGTTGATTTTATGCAGAGGCACAAAACCGTTAACGCAGTGGTGCAGGTGCAGCTGCATAAAATTATTTGGAGCCCGGAAACACGTGGGGTATAAAGTTTAACAGTAATTTTGCCGGTAAAACTGTTTAGTTAGATACAGTTTACCGGTTTTTATTTATTGTTGACACTCATTAATATATTTTTGATATTAAATACTTAAAATATAAAGGATTTATTATATTTTTGTCGAATTGTCTTTATTATATATTTTTGGCTGTACGGAGTTTAAGATGATAGATTATACTTTACTGGCAAAGGCTGCTTTGCTGCATGATATTGGAAAAATGTGCTACCGTGCCGGTATGACGGTGGAGGCGGAAACTTACCCTAAATTTGGCGCGGAGTGGCTGGCACGCCTGCTGCCGGAAAGCGATGCGCGCGCCCAGCAGATTTTGCGCTGCATCAGCCATCACCGCAGGCGCGATTTTGAAAGCGCGGAGCTGGCGGATAATGATTTGGCGTACATTATTTATCTGGCGGATTCCGTTGCGTTTGGTGCAGAAAAGACAGAACGGCTGCCAGAGGATAAGTTTGACATTTCGTTGTGTTTGGAATCTGTGTTTAACTATTTTTCGGACAACGATACTTACAAGCGTTATTTTTTACCAAAGGAAATTAACATCAGTAAAGAAATAAATTACGCAGTGCGCGACGATATAAAGGCGGCGCCAGAGGATTATGCCAAGCTGTTAAAAACGATAGAAAACAAGCTGAAGCAAAAGCCGCTTTTGGAGATGCCAGTGCATGAACTTTTGCAGCTTTTGGAAGATACGCTTTACTATTTGCCGCTGACGGTGCGACAGGATTTACCGCGCGATATTTCGCTGTGGGAACATGTAAAAATTACGGCGGCGCTGGCTGTAAGCATTGCCCATTATTTTGAGGCTGAGGGAATTACCGATTACGCTGCTGTCTGCCGCAGGCAGGAGTTGGAACAGATACAGAACGAGCCGCTGTTTTTAATTGTATCGGCAGATATTGCCGGCATTTACGGCTTTTTAACCGCACCGGCGGTGCAGTCGCCGTTGGCTTCTATGCGTGGGCGGTCGATGTATTTAGAGTTTTTTTCTCAGATTATTGCCGAAGAACTGGTTAATTATTTAAAGCTGTGCCGTGCAAATATTATTTATACCGGCGGCGGGCGTTTGTATTTAATTGCGCCTAACACGGAGCAAATGCGCCAGGATTTAGACGCTTTTACGGAGTATATAAACGGCTGGCTGCTGCAAAATTTTGGCACGCAGCTGTATGTTTCGCTGGGAGCGGCAGAGTTTACGCCGGTAGAGCTGGTTGGCAGGCAGATTGGCAGCGACGTGTTGGCGCGAGCCGATTTGCAGGTTGAAAACAATAAAAAGAACCGTTATTCCGAAGCGGTGCTGGCGGATTTGTTTAACCCGGAAAGCAGTTTTAACAAAAAAGTGGAAGCTTCGGAGTGCTGCATGTGCCACAGGTATGTAACCGATGCCGACGAAGGGCGCAAGGACGGGTTATGCCAAAACTGCCGTGCGCTTTTGGAACTTGGCAAGGCGTCGTTTTTGGATGACAGGGTGCTGGCGGTATGCACTAACCGCATTACGGGCTGTGCGGCGGTGCCTGGTTATAAGCGGGTGCTGTATTTAAAGGTAATGGCAGCTAAAGAGCTGGAAAAATTCAAGCAGCACAACAAAATTGTTTATCTTTACAGCAACAAAGGCGGCGTTTCCGATAAGAGCCTTTATTTCCGCATTCGCCGCTGCGATTACTGCGTACGCGACCCTAAAACCGGACGTGTGCCGGATATGGAAGAACTGGCGGCGAAAAGCATGGGCGAAACCTACACCGGGGTTAAGCGCCTGGGCGTGCTGATGGCTGACGTGGATGCGATAGGTATTGCCTTAAAGGCTGGTTTTTACCGCAATGATTTGCCCGACCCGCTGAGATACCTGACGCTGGCAAGGCAGGCGGCGTTTTCGGGGCGTTTATCGTTCTTTTTTAAGATTATTTTGGATAAAATTTTCAAAGGCAGCGTACAGAATGCTTCCGGCAAAGTAACGCAGCAGTTCCGTTTGTTTAATAAGCCCAAGCAGCAGTGGCGCAACATACACGTTATTTACAGCGGCGGCGACAACATCTTTTTGCTGGGTGCGTGGGATGACGTTGTGGAAGTAGCGGTGGATATTCACCGTGCGTTTGAAGGCTATACCAATGGCAAGCTGGCGTTTTCGGCAGGAATCGGCATGTTTACACCTGATTTTCCAATCAGCCAGATGTTTATACAGGCAGAGCTGCTGAAAAAAGCTGCAAAGGACGTGCCTGGCACAGGCAAGATTGCGCTGTTTGGTCAGAACGCCGATTATGTAAGCGGCCCGGAGGGCGGGCTGATGCATGTGTACGACTGGGGCGTTTTTGAAAAAGATGTGTGTGCCGGTAAATTGGGCTTTTTACTGGAGCATTTAAGTTTCGGCACTGCTGCCGCCGCAGGCAGGATAAAGGCGGATAGGGATACGCTGTATAAACTGCATGCTGTGCTGACATCGCCGGAGGGCAAATTTAACCTGGCGCATTTTGCTTATGCCGTGGCGCTGCTGGAACCTAAAACGGACAATACCGAAACGGCAGAGGTGTATAACACGCTGCGCAGCAGGCTTTACGCCTGGGCGCTGGATACGGAAGGGCGCAGGCAGCTTTTAACGGCGCTGGAACTTCTGATTTACAGTTTGCCGAATGCCCCTAAGGAGGATTTTTGATGGATATTATAGCAAGGGCCGAAAATGCCGTTAAGGGCATTATGGTTAAGGATAAATTTAATAACGATGTGCTGCTGTTAAAAACAGGGCATATCCGTAAGTTTTTAACTTCGGTTAATTTAGTGCGCGACCGCATTGAGGTTTATAAAATGCGCAGTGCGGAGCCTGACAGGCTGCCGCCTGAACTGGTTGCCGAGGTAAAATTTTTAAAGGTTAAGCTTTTATACCAGGCTGGGCGCGAAAAAAACATTGTCGGCGCTTTTGTAGAAAAATCAGGGCTGGTGGAGATGATTGACAGCATCGGCGACAGCACAGAGCGCTTTGACATTTTTGCAAAGTATGTGCAGGCGCTGGGGGCATTTCATAAATTTTACGGAGGCAAGGATAAATAATGAAGCAGGCAGTTTTAAAAGGAAAGTTTTTAATAGAGGCTGTGGTTACATTGGTAACGGGGCTGCATATCGGCACTTCCAGCGATTTTACCCCCATCGGCGCAGTAGAAAGCCCGTTTGTGCGCGACCATTTTACCAAGGTGCCAATTATTCCCGGCAGCTCGCTGAAAGGTAAACTGCGTACCTTACTTGCCAAAATGCGCTCGCCAGGGTATGTGCTTAACAAAATTGAAGACGATGACGCTGTGATTTGCCGCCTGTTTGGTTCTACTTCTAAAAACGGCGTTATCGGCGCGCGCCTGCAATTTTACGATATTTTTGTAACGCCGGAGAGTATCGAAAAAATCAGCCGCCTGGATACTGATACCTATATGGGCGAGGTTAAGTTTGAAAACTCTATTACCCGCCTGTCGGCGACGGCGATTCCGCGCCAGATTGAAAGAGTGCCTGCAGGTACTGATTTTGCATTTAAGCTGGTGTACAACATCGAAAACGAAAACGAGATTGAAGAAGATTTTGCCACGCTTTCGGCGGCGCTGATGATGCTGCAGATGGATTACCTTGGCGGGCATGGCTCGCGCGGGTACGGCAGAGTGGCTTTCAGCAATTTTTCGGTGCGTTACGCCGGTTTAAACAAAGGGCTTGAAGAATATGCCGGCAAGCTGAAGGAAGAGCTTGAAGGAAGCTGTTTAAAATGAAGTACTACATTTTGCAGTTTAAGTTTTTAACGCCGGTGCATTTCGGCACGGCAGGCAATAAAAAGGGCGGAGGTTTGCAGGCGTTTAACTGCTGCGCGGATACTTTGTTCAGCGCGCTGGTGACAGAAGCTGCGGCGCTGTCTGACAGCCTGTGCGGCGAATATATCGAAGCCGCGCGTGATGGCAGGCTGCTTTTAAGCGACCTAATGCCTTATTACAGCGGCAGCGGGGAGGAATTATATGTGCCGGTGCCGCTGCACCGCAAAGAAAAGGTTAATCCGCTTGATTTGCGCCTTTCTTTTAAAGAGTTGTGTTTGCAGTACGAAGAACGGCGCGGGCACGAGAATATGGAGTATATCCGCGTTAGCGGCATTTACGATTACCTGCACCCGATGCAGATAACGGACGCCGGCCAGGCGCAGCCGGATTTAGGCTGGAGCGGTGTACAGCGGCGTATGGATTGCAGAAGCGGTGGCAGCGCATACTATGTAAGTAATTATACCTTTGCGCCGGGAGCGGGTCTTTACTGTATTATCGGCGTGGAGAACGAAGAACTGCTTAATTCGCTTGCCAAAACGGCAGAGCTTCTGGGGTTAAGCGGCATTGGCGGTAGGCGCAGCAGCGGCTTTGGCAAATTTATTTTAAAAGGCTCGCCTCTGGCTTTAGACCCGTACTGCACCGGCGATGCGGGCATGCTGTATAATTTGCTGAATGCCAGAACCGGCTGCCCGCAAATGGCGCTTTCGGTTTTGTGCCCGCAAGAAAGCTGTATAAGCATTGTTAAACAGGGCGCGTTTAAACTTTTAAAACGCAGCGGCTTTATTTATAACCGCTCTGCGCAAAGCTTTGAAAAACGCAGCAGCGTTTATATGCTGCAGGCAGGTTCGTGCTTTCCCGAAAGGGTAGAGGGGCGTCTGCTGGAATTTGCTGCCGGAGGGGCTGGGCACGCAGTTTACCGCTACGGCAAGGCTATATATATGGGGTTGCCTGTATGAGTATCAGTAATTTTGAATATAAAAAAATGTCCGTTACATGTTTAAGCCCGGTGCATATTACCGACGAAACCGGTACGGTTTACAGCTATCAGTATTTATACGATGCCGCAGCAAGGCGCGTTTATTTTTTAAATGAGCGCTTGTGGGTTAAGTTTTTGTTTGAAAATAACCTGCTTGGTGAGTTTGAAGAACTAATAAAAACAAAGCTGCGCGCCGGTAGTTTATACGAGTGGATACAGCAAAAAGGTTTTGCCATGGAGGCTTTTGGCGAAGCTGTAACTGATTATGCCAAAGTAGAAGTTGCGCCGGAAATACTTGCTGCCAATAAAACGCGCATGACGGAAATAGTGCGCACCGTCCATGACATAGAAGGGCATCCGTATATACCTGGCAGCAGCCTTAAGGGCGCGCTGCGCACGGGAATTTTGTTCAGCCTGCTTTTGCAGGAGGACAAACTGCGCGCTGAAGCGTGGAACGAGCTGTGCCGCGTGCTGAACGACAGCCGCAGCCGCGATAAGGGCGGCGCACTGGCAAGGCTGGCGCAAAAGCTGGAAGTTACTTTGCTGCACCGCTTAAAAATACCTAAAAGCGAATACAGTGCCGAGCTGCTGCCGCAGAGCAATATGAACTGCAGTATTATGAAGGGGCTGTCGGTAAGCGATTCGTACAGCGACGGGCGGACGGTGCCGGTAATTGTGCAGAAACGTGAGGCGGTGTTTATGGCGAAAAGCGGCGAAATAAAAACCAAAAACCTTAATATGTTCCGCGAATGCCTGCCGCAGGGGGCGTGCCAGCATTTTAGCATTACGCTGGATAAAGCCGTATTTGGCGGTGTTGTGACCTCGGTGGCAGAGTTGATTGAGCGTCAAAAGGATTTTACGGACTTTGTGCTGGAACGCGAAAAACAAATTTTCGGGCGTTCTTTAAAGCAGGAGTTTGCCAAAGCAAAAAATGCCAACCTGTTTTTGGGCAGCGGCAGCGGGTTTATGTCCAAAAGCTTGCTTTCGGCGCTGGCACCGGACAGAAAAGCATTTACAGCGGCGGCAGCCATGGTTTTGCACAACAGCTTTTATAAGCACGCGCATTTACGCCTGGATAAATTTGCTTCGCCGCGTGCGCTGCAAACCGCCAAAACGCGCAAGGGCATAACTTTGATGGGTGTTTGCACCATAACGGAGGGATAAGATGCCGCAAATTATGGAAATTACGCTGAAGCTGCCGGAAGGGCAGCGCCTGCATCAATCGTTCGGCAGCATTTTGCACGGCGCGCTGATGGAATACGCTCATGCAGATTTCGCCGCTGCCATGCACAAGGCGGCGCTGCGTCCGTTCAGCCAGTATGTGTATTACGATAAGGCGGCAGAGCGCGCCGTATGGCGGATAGCGGCGCTGACGGGCGAAGCGGCAGAGGAGATTAGCCATGTATTTAACGCCATGCCGCAAAATTTATATTTAAAGCAAAAGGATTATGTGGTACAATTAAGTAAGCCGCAGTTGGTAAAAAAAGTTGCCTATACAGAATTGGCACAGCATTTTTTTACTATGCCGCAGCCGCCGTGCAGACTGGAGTTTACTTTTTTAACTTCCGTTTCCTTTAAAGCCTTTGGCAGTTATAAAATCTATCCCGATAACGTTTATATTTTCCGCAGCCTGCTAAAACGCTGGAACACTTTTAGCGGCGGCATACTGCTGGAAGAAGAAAACCTGGCAGAGCATTTGGCGCAGGCGGCTAAGGTTATAAGCTATAACCTGTCGCTGCAGCAGTATTCTGTCGGCGGGGCGCCTATAGATGCTTTTAAGGGGCGTTACAGCCTGCTTTTGCACGGCACAGCTCCTGCAAACCGCATTGCCGCACTTTTGGCCGCTTACGCAGAATATGCCGGTATCGGCATAAAAACAGCGCTGGGCATGGGCGGCGTAAAAATTAACTTTTTACCCTGATTTTAGGGACGGACGCCGTTAAAATTAACGAACCCAATCATCATTTCTTAAACAAGCAACCCCTTTAGGGGACGGAAAATTTTTGTAAAATACGCGCCTGGATATTGCATTTTTATTAAATGAGTGTTAGGATAGTGCTTAACAGTTATTTAAGGGGGCAGAGTGCATGATTACTTACCGTCGCGCTACTTTTGACGATGTTGAAAATATTCATAAATTACTGAATGATTATGCTCGTGAGGGCTTAATGCTGCCGCGTGCGCGCAATGCAATTTACGAAAATCTGCGCGATTATATCGTCGCTATAGAAAATAACCGTTTAATCGGCTGCGGCGCACTGCATTTTGTGTGGGACCGTCTGGCAGAAATACGCTCGCTGGCGGTTGACCCGGAACGCAAAACTAATGGCATCGGACGCAGTATTGTTCAGCGCTTGGAGCAGGAAGGAATTGAGCGCGGCGTAAAAATGTTTTTTACGCTTACTTACCAGCCAGGCTTTTTTGCCAAGTGCGATTACATTGAAACCGCCAAGGAAAAGTTGCCGCAAAAGGTATGGAAAGAATGTGTGTACTGCCCGCAGTATCCGTACTGCAACGAGATAGCCTTTATAAAAACTACGGTTGATTACGAACCAGGCGACATTATGTTTTAAAACTAAATATATAAAATAAAAAGG
>DXVZ01000059.1:0-236 GCA_019417125.1 Phascolarctobacterium sp.
GTATTCTTTGGCTACAGTCGCCGCCGTTGCAGCATAGCCGTTAACAATGCCTTTTTCGTACTGGCCCTGCCTAAAGTAAGGCAGCATGGTGTCGTCCTGTATGCGCCCGGTTAAGCCGTCGGGCAGCGCGCCCTCCAGCCCGTAGCCTACTTCAATGCGGCTTTGCCTGTCATTGGTGGCAACTACAATCAGCACGCCGTTGTTTTTATCTTTGCTGCCAATGCCCCAGCTGCGCA
>DXVZ01000059.1:246-6729 GCA_019417125.1 Phascolarctobacterium sp.
GCGCAGCACGTTCAGCGCATAGCTTTCAATGGGTTCGCCGTCCAGCGTGGGTACTGTCAGCACGGCAACCTGCGCCGTGGTTTTGCTGTCCAGTTCGCGCCCCAGCGAATAAATTATTTTTTCGGAATTGGGCGAGATAACGTCAGCGTAGTCCTGCACGTAAATGTTGGTGCCGGGCTGCGGTTTGGGCGGTATCTGCGCCGCTTCCAGCCCTGCTGCGGCACAAAAGGTTTGCACCAGTACCACAAGCAGGATTATAAAACGCTTCATCATGGTTAAAAATCCTTAACGCATTTTAAAATTGTACCTGCGGCACTGCTTTGGCGCTTTCGGGCACTTCAAAATAATCGCGCTGGCTAAAGCCCAAAATGCCGGCGTACAGCACGGTGGGGAATTGTTTAATGCTGGCGTTAAACTGCTGCACTGCGTTGTTGTAATCCTGGCGGGATACGGCAATGCGGTTTTCGGTACCGGCAAGTTCGTCTTGCAGCTGCGTAAAGTTGGCGTTGGCTTTAAGCTGCGGATAGTTTTCGGCAACCATTAACAGGCGGCTCAGCGCGCTGGAAAGTTCGCCATCTGCCTGGCTGGTTTCCTGTACGGTTGTGGCGCCGCCAAGTTTGGCGCGCGCATCGGCAACGGCTTTAAAAACGTCGCTTTCGTGCGCGGCGTAGCCTTTAACGGTGTTTACCAGGTTGGGTATTAAATCGTTGCGGCGCTGCAGCTGGTTTTCAATCTGCGACCATTTGCCATTGATGTTTTCGTTCATGCTGACAAGGTTGTTGTAGCCGCTCATCACCAGGCCAAAAATTACCAGCAGCGCGGCGATAACCATCATTAAATTTTTATTCATTTGTGAAAAACCTCCTCGTGTTAGTTAATTATATTGTAACGAAAAGCGTGCCGCGGTGTCAACTTCGTGCGCGGCGCAAGCTGTGAATTTATTGTGTTAAAAATTTTACATAATTTACATTTATTTAACGGAAACTACGTTTATTTTAAAAATATTTAATCTGTTACATACATTGCATTTTAAGTTGCAATGTTAAGATACAGAAAACTAGAAAATATGGAGGGTATAAGAATGAATTTTAAAAAGAAAATTGCAGGCGTTTTGCTGGCAACCATGTGCACCGCGTTTTTGGCGGGCTGCGGCGGCGATACGAAATCTGCCGACAGCACCAGCGGTAAAAAGGTGCAGATTGAATACTGGCATGTAGCGTCCGAAAGCTTCGGCGGACAGACGGTTAAAGAACTGGTAAAAGATTTTAATGAAAAGCACCCCAACATTGAAGTTGTTGAAAAATACAACCCGGATATGTATAAAGGTCTTACGCAGAATTTGCAGGCAGCCATTGCCTCCGGCAAAAACCCGGACGTAGTGCAGATGGGCTGGTCGTTCCTTAATTATGCTGCTGAAAACCTTAAATATCAGGATATCAACGATGCGTTTGCCAAAGACGGCAAAGACCCCAACTTTTTAAAGGATAACTTTTTGCCTAACGTTTTAGCGCTGGCGCAGACTGACGACGGCAAGCAGATTGGCGTGCCGTATTCCATCAGCGTGCCGGTACTTTACTACAACCCCGAAATTTTTAAAGCCGCAGGGCTTGACCCGGCTAACCCGCCTAAAACTTGGGACGAAGTTAAAGCCGCTGCCAAACAGATTAAAGACAACACCGGCAACATGGGCTTTTTTATGCAGGAATATGCGGATAACTGGACTCAGCAGGCTATTATCGAATCGAACGGCGGCAGCATGCTGAAAAAGGTTGACGGTAAAACCGTAGCCGGTTTCGATACCCCGGAAGCTGCAGAAGCATATCAGCTTTTAGCTGACATGGTTAAAGAAGGCACTGGTTTGCACGCTACTAACGAAGAAGGCTTCCAGGCTTACCTCAGCGGCAAGCTGGGCATGGTTTGCACCACTATCGGCAAACGTGCCAACTTTGAAAAGAGCGCCAAGTTTGAAGTAATGGCTGCTCCGTTCCCGGTATTTGAAGGCAAAGAGCTGAAAGTTCCGGCTGGCGGCAACTTCCTGATGCTGTTCAGCACCGACGACGCTAAAAAACAGGCTGCCGTTGAATTTATCAAGTATCTGGAATCTCCGGAAGCACTGCTGAAATGGAGTACCGGTACCGGCTACCTGCCGCCGCGCAAAGGCGTTGAAAACGACCCTAATGGCTTTAAAAAGCTGGTAGAAAGCAACAAGAACATTCAGGTTGCGCTGTCGTTAATGCCTAACCTGGTTCCCTGGGCAAGCTTCCCCGGCGCTAACGGTTTGCAGGCAGAACAGCTTCTTATCGACGCCCGCGATATTATTTTAAGCGGCAAAGAAAGCGCTGCGCAGGCTTTGCACGAAACTGCGGAAAAAATTAACGCCCTGCTGTAATAACGGCATGGCGATGAGTTTCAGGCTGCTGCTTTGAGCGGCAGCCTGATTTTTGCTAAAGGAGTAATTTTTATGGAAAAAGGAAAATGGCATGCCTTTTTATTTTTGCTGCCGAGCGTATTCTTTTTTGCGGTGTTTTCGTACTGGCCGCTGCTGCAAAATTTATATTTAAGTTTTTTCAGCTGGAACATGGTAAGCCCCAATATGAAGTTTGTGGGGCTTGATAATTATGCTGATGTGCTTGGCAGTGCGGAACTTATTAAAATACTTGCCAATACGGTTGTTTTTGTGCTGATTATGCTGGTGCTTAATTTTGTGCTGCCGTATTTGTTTTCGTATGTGCTGGGGCATTTAATCCAGCGCGGCAAGGGTTTTTACCGCTCTACGCTGTTTATGCCGGCAACGCTTTCACTGGCGGTTGCCAGTATTTTATTTTTGTGGATTTACAATCCGCTGGCGGGGCCTTTAAGCATTGTGCTTTCGTGGTTCGATATAGAATCGCCGCGCTGGTTTAAGGAAAACTGGCTGGTAATTTTTGCTATCTGCACCATCATCGGCTGGAAGGTTTTTGGCTACAACCTGATTGTAATGCTGGCGGCGATGCTTGCCGTACCGAAAGAAATGATTGAAGCGGCGAAGCTGGAAAACGCCAGCAACTGGCAGATTTTTAAACAGATTATCGTGCCGATGACGTCATCGACCGCAATTTATGTGTTTACCATTACCGTGGTGTTTGGCTTGCAGTACGTGCTGGTGCCGGTTAACATGCTGACGCAGGGTGGGCCGGACCAGGGCAGTTCTAACCTGGTGTACATTATTTACCAGTACGCCTTTGTATTTTTCCAAACCGGCAAATCCGCAGCGTTTGCCATTATTACCATGGTGTGCTACATAGCGTTCCTGCTGTTCAGAAACAAATATTTAGAGAAGAAGGTATATTATGAAAACTGATAAAAAAGAGCTTTTATGGCATATTCCGCTTTTAATTGCCGTGTTTATCCAGCTGTGGCCGATAGTTTTTATGATTTCCACTTCTTTAAAGGATTTGGACCAGATTTTCCAGGCTACGCTGAACCCGCTGCCGTTTCCGCCGACGCTGGATAATTACACCACGGTGTTGGAGGATTTTCCGCTGTTTACTTATATTTACAACACTTTTATTATTGCCGCCGGTACAACGGTGATGAAGGTTGTAACCAGCATTTTGGCGGCGTTTGCCTTTATTTACTATAACTTTAAATATAAAGAGACCATTTTTAACAGCATGCTGCTGACTTTCTTTATCCCGGTAACGGTGCTGATTATGCCTAACTACCTGCTGATGAGCAAGCTGAACCTGTTAAACCACCCGCTGGGCGTAATGCTGCCAGCTTTTGCGGACGGCATGGGCATTTTTTTAATGCGCCAGACGATGCGCGGCATACCCAAAGCACTTTTGGAGGCTGCTGTGCTTGACGGTGCCAAACCTGTTACAGTGCTGCGGCGCGTAATATTTCCGCTGATTAAGCCTTCGGTAATTGCCGTTGCCATTTTGTTTTTTATCAATTCGTGGAACGAATATTTTTGGCCGCTGCTGGTTTTGCAGGACAAAGATATGTACACCCTGCCGCTGGCACTGCAAATGTTCATCAGCGCCGAGGGCGGCAGCGAATGGGGCATTGCCATGGCGGTTGCCGTGCTGACGAGCCTTCCGCCGCTGGTGCTGTATGTGTTCTGCCAAAAATTCATCCTTAATACATTTATGCAATCGGGGGTTAAAGGTTAATAATGAACAGCATAGTTTTTGATAATGTATGTAAATCGTATGGCGCTGCCAATATCGTTAAATCGTTAAACTTGGAAATTAAAGAGGGCGAACGTTTAATTTTGCTGGGGCCTTCGGGATGCGGCAAAACCACTACCCTGCGCATGATTGCGGGGCTTGAGGATATTACCAGCGGCGAGCTTTATATGGGCGGCAGGGTTATTAACGACGTGCCGCCGGGAGAGCGCAACGTGGCGATGGTGTTCCAAAGCTACGCTTTGTTTCCGCATCTTTCCGTGTGGGATAATATTACCTTCGGCTTAAAAATACAAAAGCTGCCGCAGGACGAAATTAAAAGGCGCACCTCCGAAGCTTTAAAAATTTTAAATTTAGAGGGCTACGAAAACCACAAGCCGAAAGAGCTGAGCGGCGGGCAGAAGCAGAGGGTTGCGCTGTGCCGCGCGCTGGTTAAGCAATCGCCGTACTTTTTATTGGACGAGCCGCTTTCTAACCTGGACGCGCAGCTGCGCCAGCAGGCAAGGACGGAACTGGTGCGCATCCACGAAATTTACAAGCCGACCATGATTTACGTAACGCACGATCAGGTAGAGGCAATGACGGTTGCCCACCGCATCGTCGTTTTAAAGGACGGCACTTTGCAGCAGGTGGGCACGCCGGACAGCATTTACCACCACCCTGCCAACACCTTTGTGGCAGGCTTTATCGGCTCGCCCGCTATGAACATTGTCAGCGCTTATTACAGCAGCGGCAAAATTAAAATCGGCGATACTTTAAGCGACGTGCCTGAACTGTGGCAAAAGCTGCTGAACGGGCGCACCAACGTGCTTATCGGCATCAGGCCGGAGCATTTAACCCCTGCCGCAAACGGGCAGATTAAGGGCTGCGTAAACTACCAGGAAAACACCGGCAACCAGCGCACGCTGACGGTTAAAACGGACGGCGGCGAAACGGTTTTTGTTACCCTGCCCGGCACCGGCAGCGAGGTCAGCGGCAATGTGGGGCTCGCCTTTAACTGGGACGAGGTAAGCCTGTTTGATTACGAAACCAAAAACAACATCGGTTATGTACAAAAGGGTGAGATTATAAAATGAAATTTTCGGTAAGTGATTTGCCTTTCGGCAGTTTCAGCAAGGCATTTTTAAAGGCTTTGCCGATGCAGTATGACATTGAAATTTTTTATGAGTTCGGCACCGACCATTACTGGGATTTTGTGCTGAAAGATTTAAAAAGCAGGGACAGCATTGAACGCAGGTTCAGCATTCACGGCCCGTGTGTGGCGGTAAACCTTGCCGACCCCAATGATACGGCGTACCTTGATGTTTACGAAAAAACTTTTGCCTATGCCGCTAAAATAAACGCGGCGTTTGTGGTAGTACACAGCAACGAGGCGTGGCGTTTTGCGGGCGAAAAAAACGCCGTGCAGGAACTTGTGTACGGACGCATTGAAAAACTTTTGAAGTGTGCCAAAAAATACGGCGTAACCGTGGCGCTGGAAAACGTAGGGCTGCGCACGACAGGTTCGCTGCTGTTTGATTACGAAGAATATTTAAGCCTGCTTAAACGTTTTCCGGAAGCGGCAGCGCTGCTTGATACAGGGCACGCGCATGTTAACGGCTGGCAGCTTGAAGATGTGCTGCGTGATTTAAACAAGCGGCTTATTGCCGTGCATATTCACGATAATGACGGCAGTGCCGACAGCCATTTGCCTGTTGGCAGCGGCAATATAAATTGGGACAGTTATTTTAAAGCCTTAAAAAAATATGCGCCGCAGGCAGTGCAGGTGTGCGAATACGCTGCTATTAACCAGTATGCCATGGTGACGGAAAGCCTGGCGAAGCTGGAGCAGGCTGTTAAATAACACACCGTTAATTAAACAAACAGCCTTACTGAACACAAAGCGCCTCCGCTGCGGCGGGGCGCTTTAGTTTTTGTCCATAAATAATGCAGAACGCGCAGTTAATATGCTATCAAAATGTCATGTAGTGTTAAATCTTTACAAAAACCACGTTAACAAAAGATGATAATGTATCACTAAATTAAGATTTTAAAAATTTTGTATTGACAGCAAAGCACAGGGTTGTTATACTGTAGCTATATCAAATTTGTATAATATTAAAAAGCTATGACGGGGAATAAAGCGTGGCTGCTTTTAAGAGAGCCGGTGGCTGGTGCGAACCGGTAAAGCAAAAATGCGTAGCTCGCCCCTGAGCCCTTTTTCTGAAACGGCAGTAGGAAAAAGCGCTGACCGGCGTTAAGGCAATGAGTATAATGTAGGGTGGTACCGCGCAGAACACGCCCCTACCGGGTTTCCGGTAGGGGCGTTTATTAT
>DXVZ01000059.1:6740-18534 GCA_019417125.1 Phascolarctobacterium sp.
AAGCCTAAAATAGGGGGAAGAGACATGGAGCCGGGAGAGAAATTAAGAAAAAGACTGGCACAAAAAGAAATTTTGGTATTGCCCGGTGTGTACGACGCGCTGACGGCGAAAATTGCCGTGGCGCAGGGTTTTGACGGCGTTGTAATGGGCGGCTATGCCGTGGCGGCGTCAAGGCTGGGCGAGCCGGACGTTGGTTACCTATCAATGACGGAAATGGCGGACGCTTTGCGCGTCATCGCCCGTGCGGTGGACGTGCCCGTCGTTGCCGATGGCGACACAGGCTACGGCAACGCATTGAGCGCCAGGCGCACGCTGCGCGAATACGAACACGCAGGTGCGGCGGCGGTGCTGTTTGAGGACCAGGTGTGGCCCAAACGCTGCGGGCACATGGCTGGCAAGCAGGTTGTAGATGCGGCTGAGCACGCTAAAAAAATCCGCGCGGCGGCAGACGCCAAACTGCGCGAATCGACGCTGCTTATTGCCCGCACGGACGCCAGGGCGGTGTACGGGCTGGACGAAGCTATCGAGCGCGGCAAGCTGTATTTGGACAGCGGCGCGGAAGCACTGTTTATTGAAGCTCCGCAAAGCGCGCAGGAGCTGGAGAAAATCGGCAAAAGCTTTCCGGATACCATCCTGATTGCCAACATGATTGAGGGCGGCAGGACGCCGGAGCTGACCGGCAAAGATTTGGAAAACCTTGGTTTTGACATTGTATTTTGGCCCTGTACGGCGCTGTACACCATTACCAAAGCCTTTGGCGAGGTTTTGGCGGCGCTGCGGCGCGACGGCACGACGCTGAACTGTGATGATAAGATGCTGCATTTCAGCGAGTTTAACAGCTTTATCGGGCTTGATGAATACAATGAATTAGATAAAAAATATAAATAAGGGAAAGGAAGTTTTATTATGAAAATGTGGAAAAAATTTACGGCTGCGGCATTGGTTGCGGCACTGACGCTGGTTGCAGGCTGCGGCGGCAGCGGCGATGACAAAGCTGCCGGCGGCGCGGGCAAGGTTACTTTAAAAATGGCGACGGCGCTGCCCTCCAGCCATCCGCTGGTAAAGGCGATGGACAATTTTAAAAACAAGGTTGCCGAAAAATCCAAAGGCAGCATTGAAGTTACCATTTATCCTGCCGGGCAGCTGTATAACGATAAAAACATGAACGACGCCGTTATCTCCGGCGGCGTAGATATGGGGCTGAACACCGTTGGGCGCTGGGCAAGCATTGTGCCTGCCATGGACGTGTTTGGCGTGCCGTTTTTGTTCCCCGATTACGAAGAGGTTGATAAAGCCGTCGACAGCGGCCTGGGCGAAAAACTGGGCGGCGAACTGTTAAAGAAAGGCGTGCGCCCCTTAATTTGGGCAGATTATGGCTTTGTGCAGTTTGCCAACAACCTGCGCGAAGTTAGAACCCCTGAAGATTTTGCCGGGCTGAAAATCCGCGGTTACAGCAAATATTCTTCCGAAACTATTAAGGCTTTGGGCGCTTCCTCCGCAACGATGGGCAGTAGCGAAGTTTACATGGCTATCCAGCGCGGCACTATCGACGGACAGACTTCCGGCACTACCGCTATGCGCGACCGCAAAATGTACGAAGTACATAAATACCTGACGATTACTAACCATGCTTCTCCGGAATTTTTGCTGACGATTAACGAAAAATCTTACGCTAAATTAAGCGATGAACAGAAAAAGATTATCAACGAAGTTTCTAACGAAGTACGCGACGAAATCCGCGCCAACGCTAAAGCCGAAGACTTGCAGGCTTTGGAGGACCTGAAAAAGGCAGGCATGCAGGTTTACGTAGTGCCCGAAAATGAAATCGGCGCTTGGCAGGAAGCAACCAAAGGCGTATGGGATGCGTTTGTTAAAGAAAACGGCGCTTTGGGACAGGAACTTATCGACATCTGCACCAAAGCTTAAAGTTTAACTTTTAAGGGAATGAGAGTGTTAGTGTGAAAGGTTTTATCTGTGTTTATGACAAAGTAGTGGCGGCGCTGACGAAAATTGCCGGCGTTATTGCCGGCGCGCTGATTATGCTGACCGGTTTTATGATAGTTTACGAAATCGTCGCCCGCAATATTTTCGATTCGCCGACGGAGTGGGTTATGGAAATTTCCACCTACTGCATCATTATTGCAGGTTTTCTCGGCATGGGCGTTGCTTACGCGGGCAAAAAGCATATCCACGTCGATATTATCCTCGTGCATTTATCCGCTAAAACGCGCTGCTATATCGAGGTGCTTACTTCCATTGCCGGTATTTTTTTCAGTTACCTGTTTACGGTTGAGGCGTGGAAAATGATGGCGCTGTCTATCGAACTGAACAACTGCGCGCCGACGACGTTAAGCACGCCGCTGTGGATTCCGCAATCTGCGCTGCCGGTGGGCATGTTTATACTGCTGCTGCAAATTATTGGCACGCTGCTGCACGATATTGAAAAGATTAAAGATAATAATTTTGAAGGGGAGGTAAAATAATATGCTGGCAATGTTTACTGTTCTCCTTCTGGTGCTGCTGTTTTCCGGGCTGCCGGTTGCGTTTGCACTGGGGCTGTCGGGCGTAGTAGGCATGATTTTGTTCCTCGGCGGCGAGGGCGCGCTGGCGCAGCTGCCGATTATCGGCTATAAATCGCTGGACGATTTTGTTTTAACGGCGGTGCCGATGTATATTTTAATGAGCCAGATTCTTTTAACCGGCAAAGTCGGCAACGATTTGTTTGAACTTGCCAATAAATGGCTGCGCCATCTGCCGGGCGGTTTGGGCGTGGCGACGGTTATTGCCTGCGCTATTTTCGCGGCGATTACGGGTTCTTCCGTAGCCTGCGCAGTAACCATTGGTTCCATCGCCATTCCGGAAATGCTCTCGCGCGGTTACAGCCGCCATTTGGTGCTGGGCACGGTGGCAGCCGGCGGTACGCTGGGCATTTTAATCCCGCCTTCCATACCGATGATTTTGTACGGCGCTATTACCGATGAATCTATCGGCAAGCTGTTTATGTCGGGCGTTGTGCCGGGCGTTGTGTTAACGCTGATGTTTATTAGCATTGTAGTGTACAGTTCGCGTAACCTGCCGATGCAGGAAGCAGCCAGCTGGGATGAACGCATATCGGCGCTGAAAAAATCTTTTTGGGGTCTTTTGCTGCCTATCATCGTTGTCGGCGGCATTTACACCGGCGCGTTTACGCCGACCGAAGCTGCCGGCGTGGGTACGGTTTACAGCCTGTTTATTACCTTTTTTGTATACCGTACCTTAACGCTGAAGGACCTGCCGGAAATTTTAAACGATACCATTAAAACCAGCTGCATGATTTTCGCTATTATGATTGGCGCCAGCCTGTTTGGTTTTGTGCTGACAATACTGAATGCGCCGCAGGCGCTGACGGAATACGTTGCCGGGCTTGATATGGGACGCTGGGTTGTGTTTGTGGCTATCAACATTTTGCTGCTGTTCCTCGGCTGCATTTTGGAATCTATTTCCATCATCTTTATTACGCTGCCGATTTTGTTCCCGCTGATTATGCGCATGGGCTTCGACCCCATCTGGTTCAACGTAGTAATGCTGCTGAACCTGGAGCTGGCACTGATTACGCCGCCTGTCGGCATGAACCTGTTTGTTTTGCAGGGCATCAGCCCCGACAGCCGCATGACGGACATCATCAAAGGCGTTGTGCCGTTTGGGCTTGCTATGGCGCTGGAGATTTTAATTCTCTGCTTCTTCCCGGAAATTGCTACCTGGCTGCCGAGCGTGCTTAAATAACCATTTAAAAATAAAAACGGGCAGGATTTTATATCCTGTCCGTTTTTTAGTGCCCGTATTAAAACTTATTTAAACAAAAAGCCTGCGCTCATATCAAGGTAGTTGGCTCCATCATAGTTAGGGAATGCTGCCTGCATGGCGGCTTTAAATTCGTCAGCTGTTTTACTGCTTGCCAAAATTTCTTTGGTTTTGGTAAGGTAGCTTATTTTTTCGGCAACGGCGTCCTGCCCTTCCGGCCCGCCGTGCGAGGTTAAAATCATTTCGTAACCGGCTGCCTGGTATTCTTTAAGCGTTTGCAGAAAAGCGCCGATGTGTTCCGCACTTGTTAAAATGGAGTGAGTGGTTTTGCCCAGCATGTGCGTGTAAATAACGTTCATGGCGGGGATAGCAAGGTCGTAGCTTTCGCCGCGGTCAATAACTTCAAAATTAACGCCGCCCACAGTTACTTTGCCGCTGACAATGGTATCAATCTGCGCCGTGTCCTCGCCGCCGTGGAAATCTGCCCCGAAGGCTTTAAACAAGCCCTGCGTGGTAGCGCCAGTGCTGCCGCCGGTGATGGATTTTTGCGCGCCTGCCGTGCCGTAAACTTTTAAGCCTTTAATGTAGCTGGCGCCTGCCGGGTGGCACACAATAAAGATGCTGTCCATCGGTTTGCCAAGCGATTTAACGTAGGCTTGCCAGGTTTCCAGCCCGGCGGTAAAGGCAGGCAGTTCAATGCCAACAAGGGCGTCTTTGCTTTCTACAATGTAGGCAACGTCTGCCAGCGCGTCGCCGGTAAAATAAGCGTGCAGTTTCACATCGCCGTAATTATAAACATCAACGCTGCCGTTAGTTAAAGTTAAAGTTTCTTTTTTCATAATTAAAACCTCCGTTACGGTAATTTTTGTAATTTGCGTATTGCTTTTTACAATTATGATTATAAAAGGTTATATTCATACAAACAAGTACGCACAAATCTATTACTTAGTCACCTTTTGGTAACTGCGTTGCGTATTTTACCGCAGCGGGCTATAATTATGGTGTAACATTGTAATTGATACTATCGGAGGGTGATATAAATGCTGACGAAAGAAGAAATGCCTGCCTGCCCCGTTGCTACCACCGTTGCCCTTATTGGCAGCAAGTGGAAGCTTTTGATAATGCGCAACCTGCAAATGCGCACCTGGCGTTTTAACGAGCTGAAAAAAGATTTGGAGGGCATCAGCCAAAAGGTGCTGACGGACAGCCTGCGCTCGATGGAAAAGGACGGCATTGTGGTGCGCACCGTTTATGCGGAAGTGCCGCCGCGCGTGGAATATTCGCTGAGCGAGCTGGGCAAATCCATGCACCCCATTATCGACGCTATGGCGGATTGGGGCAGGGCCTACCAGCAAATGGTTAATAAAAGTTAAAAACGTGCAAATAAAAACAGCGCTGCGTTTGCAGTGCTGTTTTTGCATAATAAAAGCGGTATGGCGCCTGCCATACCGCTTAATTTGTAAGTATCAGCTTTTATGCCTGATGACGCATTTTGCGCTGAATGTATTTTACGATTTCTACGATAGGAATTACCGAGAAAGCCATGCCCATTGCGATGAAGTATTCTTCAAAGGAGATATGCTGGAATTTGAACATATCGGAAATAACAGGCATGTAAACGATACCGGTACTCAAAATCAGCGAGAAAATCATAGAGCCGTACAGATACGGGTTGTGGCCCTGTGCGCTGAAGATTGACTGATGCTGGGAGCGCATGTTGAAGGAATGGAAGATTTCTGCCATTGCCAGGGTGATGAACGCCATGGTCATGCCGTCAAGGCTGTCAACAATTTCCCAGCGCCCAGATTCAACATAGTGGCCTACAAAGTAGGATACCAGCGTTACGCCTGCCAGCATAATGCCCTGGTATGCGCAGTCGAAGCCCATGCCGCCGGCGAAGATGCCTTCGTTGGAAGAACGCGGTTTGCGTTTCATAATATCGGCTTCGCCTTTTTCCATGCCCAGTGCCAGTGCCGGGAAAGCGTCGGTGATAAGGTTAATCCATAGCAGGTGAATCGGCAGCAGGATGGTAAAGCCCATCATGGTCGATACGAAAATACTGATAACTTCCGACAGGTTGGAGGAAAGCAGGAACTGAATGGATTTACGGATGTTGTCGTAAATGCGGCGGCCTTCTTCAACAGCGGCAACGATGGTTGCGAAGTTGTCGTCGGCAAGTACCATATCGGCAACGTTTTTGGTAACGTCGGTGCCGGTAATGCCCATGCCGATACCGATATCGGCGTTTTTAATGGACGGTGCGTCGTTAACGCCGTCGCCGGTCATAGCGGTTACTTTGCCGCGTGCCTGCCAAGCTTTTACAATGCGTACCTTGTGTTCAGGCTGTACGCGCGCATATACGGAGTATTTTTCAACGGCTCCGCCGTTAAATTCTTCGTCGCTGATTTCGTTAAGCTGTGCGCCGGTGATAGCCTGCGAAGCGTCTTGAACGATGCCGAGCTGTTTAGCAATGGCAACAGCGGTGTCAATATGGTCGCCGGTAATCATAACCGGGCGGATGCCGGCGCTGTGGCATTCTTTAATAGCGTCTACAACTTCGGGGCGTACCGGGTCAATCATGCCGGTAATTCCGACGAAGATAAGGTCATGCTCCAGTGCTTCCGGGCTGAAGTCCGTAGGTGGTTTTTCATATTCGCGTTTAGCGCAGGCAAGTACGCGCAGCGCGTTGTTTGCCATACGGCGGATATGGCTTTGGATAAGTTCGCGTTTATCGTCCGTTAACGGTTTAATAACGCTGTTTTCGTCAAGGTAATGCGTGCAAAGCTTCAATACTTCGCCCGGGGCGCCTTTGGTAAACTGAACGTAATCGCATACGCCCGGGAGCTTTAAGTATTCTTTGTTCAGGCGTTCGTGAACCGTACTCATCATCTTTCTTACGGAATCGAACGGAGCTTCGCCGATACGCGGATATTCGGGAACGAGTTTGTTTTTCGGGTTGCCTACGGTGTAGGAGTAGGTAACAAGAGCTGCTTCGGTCGGTTCGCCGGTTACATGGCCTTCGTCGTCAATTTCGGCGTCGCAGCAAAGGCTCATGGCTTTAGCCAGGTACGGACGGTCTTTGGTGAAGTGGAAATGGTCAACAACCGTCATTTTGTTCTGGGTTAAAGTACCGGTTTTATCGGAGCAGATAATTTCCGTGCAGCCGAGGGTTTCAACTGCCGTCAGCTTACGGATAACCGCGTGGCGTTTAGACATTTTGGTAACGCCGATGGAAAGCACGATGGTAACAACGGCTGCCAGGCCTTCAGGAATAGCTGCAACGGCAAGGCTTACCGCAACCATGAAGGAATCCTGTACAAGGCGGGTGTCAATAGCGTCGGCGCGCCATACGCTGAATGCAAAGATAAATGCGCAGATGCCCAGTACCATGTAGGTAAGGATTTTACTGAGCTGGCTGAGTTTTTTCTGTAACGGGGTTTCGCCCTCGCTGGCTTCGGTAATCGCGGTTGCGATTTTGCCCATTTCGGTGTCCATGCCGGTGCCGATTACAACGGCTTTGCCGCGGCCATATACAACGGCGGTGCCGTTATACAGCATGTTTTTGCGGTCGCCAAGCGGCACGTCTTTCTGGTCGCCAAGGGTAAGGGTATCAACCTTTTTGTTAACAGGTACGGATTCGCCGGTGAGGGCTGCTTCTTCAACCTTCAGGCTGGCGCATTCGATAATACGGGAATCGGCAGGCACAGCGTCGCCTGCTTCAAGGGCGATAACGTCGCCCGGAACGAGGTCCTCGCTTTTAACGGTAACGAGGTTGCCGTCGCGGTAAACTTTAGAAGTCGCCGCGGACATTTCCTTCAAAGCTTCGATAGCCTTTTCAGCTTTGCTTTCCTGGATAACGCCGAGCACCGAGTTTAAAATAACAACGAACATGATGATAAAGACGTCGACCGGGGATTCACCGGACAGATAGTTGGTGATGCCGGAAACAACTGCCGCTACCATCAGGATAATCAGCATCGGATCAGACAACTGCGCTAAAAAGCGTTGAAAGAGGGAAATTTTCTTTCCTTCGGCAAGTTTGTTTTTGCCGTACTTTTGCAGTCTTGCTTCGGCCTCCTGTGCTGAAAGACCGTGTGGGTCTGAAGAAACTTCTTTAAAAGTGTTTTCCACAGATTCCAGATAGAATTTCATTCATTTTGCCTCCCTTAAATTTTTTTGAAGATCTGCGCAAGTTCATAGCTCTATGGCGTTTACGCATGAGTCTCGTTAATTAAGGCAAACCAGGCAAATTGCGTCCGTGTTTGTTGAGATGCCCCACGAGCAAAAAACGTGGTAACTACTCCCTCATCATTCAGTCATACAGCTATATATAACTTTGTAGCAAGTATATCATTTTTTAAAGAAAATATCAATAATTATCTATATGGCAACAGACATATTGTTTTCTTATGCGCACATTTTTGCAAATTATCCTTGACAAACAGACGGTATTCTGTTAAAATTTTTACATTCCTAAAGGGGAGTAGTTCCCGGCAATAAGTCAACATACTAGCCGCTTGCGGTTTGGCTTATTCTTTAGCGTTAAAGCTAAAAACGAGACCTTTAGTACAGATGGCACAAGTCTGTACTAAAGCGTCTCGTTTTTTTATTTTTATAAATAAATTGCGTAAGGGGATGTGGTAATAAGGCAGATACGCCATAACGCTGATTTTATTATTTTGCAGATGAAATTTAGGAGGGTATTTTTCATGACAGCGTTTATGACAGCATGTATTTTTGTAGTATTGGCAGAGATGGGTGACAAAACGCAGCTTTTGGCAATGGCTTTTGCCACCAGATATAACTGGAAAACCGTTATGGCTGGCGTGTTTGCGGCGACGGTGTTTAACCATCTTTTTGCGGTGGCAGTAGGTTCTTACTTAACAGAGTTTGTGCCGATGAGTACAATTCAGCTGGCTGCTTCCATCTCGTTTATTATCTTCGGTTTATGGACCATCCGCGGCGATAAGCTTGAAGGCGAGGACAAAGAGCGCGGCATGAGCCCGTTCTGGACTGTTGCAGTTGCATTTTTCCTGGCGGAGATGGGCGATAAAACTCAGTTGGCGACTGTTGCGCTGGCGGCGCAGTTCCAAAGCCTGATACCGGTATGGATGGGCACTACAACCGGCATGATGATTGCCGACGGTTTTGGCGTAATTGTCGGCAACGTACTTGGCAAAAAAATCCCCGAGCGCACTGTTAAATGGGCAGCGGCAACGATTTTCATTTTATTCGGCCTTATAGGCATTTACGACTGGTACACCGGTGGCAGCCTGATGGGGTAAATATTATAAGCTATAAGCCTGCTGCGGCAGGATAAAATAAAAAATGACGGCGGCTTTGTGTCTGCCGTCATTTTTTTGCAGCAAGATTAGTTTTTATATTGTGTTGTTATGTGGAACGTTTGTTATAGGCGGCGGACAGTTTATGCTGCAAGGCGATAGACAAAAAATGCGGCGGCTAAATTTAGGGCACTTTGTACGGGAGTCCGGTTGCTGCGCCCGGACGGAATCGATGGAGCCGCAGCATTTTTGCAGAGCCGCGTCAGTATGAACTGTTCGCCGCCTATTGATAGTTGTACGGTAACAGATAAAAAGCGCAATTGGTAAATCTTTTCAAATTTAGCAAAATGCAACGGCTTCATCGTGCGCAAACACGACTTCGTAACGGTTTGACGCAAGCAGTTTACTACTAACATGAAGCCGCCGTTGTTTTGCCTTAAATTTTCAAAGCTTCACCAGTTGCGCTTTTGCTCATTATTCAATCGCAAAATTTGCATAACTTCGCCGGCACAATTATTGCCTCCGTTATTGCTTGGCATTTTTGGCGGCTCAGTTAAAATAAAAAACACCGCATATTCTGCGGTGCTGGGTTTTAAAATTTGGTGGCCCCGGCAGGATTCGAACCTGCGACCTTTTGATTCGTAGTCAAACGCTCTATCCAACTGAGCTACGGAGTCACATTTTGTCATCGCTCTCGCTGCTAACGAATAATATTATAACTGGTGTGTAAGCGTATGTCAAGCATAAATTTAAAAAATTTTTAATTTTTTTTGCGGCGGCAGGCTTTAATTTTACTGCTGCGTTTGTATATCGCTATCCGGCGAAGGCCGCCGGTATTTTTATGCGTGTTTTTTAGCCGCAGCCCGCATATTCTATTGACTTTAAACGCTGCTTTGCATAAAATTAAAATGTTACAAATTATTTGGAAGCTGTAAAATGGGGGAGGATGAAAATGTCAGTTTCGTTAGCTATTTTAATATTGTACATTGCGGCGCTGTTCGCCATCAGCTGGTATGCAAAAAAACGCAGCGAGGGCGAAGCGGAAAACTACGCTCTTGCCGGGCGTAAAATGTCAACACCGCTGATTGCCGTTACCATTATCGGGCTTGCCGTTGGCGGCGCGTCTACTATCGGCGTGTCGGAACACGCTTTCCGCGTCGGGCTTTCTGCCGGGTGGTATACCATTGCCTGGGCGCTGGGCGCGATTGTGATGGGCCTGTTTATGGCGAAAAAATACCGCGAGCAGAACATTACCACAATTTCGGAACTTATTGAGCGCCACCACGATATGAAAGCCGTGGTGCTGGGTGTTTTCTGCCAGATTGTTATTCAGCTGGTAATTATTTCTTTGCAGTACATTGCTGGCGGCAGCATTCTGCACGCCATTATGCCGGATGTGTTTGACTTCCAGACCGGCATGATCGTCAGCGCTATCGTGTTTATCGGTATTACCTTCATCGGCGGCATGTGGTCGGCGGCGCTGTCTAACGTTATGAACATCGTGCTTATTTACGTAGGCATTTTAATCGCCACCGTAGTGCAGTTTTACCGCGTCGGCGGCATGGAAGGGCTGTCGGCGTCGCTGCCTGCCGGCGTGCCATGGTTCAGCTTTACCGAAGGCGTCGGCATGGTGACCATTACCAGCTGGGTAGTAACGCTGATTACCGTTAACCTTTCTTTGCAGAGCATTTTGCAGATTTCGCTGGGCGCGAAGGACGCGGAAACAGCGAAAAAAGGCTTTGTGTATGGCGGCGTTATTATGCTGCCGGTAGGCGTTTTAGCGGCGTTTTTGGGCATTTGCGCCAAAGCCATGTACCCGGACGCACAGGCTGCCCTTGCCCTGCCGGAAGTTATCGTAAGCCTGCAGCCGCTTTTGGCAGGCGTTACGCTGGCAGCGCTGTGGGCAGCGGACGTTTCTACTGCGTGCAACCTGCTGCTTTCGGCAGGCACGCTGTTCAGCAACGATATTTACAAACGCTTTATTAACCCGCAGGCGGACGGCAGCAAACAGATTTTAATGACGCGCCTGTGCGTAATGTTTACCGGCATTATGACGCTGGGCCTTGCCATGACGGTATCCAGCATTTTGGGTACGATTATGATTGGCTTAAGCCTGACGGCGGCGTTCAGCGTTATCGTCATCGTGGCGCTGTTCTTTCCGCAGTACAGCTGCAAAGAAGCAGGTTTTTGGACGCTGCTTGCCGGTTTTGTAATGCTTATTTTGTGGCAGCTGGTGCCGGCGGTGCGTATTCTGCCCAACATCATTTATATGGAATGGCTGGTTTGCATTATTGCCTACGCGCTGGTGGCGGTTATTAAACCGGGGCGCAAAACGGCGTAAAACTATTTAACGGCGGCGGTTCGCCCAAAAGCATTTTAAAAGCTGCTTACAAGGCGGGTCTTATTGATGATGAACAGCTGTGGCTGGAGGCGCTTGCTGCGCGTAACAATGTGGCGCATGCTTATAACAGCGCCATTGCCCTGCAAATAGCGCGCGACACCAAAGCCAAATATTACGATATGTTTTGCCGTTTGGACGCAGCAATGGCAGATAGGATTTAATTAATACCAGCAAACTTTTTATTGAGCATAATAAAAACGCATCCGCGCCCGGTAAAGGGTGGGATGCGTTTTTCTCGTTTTACATTAAGGTTCGTAAATTTTGCTCATTATTCAATCGCAAAATTTGCGTAGCTTCGCTGGCACAATTATTAACTTCGCCTACGGCTCGT
>DXVZ01000006.1 GCA_019417125.1 Phascolarctobacterium sp.
AATTAAAGTAAGATATAAGAGGTGAGTTATGGAATTTTTATCCCAAATAAACAATCCAGTACTTTTGGCGCTGGCATCAACCTGTTTTACCTGGTTTATGACTGCTGCCGGAGCTGGAATGGTATTCTTTTTTAAAGAAATCAATAAGCGCGTGCTGAATATGATGTTGGGCTTTGCGGCGGGCATTATGGTGGCAGCGTCTTTTTGGTCGCTGCTGGAACCTGCCATCGAAATGGCGCAGAGTGCGCCCATACCGGCGTGGCTGGTAGCGGCAATCGGCTTTGTAGGCGGCGCTGGTTTTTTGTGCCTGGCAGACCACGTTATGCCGCACGCCCACTTTTTTGCCAAAGAAGGGCAGGTAGAAGGCATACCTACGCACTTAAAGCGCAGCATCCTTTTGGTGTTCAGCATAACTCTGCATAACATACCGGAAGGATTAGCAGTAGGCGTAGCTTTTGGCGCAGCGGCGGCAAGCGGCAGCGAAACTTCACTGTTATCGGCAATGGCGGTAGCTTTGGGCATCGGCTTGCAAAACTTTCCGGAAGGCGCAGCAGTATCTATTCCGCTAAGACGTGAAGGCATGAGCCGCATTAAAAGCTTTATGTACGGGCAGGCAAGCGGTGTTGTCGAACCAATGGCAGGCGTACTGGGAGCTTGGGCTGTTGCCGGAATGACGCCTGTTTTGCCATACGCACTGGCATTTGCGGCAGGCGCAATGATTTATGTCGTTGTAGAAGAACTGATACCGGAAGCGCAAAGCGGCGGCGAACACGAAAGCGCCGATTTATCAACCGTTGGTTTTATCATTGGCTTTACAATAATGATGATAATGGACGTAGCGCTTGGATAATCAAAGCAAAGGCTTTGTAATAAATGGTTAAAGCAAATTATTTAAGGAGTGAAGAAAATGGAAAAAAGATTTTATGTTTGCAAACATTGCGGCAACATGGTTGGCATGATTAAAAACGCGGGCGTGCCCATTATTTGCTGCGGCGAGCCGATGGCAGAACTGGTGGCTAATACCGTAGAAGCATCGCAGGAAAAACACCTGCCGGTATACACTATGGATGGCGGCGTGCTGAAAGTGCAAGTTGGCAGCGCCGAACACCCCATGCTGGAAGAACATTATATTGAATGGATTTATGTAGAAACAGAGCACGGCGGACAGCGTAAAGCCCTAAAACCGGGCGACAAACCGGCGGCAGAATTTGCCTTTGCCGGCGGCGATAAACCAGTTGCCGTTTATGCTTATTGCAACCTGCACGGCTTGTGGAAAACAGAAGTAAAATAGTAATTTAATATTGTAGGCAAAAATTTAACCGGGGCTTACTGATTTGGCTGGCCCCGGTTTTTGTATGCAAATATCTTTACAGTTTTATATTTATCTGTTAAACTATCTAAGCAAATGTGCTGCCATAACGGTAGGCGGTTAGCCCTCTTCGGAGGGACTGTTACCCTCCGTTTACATAGAATCCGCCTTGCGGAAATACTATGGAGGAGGGGATAACGTGGATATATTATCGTTATTAGCCGTAATCGGCTATACGGTGACAATCTTTTCTATCGGTTATACCCTCGGAAAAGATATTGCGCGTAAACAGAAATAACCGCCCTTAGCCTACTAAAACTTGGGCGATTATTTCTTGATAATCTCTTAATTATTTGCGGCTGACCGTCTATCGGCAGCCTTTTGCGTTTCTATAATTATTATAACAAATTGAAAAATAA
>DXVZ01000060.1 GCA_019417125.1 Phascolarctobacterium sp.
TATATTACACATAAACTATGGCAAATTTATGGCAGTTTTTATAGTTTTTATTTTATTTTAAACCTTAAACGTGATATACTGAAAATATAAAGCAACAACAAGGAGGCTGACCAAAATGAAAAAAAGTTCTTGGATTATACTGCTTATTTTAGCCTTTATTGCCTACTGCCTGCTGCGTAAAAAACGCCGCGGCAACCAAACAGCTAATGAACAATAAGCGCTATCAACTTATAGATACGCTGCGCGGCGCGGCACTGCTGAGCATGATTTTTTACCACACTTTGTGGAGCATGGAAAATCTGTTTGGGCAAAACACCGGCTGGCTGCACAGCGCGCCTGCCTACCTTTGGCAGCAAAGCACGGCGGCACTGTTTATTTTTATTTCCGGTTTCTGCCGGGCGCTTACGCAAAAATATTTAAAGCGCAGCCTTATTATTTTGGGCTGCGCCGTTTTTATATTTGTTTTTACCTACTTGTTTGATAAAAGCAACACTATCAATTTCGGCATTCTCGCCTTTATCGGTTCTGCCATGCTGCTGTTGGCTCCGCTTTCTAAAATATTAAAGAATATACCGCCTTATGCCGGATTGCTTTTTAGTTGGTTGTTATTTTTTGCAGTGCGGCATATTAACCAAGGTTATATCGGCACCGGCGTGTGGCAATACCAACTGCCGCAAAACTTATACGCCAATTATTTTACAGCCTACATCGGCATGCCGCCGGATAATTTTTCTTCTGCCGATTATTTTGCGCTGCTGCCCTGGCTGTTTATGTTTACGGCAGGCTACTTTGCCTACTTTTGCCTGCGAAAATTTATAAGTAAATCTAATATATTTGCCTTAAATATCAAACCGCTTTCCGTCTTAGGCAGGCACTCTTTAGCTGTGTACTTAATCCACCAACCGGTGATTTTTGTTTTGCTGTGGATATGGTTAAAATAACATACATACAACGCACAAAAGCGGATGGCATAAGCCATCCGCTTTAATTATGCTAATATTAAACTTTTGTAAAATTAAAATTAGAAAGTGAAGATAACTTCGGACCACAGGGTCTGAACATCATCGTTGCCTTCGCGGGATTCATAATCGAAGTATTTAACACCGGCAACAATGTTTTTAGCCAAAGTTACGTTAGCGCCAACTTCATAGCCTTCATAGCCATCGCCAGTACGTACATCTACAGGCATTTCAGCATAGCCGCTGAAGTTAGTCGGCAGCAGGTAAGTTGCATACGGACGGTCGCTGTAGTTAGCATATACGCCCCAAGAACCTACTTCAGAAGCTTTAGCGCCGCCATAGGAGAGACCTACCAACCAGCCGTTGGTATCAACGTCGCCGCCAATCATAGCTTTTTCAGTTTTGTCAGAAATAGTACCATTGAACCAGGAACCTCTTAAGGTCAGGTCTTTAGCGATTTCACCGGCTACTGCAACTTCTACGATTTCGTTATCATCAACAGTATCAGCTCTGTAATATCTTGCAGCTGCGTCAACTACGCCAAAAGAACCTTCAACACCTGCTACATATACGCGGTCATCGTCTTCCATGGATACTTTAGCAACATCTTTAATATCTTCTGCGCCTTTAAATGCCCAGCCGGTAACTTTTACTTTATCGCCATAAGCAAGTTTTACACCGTCGCCGCGAACATCGACTACGTCAGCATAGGTGAAGTCCTGACGGCCAGCTTCCATTTTAACACCGCCAATACGGCCAATTACATATGCCCAATTCAATTTTACATCATCATCGCCATTAGTCTGCTCGTCATTGGTGTAATACTGGTTGTTTTCAAAACGTCCAATATAAGTCCAGTCTTCGTTAACAGCGCCGTTTACAAAAATACGGGTACGCAGACGGCCATCGTTGCCGTGGGTATCGCCGTCAATGTCACGATAGGAAGCACGGATTTGGCCGGTGATTTTTACGTTATCAGCTTTTTTCTCAAGGTTAGCAACGCGAACACCGAGGCTGTCCAGTTCGTCTGCAAATTCAGCAGCTAATTTGTCAACGTTAGCGCCTTTTGCCATTGCTTTTGCTACAATCTGTGCCATTTCATAACGGGTCATCAGTTTGTCGCCGCCAAAAGTGCCGTCGGGATAACCGTCAACAACGCCTTCTGCTGCTAATTTGTTAACAGCGTCATAAG
>DXVZ01000061.1:0-336 GCA_019417125.1 Phascolarctobacterium sp.
GCCTGCGTTTTGCAATCCGCGAAGGCGGCCGTACCGTTGGCGCTGGTGTTGTTACCGCTATCGAAGAAAAATAATTAAACGCTTAAACGCTGTTTTGGCGGTGCATGTATCTAAGGCCGGACTTTTCAGCCCGGTCTTAGATTATTTTTTTAAACATTGTTGACATAACCTGTTAACTGTGGTACTCTATATTAGTGAAATTTTCAGACCAGCAATTTTTGACAGCAAGAGAGGTGTAACGAATGCGTACTTTGATTACTTTGGCCTGCACTGAATGCAAACAGCGCAACTACCAGACCAACAAAAACAAAAAGAATGATCCTGACCGTATTGAGA
>DXVZ01000061.1:346-11771 GCA_019417125.1 Phascolarctobacterium sp.
GTACTGCAAATTTTGCAAAAAACACACTTTACATAAAGAAACCAAATAATCTTTGTGTTTGAGTTTAACTAGGTATTTTAGCAAGGATGTGAAGAAATGGCCGTTCCAGAATTACCGGGTGTAAAAGACACCAACGGCATTATGCGCTTTCTGCGCGAAGCAAAATCTGAACTAAAAAAAGTGACCTGGCCTACCAGACGAGAACTTATTGCCAATACAATCGTTGTATTTATTGCGGTTATCCTTTCGGCAATCCTGATTTGGGTAATCGACAGTATTTTTGCTGGGCTTTTCCAGTTGATTTTACAATAAGTTTGAGTAAGGAGGAAGGGAATTAAAATTCCCAGTACCGCTATGGAATCAGAAAAACGTTGGTATGTCATTCATACTTATTCCGGTTACGAAAATAAAGTAAAAGCTAATCTGGAACGCAAAGTTCATTCCCTGGGTATGGAAAACGAAGTTTTCAACATTGTAATACCTATGGAAAATGAAATAGAAGTCAAAGATGGCAAAAAACGCAGCGTGCAGCGCAAGGTTTTCCCGGGCTATGTACTGGTAGAAATGATTGTTAATGACCGCAGCTGGTATGCCGTCCGCAACACTCCAGGCGTAACCGGTTTTGTCGGCTCCGGAACCAAGCCCATTCCTCTTACCGAGGATGAAGTAAAGCAGATTATGCGTTCTATGGGCGTGGAAGAAAGCCGTCCTAAAATTGATTTACAATTACAGCAGATTGTGCGCCTTAAAAGCGGCCCATTTGCCGGATGCCTCGGCAGCGTTTCCGAAATTAACGAAGAACGCGGCAAGCTGAAGGTTCTTGTGGACATGTTTGGGCGCGAAACACCTGTTGAAGTTGATTTTACTCAAGTTGAAGAAGCTGAATAAGGAGGTGTAATAAATGCCGAAAAAAGTCGTTAAAATGGTAAAATTACAGGTACCGGCTGGTAAAGCTACTCCGGCTCCTCCTGTAGGCCCTGCACTCGGCCAGGCCGGTGTAAACATTATGGCTTTCGTTAAGGAGTTCAATGAACGTACTGCACAGCAGGTTGGTCTTATTATCCCGGTAGAAATTACCGTATTTGAAGACCGTTCCTTTACTTTCATTACCAAAACTCCTCCGGCACCGGTTCTTTTGAAAAAAGCTGCCGGACTGGAAAAAGCATCTGGCGAACCTAACAAGAAAAAAGTAGCCACCCTCGGCCGCGATAAAATCCGCGAAATCGCCGAAACCAAAATGGCTGACCTCAACGCAGCTGACATTGAAGCTGCTATGAGAATGGTTGAAGGTACTGCCCGCAGCATGGGTATTACCGTAGTTGACTAATATTTATTAGCCAACTTAATTTAGTGGGAGGCAAACAACCGTTATTACCACACAGGAGGAAAAGTTAATGGCAAAAAGAAGCAAGAAATACCAGGAAGCTTTGAAACTTATCGAAGCTGACAAATTCTATTCTCCGAAAGAAGCAATAGAATTAGTTAAAAAAACCAATGTAACTAAATTCGACAGCACCGTTGAAGTTTCTTTCAAACTCGGTGTTAACCCTAAATACGCTGACCAGCAGGTTCGCGGCGCTATGGTTCTTCCGCACGGCACCGGCAAAAGCAAAACCGTTTTGGTATTTGCTAAAGGCCCCAAAGTTGCAGAAGCTGAAGCAGCAGGCGCAGATTTTGTTGGCGGTGAAGAATATGTCGCTAAAATTCAGGGCGGCTGGACTGACTTTGATGTCTGCGTAGCAACCCCTGATATGATGGGCATGGTTGGCCGTCTTGGTAAAATCCTCGGCCCTAAAGGCTTAATGCCTAACCCGAAGGTTGGTACCGTAACTATGGACGTAACCCGTGCCGTAAACGAAATTAAAGCTGGTAAAATCGAATACCGTACCGATAAAGCCGGTAATGTACAGGCTCCTATCGGCAAAGTTTCCTTTACCGATGAACAGCTTTTGGCTAACTACATCGCACTTGCCGATACTCTGGTAAAAGTTAAACCTTCCGGAGCAAAAGGTCAGTACATGAAAACCATTACTGTTTCTACTACCATGGGCCCTGGCGTTAAAATTGACGTTTTGAAGGCCAACAGCGACAAATAATTTTATAAATCAGAAGATAATCGGGCCATAGACAGCAGGTGCGGCACAGCCGCGTAAGCGTAGCGCCAGCCGAGGTTGGAGACGTTGAAGATAGACCTTCGCGACCTCCGGCTGCGGCCGAGAGGTCTTTTTGATTTAATAAAAACATCAAAATAAAGAAGGAGGTGCAGATGTATGGCAATTAGACCTGAAAAAGCAGCTAAAGTTGCAGAGATTAAAGAACTTCTTACCGGTTCTAAATGCACCGTATTAGTCGATTTCTGCGGACTGACAGTTGCACAGGATACTGCATTGCGCCGTAAAATGCGCGAAGCTGGTGTTACCTATATCGTAGTTAAAAACACCTTGCTCCGTATTGCAGCACAAGAAGCAGGCATTGAAGGTTTGGAGCCCGTTCTTGAAAAGAACACCGCTATTGCGGCTGCTCCGGAAGACCCTGTTGCCGCAGCAAAAATCATTTGCGATTTTGCTAAAGAAAACAAAGCACTTGTTGTTAAAGCAGGTGTTCTTGACGGTAAAGTTATCGACGATGCAGCTATTAAAGCTTTGGCAGAACTGCCGCCGAAAGAAGTACTCATCGCCAAAATGCTTGGCAGCATGAATGCTCCTATCTCCGGTTTCGTCAATGTACTTCAAGGTACTATCCGCAAAGTGGTATATGCGCTTGACGCTATCCGCGAACAGAAAGAATCCGCATAATAAATATGCAGCTTAATTAAAATAATTAATTCTTAAACAATGGAGGAATTTATAATGAATAAAGAACAAATCATTGAAGCTATTGAATCTATGACCGTCCTTGAACTTTCCGAACTCGTTAAAGCTCTGGAAGATAAATTCGGCGTATCCGCTGCTGCTCCTGTAGCTGTTGCTGCTGCTCCGGCTGCTGGCGCTGCTGCTGCTGCTGAAGAAAAAACTGAATTCGACGTAGTTCTGACCGCTGCTGGCGCTGGCAAAATCAACGTAATCAAAGTTGTTCGCGAAGTAACCGGCTTGGGTCTGAAAGAAGCTAAAGCTATCGTTGACGAAGCTCCGAAAGCTGTTAAAGAAAAAATCTCCAAAGCTGACGCTGAAGCTCTCAAAGCTAAACTCGAAGAAGCTGGCGCTTCCGTAGAAATTAAATAATTTAAGCCTTAAGGCTATAAAATTCCGCTGCATTGCAGCGGAATTTTTTTATACCTAAATTATTGACAAACTGCAAAAACTGTGATAACATATCATACTACAACATTAGTAGATTGCAGGTAATGACAACCGGCATTGGGGGTTCAGTGGTTGGGCACCGTGCCGTGCTTATATGGATTTAGATGAGGTGCGTTCATCGAAGACAACATGCAAGGCCCTGAATATTGTTTGGAGCCTTGCTTTTTTTGTCATGGTAAAAACGCGCTTGTTTAAGTCTGCCTGACAACATACATTTATTAAGGGGTGAGGGATTACATGTTTAAACCGGTTCCCGTAGGTAATAGGACTCGGTACAGTTATGCCAGAATCAATGAAGTGTTGCCAATGCCTCATTTGATTGACATCCAAAGAAAATCGTATGAGTGGTTCATGCGAGAAGGTCTTTGCGAAATTTTCCATGACATTTCTCCGATTAAAGATTTTACAGGTAATTTAGAACTTTCTTTTGAAGGCTTTACTCTCGGTGAGCCCAAATATACGGTAGAAGAATGCAAGGAGCGCGACGCTTCTTATTCCGCACCTTTAAATGTAAATGTGCGCCTGCTGTACAAGGATACCGGCGAGATTAAAGAATCCAAAGTATTCATGGGCGATTTTCCGCTGATGACAGATACTGGTACTTTTGTAATCAACGGTGCTGAACGTGTAATCGTCAGCCAGCTGGTGCGTTCCCCGGGCGTTTATTATGCTATTACGATGGACCCCAGCGGCAAAAAAATGTACGGTACAACAGTCATTCCTAACCGTGGTGCATGGATTGAATATGAAACCGACTTGAATGACGTTATTTACGCGCGTGTTGACCGTACCAGAAAACTGCCGGCAACCGTGTTGCTGCGCGCCATGGGCTTAACCCAAAATGATGATATTTTGGCGCTTTTTAATAACCATCCTTCTGTGGCAGCAACCCTTGAAAGGGATACTACCACTACCCGTGAAGAAGCTTTAATTGAAATTTACAAAAAACTGCGTCCGGGTGAACCGCCGACGCTGGAAAATGCTTCCGCACTTATCGAAGCAACTTTCTTTGACAACAAGCGTTATGACCTTGCCAGCGTAGGCCGCTACAAGCTGAACAAAAAACTTGGCTGGCGCCGCCGTTTGCTGGATAAAGTGCTCGACCAGCCGCTGGTTGATGTTTCTACCGGCGAGATTATTGCTGAAGCAGGCACTAAAATTGACCTGAATGTTATTGATAAAATTGAAGAAAGCGGTATTTTTGCAGGCCCCGGCCTGAAAGAGGTATTCATCCGCGTTAAAGAACAGCCGATGAAAATTATCTGCACTTCCGATATTCCGGAAGGCCACCGCACCATTACTGTAGAAGACGTTATGGCTTCTTTCGGTTATCTGCTGAACCTGATGGACGGGCTTGGCACCGGCGATGATATCGACCATTTGGGCAACCGCCGTGTACGCCGTGTCGGCGAGCTGTTGCAGAACCAGTTCCGCATTGGCCTTGCCCGTATGGAGCGCGTTGTAAAAGAACGTATGACCATTCAGGACGTGGACGTTATCACGCCGCAGGCACTGATTAACATCCGCCCAGTTGTTGCCGCTATTAAAGAATTCTTTGGCAGCAGCCAGCTCTCTCAGTTTATGGACCAGAACAACCCGCTGGCAGAGCTGACCCATAAACGCCGTCTTTCCGCACTTGGCCCTGGCGGTTTGAGCCGTGAACGCGCAGGCTATGAAGTCCGCGACGTACATCATTCCCACTATGGCCGCATGTGCCCGATTGAAACCCCTGAAGGCCCGAACATCGGCCTTATCGGTTCTCTTTCTACCTTTGCTGTTATTAACAAATACGGCTTTATGGAAACCCCGTACCGCCGCGTTGATAAAGAAAACAAACGTGTAACCGACGATATTGTTTACCTGACTGCCGATGAAGAAGATAATTACATCATCGCACAGGCGAACGAACCGCTGGACGACGAAGGATATTTTGAAGGCGAACGTGTAACCGCACGTTACCAGAACGAAGTACTTTCGCTGCCGCCTAATCAGGTAGATTTTATGGACGTTTCGCCTAAACAGGTTGTTTCCATTGCTACGGCGCTGATTCCGTTCCTGGAAAACGACGACGCTAACCGTGCATTGATGGGCGCAAACATGCAGCGCCAGGCAGTGCCGCTGCTGTGCACTCAGGCGCCGATTATCGGTACCGGCATGGAATACAAAGTTGCCGTTGACTCCGGCGTGTGCATTTTGGCTAAAAACTCCGGTGTTGTTGAGCGTGTTACCGGTGATGAAATCATCGTGCGCAAAGAGGACGGCGGCGTTGATAAATACAGCGTGCTGAAATTTAAACGCTCTAACCAGGGCACCTGCGTTAACCAGCGCCCGATTGTTTACAAAGGCGACAAGGTTGTTAAAGGGCAGGTTTTGGCAGATGGCCCGGCAACTGACCACGGCGAACTGGCACTTGGCTACAACGTAATTGTTGCCTACATGCCGTGGGAAGGCTATAACTACGAGGATGCTATCCTCCTCAGCGAAGATTTGGTAAAGGCAGATGTCTTTACTTCTATTCATATTGAAGAATACGACTGCGACGCCCGCGACACCAAACTGGGCGAAGAAGAAATTACCCGCGATATTCCGAACGTTTCCGAGGAAGCGCTGAAAGACCTTGACGAACGCGGCATTATCCGCATTGGTGCGGAAGTACGCCCGGGCGATATTCTTGTTGGCAAGGTAACGCCGAAAGGCGAAACGGAGCTTACGGCGGAAGAACGCTTGCTGCGCGCTATTTTTGGCGAAAAAGCACGCGAAGTACGCGACAGCTCGCTGCGCGTTCCGCACGGCGAAGCAGGTAAAATCGTCAGCGTAAAAGTATTTACCCGTGAAAACGGCGACGAATTGCCGCCGGGAGTTAACGAGCAGGTGCGCGTACATATCGCACAGAAACGTAAAATTTCCGTCGGTGATAAAATGGCAGGCCGCCACGGCAACAAGGGCGTTATTTCCCGCATTCTGCCGCGCGAAGACATGCCGTTCCTGCCAAGCGGCGAACCGGTTCAGATTGTGTTGAACCCGTTGGGCGTACCTTCCCGTATGAACATCGGACAAATTTTGGAAAATCATCTGGGCTGGGCAGCACGCGCACTTGGCATGCAGATTGAAAACAACGCCGAAGGTTTGGTAGAACGCCTGACCGGCGTTGGCTACGACGTTGAAAAATACGGCATCCCCGAAACCGTTGAAATTGGTAAATTTGGCGATAAGAGCATTAAAGCCGTACAGATTTCTGTACCGGTATTTGACGGCGCGCACGAAAAAGACATTAACGATGCGCTGGATCTTGCAGGCATCGACCGCAGCGCCAAAACCACGCTGTACGACGGACGCACCGGCGAACCGTTTGATAACAAAGTTACCGTCGGCTTAACCTATATGCTTAAACTGCATCATCTGGTTGATGATAAAATCCATGCCCGCAGCACCGGCCCGTACTCCCTTGTTACCCAGCAGCCTTTGGGCGGCAAGGCACAGTTCGGCGGACAACGCTTTGGCGAGATGGAAGTTTGGGCGCTGGAAGCATACGGCGCTGCCTATACTTTACAGGAAATTTTGACGGTAAAATCCGACGATGTTGTCGGCCGTGTAAAAACCTACGAAGCAATTGTCAAAGGCGAAAATGTTCCTGAACCTGGCGTTCCGGAATCCTTCAAAGTTCTTATTAAAGAACTTCAGTCCATCGGCCTTGATATTAAAGTGCTCAATGAGGATGAAGAAGAAATTTCGCTGCGCGACACCGACGACGATATCAACGAAACCGCACGCAAGATGGACCTTGATATCGACGGCACTATCCCCGAAGTACCTAACACCGAAATTGTGCAGGATGATTACACCACTGATGTCAGCGACGATGCTGCGGAAGACCCGGATTTTGATTTGATTGCCGACATTGGCAACATGAATATGCAAGCAAAAGATGCGGATGACGCCGCCAGTGAAGATATGGAATAGAAGGGAGCGATCGGTTCTTGTTAGACGTAAATAATTTTGAATCTATGCGTATCGGCCTGGCTTCACCGGAGCAAATCAGGGCCTGGTCCTATGGCGAAGTTAAAAAACCGGAAACCATCAATTACAGAACCTTAAAACCGGAACGCGACGGTCTGTTCTGCGAAAGAATTTTCGGGCCTACCAAAGACTGGGAATGCCATTGCGGCAAATATAAAAGAATCCGCTATAAAGGCATTATCTGCGATAAATGCGGCGTTGAAGTAACCCGCGCCAAAGTACGCCGCGAGCGTATGGGCCATATTGAACTGGCTGCCCCTGTATCCCATATCTGGTATTTCAAGGGCATCCCAAGCCGCATGGGGCTGATTTTGGATATTTCCCCGCGCTCCCTGGAAAAAGTATTGTACTTTGCCAACTATATTGTTTTGGACCCGGGCAGCACGCCGCTGACCAAAAAGCAGCTGCTAACCGAAAGCGAATATATTGAAGCGCGTGATAAATACGGCAATGCCTTTAAAGTAGGCATGGGCGCACAGGCTATTAAAACCTTATTGCAGGAAATTGACCTGCCTAAACTTACTGCCGAACTGCGTGCAGAGCTGAAAGAAGTAAGCGGGCAGCGTAAAATCCGTGCTGTACGCCGCTTGGAAGTTTGCGAAGCTTTCTTAAAATCCGGCAACCGCCCGGAATGGATGATTTTGGATGTTGTACCGGTAATTCCGCCCGAACTGCGCCCGATGGTGCAGCTGGACGGCGGCCGCTTTGCAACAAGCGACCTTAACGATCTGTACCGCCGCGTTATTAACCGCAACAACCGTTTAAAACGCTTACTGGAACTTAACGCGCCGGATATTATCGTCCGCAACGAAAAACGTATGCTCCAAGAAGCTGTTGACGCCCTTATCGATAACGGCCGCCGCGGCCGTCCGGTAACGGGACCTGGCAACCGCCCGTTAAAATCCCTTTCGGATATGCTGAAAGGCAAACAGGGCCGTTTCCGCCAGAACCTTTTGGGTAAACGTGTTGACTATTCCGGCCGTTCCGTTATCGTTGTAGGCCCGGAACTGAAAATGCACCAGTGCGGTCTGCCGAAAGAAATGGCGCTGGAACTGTTTAAACCTTTTGTAATGAAACGCCTTGTCCAGAGCGGGCAGGCAACCAATATTAAAAACGCTAAACGCATGGTAGAACGTGCGAACAACGTCGTTTGGGACGTGCTGGAAGAGGTAATTAAGGAACATCCTGTATTCCTTAACCGCGCTCCGACGCTGCACAGGCTTGGTATTCAGGCATTCGAGCCTATCCTTACCGAAGGCCGCGCCATTAAACTGCATCCGTTGGTATGTACGGCGTTTAACGCCGACTTCGACGGCGACCAAATGGCGGTGCATCTGCCGCTTTCTGCCGAAGCTCAGGCAGAAGCAAGAATTTTGATGCTTTCCGTTAACAACATCCTGGCGCCGAAAGACGGCAAACCTGTTGCCGTACCGACGCAGGATATGGTTTTGGGTTCCTACTACATTACCATGGTTAAGGAAGGCGCTAAAGGCGAAGGTATGCGTTTCAGCAGCGTTAACGAAGCGATGCTGGCATACTTCCACAAAGTTATTGATTTGCAGGCACGCATTAAGGTTTATATGCCTAACAGCGATATTTACGGCGAAGAAAAGACCGAAGGCGTAAGCCTTGTTACTACTACGCCGGGCAATATCATGTTTAACGAAGATTTGCCGAAAGAGCTGCAATACTTCCACCAGGAAACCGAAAAGAACGCTGCCGGCGAAGAAGTTAAAGTTTGGCATTTAAGCAAACTCATTAACAAGAAAGAACTCGGCAACCTCGTTGCGAAAGCGCATAAGCTGTTTGGCAACCTGCGTACAGCCGAAATCCTCGATATCGTTAAAAAGAACGGTTATGACAACGCCTGCAAGGCTGGTATTTCCATTGCCGTATCCGATATTAAAATTCCGAAAGAAAAGCAGCAGATTTTGGCTGACGCCGAAAAACAGATTGATAAAACCGAGCGCATGTTCCGCCGCGGCTTAATGAGCGAGGACGAACGTTACCGCAAAGTTATCGAAATCTGGAGCCAGGCAACTGATGATGTAACCGCAAAACTGATGAGCGCCACCATGGATAAGTTCAACTCCCTGAACATGATGGCTGATTCCGGTGCCCGCGGCAATACGCAGCAAATCCGCCAGCTGGCTGGTATGCGCGGCCTTATGGCCGACCCGTCCGGCCGTATTATCGACCGTCCTATCAAGGCAAACTTCCGCGAAGGCTTAACCGTATTGGAATACTTTATTTCCACCCACGGCGCGCGCAAAGGCCTGGCAGATACCGCACTGCGTACGGCAGACTCCGGTTACCTTACCCGCCGCCTTGTAGACGTTGCACAGGATGTTATCGTCCGCGAAGATGACTGCGATGTTGTAACCTTTAACCTTGTTAAAGAACGCAGCCGCCTGTGCAAACAAACTCTTGGCGCAAGCCAGAACAAACTGCGCGAAACCGTTATCGGCAGAAACCTTGCCTCCGGCGTAGAAAACCCTGTAACCGGCGAACTGATTGCCGAAGCTGATACCGTTATTACGGAAGATATTTACAATAAACTTATTGCAGGCCATGTGCTTGAAGTTACCCTGTACGCAACCGACGATATGGACGGCGAAGCAACCGAAACCGTACACATCAACATCAGTGATGAGGATGCTAACAAGGTAATGAAAGAACACCTGATGCACCACTTTAATGGCAAAGAAGTTGCCGAAGATGTTGTTAATGCAGCAGGCGAAGTGCTGGCACACGCCAAAGATACTTATACCGAAGCGATGATTGACGCTATTTTGGCAGACGGCACTGTGCGCGAAATGAAAGTGCGCAACAACGCTATCGAAGGTATCGAAATCGGCGCTATTACTGAAGGCAAAAATAAACAGACTGTTATCGAATCCCTGCGCGACCGCATTGTTGGCCGTAATCTTGCCGAAGATATTTTGGACGAAAACGGTGAAGTGCTGTACCATATCAACGATTATATTACCGAAGATATGGCTGACAGAATTGCTTCTCTGCGCGAAACCGTTAAAATCCGCAGCGTGCTTAACTGCAAATCCAAGGTTGGCGTTTGCCGTAAATGCTATGGCCGCAACCTTGCTACCGACAGAAATGTTGATGTCGGCGAAGCAGTCGGCACTATCGCGGCACAGGCTATCGGCGAACCTGGTACCCAGCTTACAATGCGTACGTTCCATACCGGCGGCGTAGCAGGCGGCGACGATATCACACAAGGTCTGCCGCGTGTTGAAGAACTGTTTGAAGCACGCAAACCGAAACATCCTGGCATTCTGGCAGAAAAATCCGGCACGGTTCATATCACCGAAGAAGGCGGCCAGCGTAAAATTACCATTACCGATAAAGACGGTTTGGAAGAAGTTTATGCTATTCCGTACGGCGCTAAACTTTCCGTTACCGAAGGCCAGGAAATCGAAAAAGGCGACCGCCTAACCGAAGGTTCGCTGAATCCGCACGATATTATCCGTATCAGCGGCGTACGCGCAACCCAGCGTTACCTGGTACAGCAGGTACTTGGCGTTTATAAATCTCAGGGCGTAGAAATTAACGACAAGCACATTGAAGTTATGGTACGCCAGATGATGCGCAAAGTACGTATCGACGAAGCAGGCGATACTTCGATGCTGCCGGGCGAATATGTCGATATCGGCGAATTTGAAGAACAGAACAGCGAAATGCTGGACCGTGGCTTGCAGCCGGCAGAAGGGCATCCGATTCTTTTGGGTATTACCAAAGCATCCCTGGCAACCGATTCCTTCCTGTCTGCGGCTTCCTTCCAGGAAACCACCCGCGTACTTACGGACGCAGCCATTAAAGGTAAGGTTGACCCGCTGCTCGGCCTTAAAGAAAACGTTATTATCGGTAAACTTATCCCGGCAGGTACCGGCATGAGCAGATACCGTGACGTTAAAGTAAAATACAATAACGTGCCTACAAATAACTGATACGCTTGTAAAAGCATATTAAATAAGTTATAACAGGCAAAACTAAAACCCCGTTTATTCCATTTGGAGTAAGCGGGGTTATTTTTTTAGCTAAGTCGCCGATTAGTAACGAGCTGAAAGCGAAGTTAATAATCGTGCCAGCGA
>DXVZ01000062.1 GCA_019417125.1 Phascolarctobacterium sp.
TTCGCGTTGCTAACCTTGAGAAAAAAGCTGACAACGTAAAAATCACCGGTCAGATCCGTGCAAGCTACAAAGATGTTGACGGCGACAGCAACAGCAACAAAATCGGCTTACGTTCCCGTTTGTGGGTAGAAGGTCAGGTTAACGAAGACTGGACCTACACCGCAATGCTGCAAAATGACCGTAACGTATCTGACAGCGAAGAAGATAACGATGAACTTGTTATGAACCGTGCTTATGTTGAAGGCCGCCTTGGTGGTCTCGACGTAACCGCTGGCCGTTGGGATGAAGTTACCTTTACCGGTAACGTACTCGATTCCTACATCGACGGCGTTAAAGTTTCCTATGGTGATAAAGTTAAAGTATTTGGTTTAGCTGCTAAAGGTGCTGGCGATCATGACAATAACGAATATATGTTAGAAGACGAAGACCGTCTGTATGTTGCAGGTGTAACCGCTGACATGGGTCCTGTTGATGCTTATGTTGCTTACTTTAAAACTGATACATCTTTAGAATATGATGGGAAAGATATAAGCAAGGATATCTGGAACGTTGGCGTAAGCTACAACTTCGCTCCTGATTTTGTATTGGCTGCTGAATATATGCGCGGCGATGATGATTACTATGATACAGATAAAGACGGTTGGTATGCAGACCTCGCTTGGAAAGGCGCTAAAGCTGATGAACCGGGCTCCTATGGCTTACATGTAGGTTACTTCGACCAGTCCGCTAACGCATTTGTTGCACCTACCACCGATGGTTGGGATTCGCTGTTTGATAATGACGGAGCTGGTTACAAAGGTATGGTATACGGCGCAAGCTTCACCTTTGCTAAAAACATTGTCGGCGTATTCAACTACTATGACTTCGAATCCAAAGAACACGGCAACGACGCTGACACCATGTTCACCGAACTGTACTTCACTTTCTAATCTTAGCATTACAAAGTTTAATACGGAAAGCTTTCAAAGCGGATGGCATCTGCCATCCGCTTTTTATATGCAGAAAACAGAAACAGACCGGCAGCCCTATTATATAATTAAATTCGCCAAACTGGGGAACAAGTTTTCGCCAAACTGGGAAATTATTTTACATTAGCGTTAAGCAGTGGACGTAAAACAGAAAATGGTTTATAAAAAATAACGTAAGCCGCTGATTTTGTGAAATTTTATTTAATTTTTATAAGTGGTGTGAAAAATAAAACTTTGCTTATAACCTCATATTTTGGTATAATAAAAATACAAAGAATGATGGGAGTTGATTACTGTGGCTGATGTAATTAATGCTGTATCCGGTAATAAAATGTTTCAGTTAAAACAGGGTATTAAGGAGCTGCGCGAGCGCCTGAAAACCGAAGAAGACCCCGATATCATCGCCGGTATTAAAAAAGAAATTATGGAAATGGAAACCCATTACAATATTTTGGCAGACCGTTTGAAAATGCAGGACCGCGGTATCTAAACCCTGTTAAAATTTGTTTGCCCGGCGCTTGCCGCTATCTAAATGGCGGCAGGCGTTTTTTTGTCGGCAACGATTGCCAAGCCGTAAAAAAAGTGATAAACTACCATAGAAAATATTTATTTTTAGAAGTATGCCTTTTTATAGAATGTTTGTAAGAACAGGAGAGTTTGCAGTTGGAAAGATTGATAGTTAAGGGCGGTAACCGCCTTGTCGGCACTGTAAAAACCAGCGGCGCCAAAAACGCCGTTCTGCCGATTATTGCCGCTTCTATTTTGGGCACGTCGCCCAGCAGGCTGGATGAAATACCGGCGCTGGATGATGTGCGCACTATTTGCGCGGTGCTGGAGTGCCTTGGCATTAGCGTTGACGCTTCCGAGCCGCATACGCTGAAAATCGACAGCAGAAAAATTACCTCGTGCGAAGCGCCTTACGAACTGGTACGTTCCATGCGGGCATCGTTCCTTGTTATGGGGCCGCTGTTGGCGCGCAAAGGCTACGCGCGTATTTCGCAACCCGGCGGCTGCGCTATCGGCACCAGGCCGATTGATTTGCATTTAAAAGGCTTTGAGGCGCTGGGCGTAAAAATTGAACAGGGGCACGGCTATATTGAAGCTTCTGCGCCGGAGGGCATGACGGGCGCGAACATTTACCTGGATTTTCCCAGTGTGGGCGCGACGGAGAACATTATGATGGCGGCGGCGATGGCGAAAGGCACGACGGTGCTGGAAAACCCTGCCGAGGAGCCGGAAATTGTTGACCTTGCCAACTACCTTAACCAAATGGGCGCGCGTGTGCGCGGCGCAGGCACCAACGTTATTACCATCGAGGGCGTCAGCGAACTGCACGGCGTGCAGCATTCGGTAATACCCGACCGCATTGAAGCCGGTACTTACATGATTGCCGCTGCCATGACTGGCGGCGATGTGATTATTGAAAACGTGCTGCCGGAGCACCAAAAGCCGCTGATTGCCAAGCTGCGCGAGGCGGGCGCGCTGGTAGAGGAGGATATCGACCGTATCCACGTTGCTTCCGACGGAAAATTAAAGGCAGTAGATATTAAGACGCTGCCGTATCCGGGCTTCCCCACCGATATGCAGGCGCAGATGATGGCGATGCTTTCCGTTGCCGAGGGGCGCAGCAAAATTACGGAAACCGTTTTTGAAAACCGCTTTATGCACGTTGTAGAACTGAACCGCATGGGCGCGAACATTACCACTGAAGGGCGCAGTGCCGTTATTACCGGGCCTGCCCGCCTTACGGGCTGCACGGTTAGGGCAACCGACCTGCGTGCGGGCGCGGCGATGATACTTGCCGGCCTTGTTGCTGAGGGCGCTACCGAAATTTGCGATATTTACCATATTGACCGCGGCTACGAGGAAATCGTTGCCAAACTGACCAGGCTCGGCGCGGATATTGAGCGTGTGGGCACGAAAGATTAAAAGTAGGTGAAAATATGTTTTTTAACAGTGTTGATATAGGCATCGACCTTGGCACAGCCAACCTTTTGGTGTATATCAAAGGCAAGGGCATTGTGTTTAACGAGCCTTCCGTTGTGGCGATTAACAGAAGCAAAAATAAAATTTTAGCGGTGGGCAACGAGGCCCGCGACATGATTGGCAAGGTACCGGAAAGTATTTCCGTTATCCGCCCGTTAAAAGAGGGCGTTATTGCCAACTATACCATTACGCAGAAAATGCTGGAATTTGTTGTGGCGCGCGTGGCAGGCAAAAGCTTTTTCAGCAAGCCGCGCATCATGGTCTGCATTCCTACCGGCATTACTTCGGTAGAAAAACGCGCAGTGCTGGAAGCCGCTATGCAGGCGGGCGCTTCCAAAACTTACCTTATCGAAGAACCGCTGGCTGCGGCGCTGGGCGCGGGGCTTGATATCAGCGTGCCCTCAGGCAGCATGGTTATCGATATCGGCGGCGGCACTACCGACATTGCCATTTTAAGTTTGGGCGGCGTTGTTGTGGATTCTTCCATCCGCATTGGCGGCGACGCTTTTGACGACGCGATTGTGCGTTACGTTAAAAAGGTTTACAATGTGCTGATTGGCGAGCCGACGGCTGAAAAAATAAAAATGAATGTGGCGACTGTGCTTTTGGAAGGCAAGTGCGCGGAGATGGAAGTGCAGGGGCGCGACCTGATTGCGGGCAGGCCGACGACGATTAAGGTAACTTCGGCAGATGCGCGCGCGGCTTTGCGCGAGCCTGTATATTCCATTATCGGCACTATCCGCGGCGTGCTGGAAAAATGCCCGCCGGAGCTTTCGGCGGATATTGTGGACAAGGGCATGGTGCTGACCGGCGGCGGCGCGCTGGTTGACGGCTTGGCGCAGCTTTTGACGGAGGAAACCGGCATTAAAACCACTGTTGCCGAAAACCCGCTGGACTGCGTGGCACTGGGCACCGGCAAGGCTTTAAGCGAGCTGAACAACCTGCGCCCGGGTTCCGTTGTTGGCAACGATTAAGTGAAAGTTTTTAATACACAGCCTGCGGGCTGTGTATTGCTGTTTTTACGCAGTACGGAGGTAAAGTATGTTAAAAAATGTAGGCTGGCTGCTTGCGGCGGCGCTGCTGGTTATTGCCGTGCCGCTTTCCGCGCTGGCGGCTGAGGTGCAGAACTTCCGCTTCAGCAGCAGCCCCAGCAGAATACGCTTTGTGGTGGATACGGACGGCGCAGTTAATTACAAGGAAATTAAAAACACTAAAAAACAGCTGGTGCTGGAGTTTGACGCCGAGGTAAAAGACGATATTGTTTCCGCGGTGAAAGACCCGATTATTAAAAAAGCGCGCTTGCAGGAAAAAGGCGATAAGACGCGCCTGATTGTTGATTTAAAGAGCGAAGCGCAGCACAAGGTGTTTGTGTTAAAACAGCCTGACCGTTTAGTGCTGGATATTTTCCGCATCCGCGTAGAAGCGGAAAGCAAGGATATGGGCAAAGGGCTGACGCATATTTACCGCCGCGAGGATATGAACGGGCTGCCGGTGGAGGTAAATATTTTGGAGATTGCCCCCAAGAACCGCTATATTTTAAAACCGTTCAGCGGCGCTGTAAATAAAAACGGGCGCGGCACTTTGCTGAAAGCCAGCAAGGCTGTGGGCGCGCGAGCCGCCGTTAACGCTTCGTATTTTGATACGGACGGCTGGATTATTGGCAATTTAAAGCTGGACGGCGAATGGCTGGGCATGGAGAGCCAGCCGCGCAGCGCGCTGGTTGTAGCGGACGGCAAGCCGATGGTGATGCAGGATTTGGCTTACCAGGGGCGCGCCTTCTTCCCCAAGCTGGGCACTTTTTTGGACGTAAAGGGTATTAACCGCAGCCGCATTGCGGGCGACGTGGTACTGTACACGCATTACTACGGCCCCAGCACCAAAACCAACAAATACGGCTGGGAAATACGCATTGCCGCTAACGGCAGGGTGACGGAGGTAAATAGTGCCGGCAATATGAAGCTGGATAAGGACAGCGTTGTTTTATCTGCCCACGGCGACGCCGCCAAAGTTTTGGAGCGCGTGCAGGTTGGCGACCGCGTGCGCCTGCGCGAAACGCTGGGCAATGAAACCGCCGACGCTGCGGAGCTGGTTATCGGCGCAGGGCCATCGCTGGTGGCTGACGGCAAGGCTGACGTGCGCAGCGGCGAAGAAAATATTGCCGCCGATATTGCGCGCGGGCGTGCGCCGCGTACGGCAGCAGGCGTAAAAAAAGACGGCACGGTAATTCTTTTGGTGGTGGACGGGCGCAGTTCCGCCTCTGCCGGGATGACTTTGCAGGAGCTTGCCAATTATTTTGTAAAGCTGGGCGCATGGCAGGCGGTTAATTTTGACGGCGGCGGCAGCAGCGAAATGGTGCTGGACGGAAAAATTTTAAATAACCCATCCGACGGAAGGGAAAGGGCTGTCAGCGTGGGCTTGGGCGTGTTCCCCACCAAGGGCTGACGCTTGCCAGAGAAGTTTTTAAATAGTATAATATAGCCATGCATGCCACGGCTGCGTGCGGCTGTTTTGTTAAAACGAAATTGAACCGGCGTGCGGCGTTTGCCCATGCCGGTTTTGCATTATGGTTGAGGAATTTATGAGAGCAAAAAAATTACTGTTGTTATTTATTTTTAATATTTTACTTTTGGCAGGCCTGCCGCTGGTGTGCGCGGCGGCTGTGCCGCTGATGCCGGTGGAGGATCTCCGCCCCGGTATGCACGGTATCGGCAAAACCGTTGTCAGCGGCGATACCGTTGAAAATTTCGACGTGGAAGTTATCGGCGTTACCGGCAGCGAAGCGGGCGGCTACACCGTGCTTGTGCGCGCAGGCGGCGATTTGATTGAAAAAAGCGGCGGCGTGGCGCAGGGCATGAGCGGCAGCCCGGTATATATTAACGGGCGGCTGGTGGGCGCCGTTGCTTTCGGCAAGGAGTTTAACGACCCGCACTACTGTTTTTTAACGCCTATCGGCAGAATGCTGGACCTGCTGAACGAAACAGCGCCGCGCCCATCGGAGCTGATACCTAAAAGCACGGTGCTGATGGCGGGCGGCTTTACGCCAAACGGGCTTACTTATTTAAACGAAAAACTGGCGCCGCTGGGGCTTGAGGCAACCGGCGTGGGCGGCAGCGGCAATTTTACATCGGATAAGCCGCTGGAACCGGGCAGCGCCATCGGCGTTTCGCTTATCCGCGGCGACGTGCGCCTGGGCGCGCTTGGCACCGTAACCTGGCTGGGCGACGACGGCAGCTTGCTGGCGTTTGGGCACCCCTTTATGCAGCGCGGCGACAGCAACTATTTTTTGGAGCGCGCGTGGATTTTAACATCTTTGCCTAATCTGCAAAGCGCTTATAAAGTCGGTAACCTGGGCGCGACTATCGGCACGGTTACGCAGGACCGCAGCGCAGGCATAGCCGCCCAAATCGGCTCCGCGCCCAAAGTTATACCCATGTATGTGGCTGTTACCGACAGTTCGCGCGGCATTAACGGCAGCGCGCGCACAGAGCTGATTGACGATGACGAGCTTTTGCCGGCGATGGTGGACGCCGTAACCTACAATACCGTTACGCGCGTGGCGGACAGGGAAGGCGGCGGCACGGCGCGCTTTAATTTCCGCATCGACGGGCGCAGCAGCGGCGGCGAACAGATTAAAATTGCGCGCGAGAACATGTACTACGCCAATACCGGCATTTTAAAAATGGTCAGCCAGGAACTGGTGCAGGCGGCAACCTTGCTTGCGCAGAACAAATTTGAAAAAATTGACATTTACAACATAGAAGCCAACGTGGTGCTGGGCACCGAACCGGAGGTGGCGGAGATAATTTCCGCGCAGCCGCAGCAGCTTAACGTGCGCGCCGGCGAGGAACTGGCGATTGACGTGGAATTGCAGCCCTACCGCGCGGAAAAATTTACCGAAACGGTGAAGTTTACTGTGCCCAAGCAGCAGCGCCCCGGCAAACTGGCGCTTAACGTGCGCGGCGGCAGCAGCCTGGCGTGGATGCAGGAACTGATGAAACGCCAGCAGGAAGAAGGCATACCCGCTGCCAAAAAGCCGCAGCGTCGCACCTTAAAAGACTTTATCGCCGATATTAACAACGCCGACCAGAACAACGAAATCATCGTCGATATTGCCGCACTGCCCGACCCGGACATGATGGCGCAGCAGCAGGACGGCGGTTTTGCGGCGGCGCTTGCCGGTACGCCTGCCAAGCAGAAAACCACGATGAACTTTATCGTGGACGGCACGGCGGACATTATGGTGGAAGTTACCGAGTGACAGATTTTACAAAAACGTTAAAAAGCAGAGTTTACAATTAGCAGGGAATTTTTGCTTTATCTTGAATTATATAACAGATAACGTAAATTTTTATAGGAGAGGAAGATGCCGATGCTGAAAGAACTATGCGGCGCCGTGGGCAGCTTTGTAATAAAGTCGTGCGCGGACACGGGGCGCATTATGCAGCTGTTTTTAGATACGGCGGCGCGCCTGCGCAGTGCGGACGTTAAGGAAACCGTGCGGCAGATGTCGCGGCTCGGCGCTGATTCTTTGCCCATTGTGCTGATGACGATACTTTTTACAGGCATGGTATTTTCTTTGCAGGTAGCAACGGAGTTTGTACGCTTCGGCGCGGCGGGTTCTGCCGGCGGCATTGTTGCCATCGCGCTGGGGCGCGAGCTGGCGCCTGTGCTGACTGGCGTAGTTGTTGCCGGGCGCATCGGTGCTGCCATTGCGGCGGAAATAGGCACAATGAAAGTAACCGAGCAGATTGACGCATTAAAAGTAATGGCAACCAACCCCATAACCTACCTTGTGGTGCCGCGCTTTTTGGCGGCGGTGCTGATGATGCCGGTACTGATTGTTTTTGCCAACGGCATCGGCAACGTCGGCGGCTGGGTAGTGGCGCATTACTATGCAGGTATCAGCAATTTTACGTATATTAATTCCATTAAAGTGTTTGCCGATATTTTTGACGTTACCGGCGGCATGATAAAAAGCATGGTATTTGGCGCAATCATCGCCATTGTGGCAAGCCATAAAGGGCTCAGCGCCAAGCAAGGTGCCGAAGGCGTAGGCCTTGCCACGACCGAATCCGTAGTGCTTTCGATAATTTTGATTTTTATTACCAACTATTTTTTGTCGGCAATTTTGTATGTGTGAGGCGGCTTAAATGGCAGAAGCGGTTATCAGTTTGCGCCAACTAAATATCACTTTTGGCACGCATACGGTGCTTGATAACATCGACCTTGACGTGTACCGGGGCGAAACGCTGGCAATACTCGGGCCTTCGGGCACCGGCAAAAGCACGGTGCTGCGCGCGATGATTGGGCTTTTGGAGCCTAACGGCGGGCAGATTTTTATTCAGGGCGAGGACGTAAGCGGTTTGGACGAGGACGGCTGGAACCGCCTGCGCATGAAGATGGGCATGGTATTTCAGTATTCGGCGCTGTTCGACTTTTTAACGGTGGGCGAAAACGTCGCCTTTGGGCTGCGCCAGCATACGGATAAGACCGATGAAGAAATACAAAGCATTGTAACGGCGATGCTTGATTTGGTGGGGCTGCCCGATACGCAGGAGTTATACCCGGCGGAGCTGAGCGGCGGCATGAAAAAGCGCGTGGGGCTTGCCCGCGCCATTGCCGTCAGCCCCGAAATAGTTTTGTACGACGAACCGACGGCGGGGCTTGACCCGATTATGAGCCGCAACATCAGCCGCCTGATTAAAAAAACGCAGGAGCGTATGCACGTAACTTCCGTGCTGGTAACGCACGATATGGAATCGGCATTTTATGCGGCGGACCGCGTGGCAATGCTGTACGAAGGGCATATCGTCGCCATCGGCACGGCGGATGAGATAAAAAACAGCACTAACCCGATAGTAAAAGCCTTTATCGAAGGGCGCGAAATTAAAGAGCAGGTGATAAAATGAGTTCCAGTGAAGTGAAAGTAGGCGCGATAACCCTGGGCGGCGCTGCTATTTTGGCAGCGATGATAACCTTTCTGGGAACCTTCAGCTTCGGCAGCGATAAATATGACATTTTGATAGATTATCCGCAGGTAAGCGGCTTGATGGCTGGCAACATGGTGCGTTACGCCGGCGTGCAGGTAGGCACGGTTAAGGGGCTTGCCGTAGGCAACGACGGCATTGAAGTTACCGCCGAAATTAACGACAACGTGCAGATTCCTGCCGAAGCCACGTTCACCATCGGTTCGGACGGCATCATGGGCGAAAAATTCGTCGATATCCAGCCGCCAGTACGTTCCGTCAGCGTCTTTTTGGAGGAAGGCGACAGGGTTAAAGGCATGCCCGGCGGCGGGTTCGATACCTTTATGAGTTCTTCCGGCGACGTGCTGAAAAAAGTAGAAAACATCGCCGACGCGCTGGAAAATGTTTTCGGCGACCCCGAAGTACAGCAATCGATGCGCGAAGGCTTTTTGAATATGAAGGACATCAGCGCCAACATGAACACCTTTACCAAGGTAATGGCGGATACTGCCGTTGATAACCAGCAGCAGATAAATTTAATGGCGAAGCAGCTGAGCGAGATGACGGTGCGCTTAAACGCTACGGCGGACAGCGTTGCCAACATCATCGGCGAGGTTGATAAAGGGCATACGGGGCAGAATGTTGCCCTGATGGTGGAAAACCTTGCCAAAACCAGCGCCCGCATTGAAGAAGCCAGCAAGCTGCTGGAAAAGGTTGCCAGCGACCCGCAGACCGAAGAAGATTTAAAGGCGACGCTGCATAACGCGCGCCAGGCAAGCGAAAAGGCCAACCGCATGCTGGGTGTTTTGGAAACGGCGGAGATAAACGCTGACGTAACGCACAGCGTAGACGGCGGCGACTGGCGCAGCAATTTGGGCGTAACCTTCCGCCCGCAGGACGACACTTTTTTTTACCTGGGCGGCTATGACCTTGGCGACAGCAACAAGCTGGATTTACAGTTTGGCAAGCAGTTTGACGCCGCCGATGTAAGCTTAGGCAGTATGCAGGGCGAATTTGGCGTGGGGCTGGGCTACAGCATTGCCGACCGCTTCCGCCTGTATACGCAGGTATATGATTTTGACGACACCAAAGTAAAGCTGGGCGGCGAACTGAAGCTGACCGATAACCTTTCGATTTTGGGCGAGCAGACCGATTTGCGCCACGGCAGCAAAAATAACACTTATGTGGGCGTGCGCACATATTTTTAAAAGTTTGTTAACTTTAGAAAAAAGAGTTGACTTTTGAAAATAAAAAATATAAAATTTAAGCACTGACTAATCAGTCATTGATTGGAGGTATAGAGGAGAATGTTCAGTCATAAAAAAGGTGTAAAGGTATTGGCATTAACGGCAGCGCTGAGCGTACTGTGTTCGCAGTCCGTTTTTGCCGCTACTTTGGAACTTGATTTGGATGAAACTATACAAAGGGCGCTTTTAACAAACCCAAGTGTAAAAATTGCGGAATATAACAGAAAAGCTGCTAAAGCTGATTACAGTGCTGCTAAAGGAGCACGCGGCATCAGCATCAGCCTTCAGCATGATTCGGGACGCAGAGGATATGCTGATAACCGTGTAAACCCTATTTACAATAATGCTGGCGAGCTTATTGGTGCTTCATACAATAAGGCTATTGGCAACAGCCACAGCAATTCCATTACTGCCTCCCTGCCGATTTTTACCGGCGGTGAACTGCAGGGGCAGATTGGGCAGGCAAAGGCTAATTACCGCAGCATGCTTTCTGCCGAAGGCCAGGCATATATTGAAATGAAAGAAACCGCTACCACCGGTTATTTTAATATGCTGGACGCAGCCAATATGAAAGCGCTGCGCCGGGAATCGGTTGACCGCCTGCAGGCGCATTTGGATAATGTAATGGCACAGTACAACGTAGGCGTTGTTGCCCGTGCGGACGTACTGCGCAGCGAAGTTGAGCTTGCCAACGCCCAGCAGAACTACATCAGCGCTTCCAACCAGTATGACGTTGCCGAAGCGACTTTAAACAACATCATCGGCACACCGCTGGGCACTACGCTGATTTTAAAAGACAGGCTGCAATATGAGCCTTACGATAATGATATGGCTTACTGCCTTGCCTACAGCGAACAGCACCGCCCGGAGCTGAAACAGGCGGAATACGCCATTGACTCCGCAGAAGCGGCGCTGGTAGTTGCGCGCAGCGGGCACATGCCTAAGGTTTATGCCAACGCCAGCAATAGCTGGGGCGGCACCGGCAGCAACTGGCCGGGCGACGATGATGAAAACTGGTCGGTTGGCGTAACCGCTTCCATTAACGTTTTCGACAGCGGCGTAACCTGGTCGAGAATCCATTCGGCACAGGAAAACCTTGCCAAAGCCAAGGAAAGCTACCGCCAGATTAAAGACAATGTAGAACTGGAAGTGCGCACCGATTACCTTAACCTGCGCGAAGCGGAAAAACGCATCAGCACTACGCAGGTAGCAGTTGCCAGTGCGGAAGAAGATTACCATATCGCGGTAGTACGCTATCAGGCGGGCGTAGGCACCAACATCGACGTTATGGACGCGCAGGAAGCCCTTACGCAGGCCAAAACCAACTACTACCAGGCATTGTACAACTACAATACATCTAAAGC
>DXVZ01000063.1:0-7442 GCA_019417125.1 Phascolarctobacterium sp.
CTCATACGGTATTCGTGCACGCTGGCGCTTTTTGGCACCGCCGATTTGGTGTTGCGCCCGCGTTTTACCACCGTCAATTCTTCCTCTGTCAGCGTATCAAGCAGCGTTTCCAGCGCTTTTGCCTGGCATACCGCCGATACCGTTTTGGAACTTAAATCGTGAATAACACGCACATGGCTTGACGCCGCCAAAAAGCGCAGACGCACATACAGCGAAAACACCACGTCGCCGATATAAGCCAGCAGCACCGGGTTTAAGCTGCCTGCCTCCGGTAAAGAAACTCCGGCAGCCTGTACGGCTGCCAGAGCATGTTCTTTAACTAATTTATACTGTTCAAACTTCACTGTTTTTTCCACCGTACTCCCTGCGGTGTATCCTCAAGCACGATGCCGAGCTCCGTCAGCGCGTTGCGCAGTGCGTCCGCCTGGGCGTAGTTTTTGGCTGCGCGCGCTTCCTGGCGCAGGCTTACAACGGTTTCAATAAGCTTGTCCTCCAGCGAAGCATCCTGTTCCGCTGCTGGCTGCGCATTGTTTTCCAGCACGCCGATAATGCCGCAGAACTCCGCAAAAAGTTTCTGCATATTTTCAACCAGTTTGCCGTCCGGTTTTTCGCCGCTGCTGACAATATGCTGATGATAAATATTAACCTCTTTCGCCAGCTCGAACATAAAGCTGATGGCAAGCGCAGTGTTAAAGTCATCGCGCATTGCTTCCATAAAGCCATCGCGCAGGTTTTCCAGTTTGGCATACAGCGGTTGGCTGCTTTCCGTTGCGCCGCCGCTAATCATCTGCGCCAGCTCTTTTAAATTATCCTGCGCGTTTTTCAGGCGTGCCAGGCTGCGCTGCGCTTCTTTTAAACGCTCGTCGCTGAAATCCAGCGGGCTGCGGTAATGTGTGGAAAGAATGAAAAAGCGCAAAGTTTCCGGTTCAAAATGTTCCAGAATATCGGCAACAGTAAAGAAGTTGCCCAGTGATTTAGACATTTTTTCTTCGTTGACGGTAATAAAACCGTTATGCAGCCAGTAGCGCACAAACGGATGCACGCCGGTGCAGCCCTCGGACTGCGCTATTTCGTTTTCGTGATGTGGGAAAATCAAGTCGCTGCCGCCGCCGTGAAAGTCAAAACTTTCACCCAGGTATTTCATGCTCATGGCAGAGCATTCAATATGCCAGCCTGGGCGTCCGTTGCCCCACGGGCTTTTCCAGTACGGTTCGCCGGGTTTTGCTGCTTTCCACAGCGCAAAATCAAACGGGTTGTGTTTTTTGTCATTAACGTCAACGCGCGCGCCAGCCATCATGTCTTCCAGTTTACGCCCGGAAAGTTCGCCGTAGCGGTCAAACTTTTCCACACTGTAATAAACGTCGCCGTCCAGTTCGTAGGCATAGCCCTTGTCTATCAGCGTCTGCACCACGTTAATAATTTCCTGCATATGTTCGGAAACGCGCGGGTAAACATGCGCACGGCGTACGTTCAGCTTATCCATCGCTTCAAAATAAGCGTCGATATAGCGCCCGCAGATATCGCTCCACTGCACGCCCTCTTTATTGGCGGCGTTGATGATTTTATCGTCAACGTCGGTAAAATTCTGCACATGCAGCACGTCGTAGCCCTCGTGCTCCAAAAAGCGGCGGATAACGTCCCATGTTACAAAGGGGCGCGCGTTGCCGATGTGCGGATGGTTGTACGGCGTTACGCCGCAGACGTAAATATATGCTTTGCCTGGATGCAGCGGCACAAATTCTTCTTTCTTTTTAGTGAGCGTATTATAAACTTTAATAGCCATGGTAACAGCTCCTTAGTATAACTTAACCCCAACCTTATCAAGGCTGTTTTTAATGCGGCTTACAGTACGCGACAAGCCCAAAAGCGGAACCATTTCCGCCAGTTCCGGGCCGTGCTGGTTGCCGGTAAGCGCTACGCGGATAGGCATAAACACATTTTTGCCGCCCAGTTTGGTCTCTTTTTGAATTGCTTTAAAGGTTGCCTTAACGGAAGGCCCGTCCAGCACTTCCAGCTTCGGCAGCTTGTTAAACAGCAGGCGGATTACTTCCGGCACGGTTTCTGCCAAAAGCACGTTTTTGGCTTCATCGTTTTCAAAATCAAAATTATCGGTAAAGTACATGGCAACATCATCCGGCACCTGGGCAGCGTAAGATACATGCTGCTGCGCTGTTGCCACAACGTCTTTCAGCCATTCCAGCTTGCCGCCGTATTCATCACCGTTAATAAAGCCTTTTTTAATCATGTGCGGTTTAGCGGCTTCGTAAAATTCATCGCGGCTTAATTTGCGCATATAATGCTGGTTAATCCAGTTCAGTTTGTCAATGTCAAAAACGGCAGGGTTCTTGGCAACATGGTCCATGCTGAATTCTTTAACAAGCTCATCCATGCTGAAAATTTCCTGCTCGCTGCTGGGCGACCAACCCAAAAGCGCCAAAAAGTTGTCAATCGCTTCCGGCAGATAACCGAGCTGGCGGTACTGGTCAACCGAAGTTGCGCCGTGGCGTTTGGACATTTTGGTATGGTCCTTGCCCAAAATAAGGGAAATATGCCCAAATGTTGGCTGTTCAAAGCCGAGTGCGTCATAAATCAGGCACTGGCGCGGAGTGTTGGAAAGATGCTCTTCTGCGCGGATAACGTGGGTAATGTGCATTAAAGAATCGTCAATAACGACGGCGTAGTTGTAAGTTGGAATACCATCGGATTTAACGATAACAAAATCGCCGATGCCGTTGGAATCAAACACAACATCACCGCGCACCATGTCGCGCACCAAAATCTGCTTATCAGTAGGCACTTTAAAACGCACGGTCGGTTTTCTGCCCTCGGCTTTGTACTGTTCAATCTGTTCCGGGGTAAGATGGCGGCATTTACCCATATAGCGCGGCATTTTGCCTTCGGCAAGCAGCGCCTGGCGTTCCGCTTCCAGTTCTTCATCGGTGCAGTAGCAGTAATAAGCCTTGCCTTCGGCAAGCAGCTTTTCGGTATATTTTTTATAAATGTCAAGGCGTTCGGTCTGGCGGTAGGGGCCGTTTTCGCCGCCTACATCGATGCCTTCGTCCCAGTTCATACCCAGCCATTTTAAAGCAGCTTTAATGTTTTCTTCACTTTCGCGGCTGGAACGTTCCAGGTCGGTATCCTCAATACGCAGAATCATTTTGCCCCCCATTTTGCGGGCAAACAGCCAGTTAAACAGCGCGCTGCGCGCACCGCCGATATGAAAAGGCCCGGTAGGGCTGGGCGCAAACCTTACTCTAACTTCATTAGCCATCAAACTCATTCCTCCAAAAAATTAATCTTTTATATTATAGCATAAACTGTAAACCGCGTCATATTTTAATCAGGCTCACAACGGCTTCTGCGGCAATGCCCTCGCCGCGCCCGGTAAAGCCCAGTTTTTCCGTAGTCGTCGCTTTTACGTTAACAGCATCATCCGTAAGCTCCAGCGCGTTTTTTATATTTTCTTTCATTTGCGGTATAAAGCCTGCCAGCTTCGGGCGCTGGGCAATAATGGTTACATCGGCGTTGTTCACGCGCCAACATCGCTCCCTCAACAGCGCCATTACATGCGCCAAAAGCTTCATGCTGTCCGCGCCTTTAAAGAGCTCGTCCGTATCGGGAAAATGCTTACCGATGTCGCCCAGCCCTGCCGCGCCCAAAAGCGCGTCCATCAGCGCATGTACGGCAACGTCGGCGTCGCTGTGGCCATCAAGCCCCAGCCCGTAAGGCACCTGCACCCCGCACAAAATCAGTTTGCGGTTCTCCGCCAGGCGGTGCACGTCATAGCCCGTGCCCACCCTAAACTGCGGTATTTTTATTTGCGGCTGCATAACCATTCCCCTGTCTGTACAGATTTTTTCCGCCAGCAGCAAATCCTCCGGCGTGGTAATTTTAATATTTTCGTAGCTGCCCATAGCGACGGCAACTTTTATGCCCAGGCGCTCTGCAAGCGATGCGTCGTCGGTAACGGCAGCGCCTTTTAAATTTTCTTCGCTGTAAGCGCGGTGCAGTATCTCTGCCTTAAAAATTTGCGGCGTCTGTACGGCGCGCAGGCTGCTGCGCTGCGGCGTATCCACAACCAAATTGCCGCCGTCTGCAACCTTAATGGTGTCCTTTACAGGCACCGCCGCTATTGCCGCACCAGTTTTGCGTGCCGCTGCCAGCGTGCGTTCAAACACTTCCGCACCGGCAAAGGGGCGCGCGCCATCATGCACCGCAATAAAGCCATCCTGCGGGGCTAACGCCAGCGCGTTCTTAACACTGTCCGTCCGTTCAGCGCCGCCCGCTACCACTGCCGTATGCAAATCCAGGAAATATTCCCGGTACTCCGCAAGCATTTGCACGGCTGCGTCAACCTCGTCCGCACCGACAGCGATTATCGTTTTATCCGCCATGGCGATATCATTTAACATACGCAGGCACTGCACCAAAAGCGGCAAACCGCCAAGCACTGCAAAAGCCTTGTTTTTACCAAGCCCCAAGCGTTTGCCAGCTCCTGCCGCCGGTACAATTACCGTCAGTTTATCCATTTTTCATCACCTATTAGAAACTTTGGCAAAAACCATGCGCCCGGCAGAAGTCTGCAATACAGAAGTCACTTCCGCCATTACGGTAGAGCCGATAAAACGCCTGCCGTTATCTACGACAATCATCGTGCCGTCCTCAAAATAAGCAACCGCCTGGCCCTGTTCCTTGCCTTCGCGCAGCAGGTACACATTAATGTTTTCACCCGGCACCACCATTTGTTTAACGGCGTTGGCAAGGTCGTTAATATTTAAAACATCAATACCCTGTATTTCTGCAACTTTGTTTAAATTAAAATCATTGGTTACAATAGTCCATTGCTTTTCTTTTGCCAGTTTAACCAGCTTGGCGTCCACGCCGTCCAAATCCGGGTAATCGTTATCGTCAACAAAAACGCGTTCCTCATTATCCACCTGCATCTCATGCAGAAGGTCCAGCCCGCGCCGCCCCTTGCCGCGCTTTAAGCTGTCCGCCGAATCGGCAAGCGTCTGCAATTCGCCGATAACGAATTTCGGCACAATTATAAAACCTTCCAAAAAGCCCGTTTTTAAAATATCGCCGATGCGGCCGTCGATAATTACGCTGGTGTCCAGCAGCTTGTTATCGCTGTAAAAACGGTCGCTGTCGTAAGCGTCCTTAACGGCGGCAGGCTTTACCGCGCCTTTCAGCGAAGGCAGGCTCCTGTCAAAAAAGCCGACGATATCCTGATGCTTGCGCAGCGCAACTTTAGCGCCGACCATGGAAAGCACCACGCTGAAAATAAGCGGAATATACGGCCCGATAATAGGCAGGTGCGAAAACGGCCCGCCCAGCAGGTTTGCCAGCACAAGGCCGATGGCAATGCCGAAAGTTATGACCATAATGTCACTAGTTGGAACACGCGCCAGTAAAATGGCGATTTTTTCCGTCCAGCTGGTCATTTTGCGGATAATGACCGGGGCAAGCGCCATGCCCATACTGCCAAAAATAAAAATTCCGACACTGCCAGAAACTATTGTTGTTAAAGCAATGCCGAAAAAGCCGTTGCCATAAAAGTTATAATCTAAGTAATCCGAAATATAAGGCAGTAAATATTCTGTAAGTATTAGTCCGGTAACAGCAAAAACAACGACTATCGTAATCCGCAGCACTCTGTTTAACATGTTTTCACCTCCTTTTGGGCATAGTTGTGGATTATGTATATTGTACTACAAATCAGCCTTCAAAAACAGTATAAAAAATAAAAAACACCGATTTTACCGGTGTTTTTATTCAAAAAATTTATCGAGCCATTTTTCCGCATCCTTCTGGCTCTCATCGCAAACAAGCATCATTTCGCTGACCAGTATCTGGCGCGCGTTGCCAAGCAATCGCCGCTCGCCGGTGGAAAGCTTCTTTTCGTTCTCCTGTGTCTGCAAAATATGTATAACCAGCGCCACGTCCAAAACATTGCCGCTTTTCATTTTGTCAAGATACATATTAAAGCGCCTGTTCCAGGTAATGCCGCGCACGTTAAACTCCACCGGATTACGGAGCACGTTTTCAATATCCGGAATCAGGTCTTTGGTAATAATGTGGCGCAGCCCGACACGTTCTACGTTTTTAAGCGGCACCATAACGCGCATGTCAGTTAAAAGCATCATCATAACCAGATAATCCACCGCTTCACCGGCAAGCTCGTGCTGCTCGATAGACTGCACAATACCGGCACCATGCATTGGATATACAACTTTATCTCCCACTGCAAACATTGGCGCCCCTCCTTGAACAAAATGCCAGATTTACCTCTAATACTCTTTTATTGTAACACCAAGATTTAAAAATGTCAAAATTTATTTATTTTATCACAGTAAACTATATGTGTCAACGCCTTTGCCGCATAATTCACATAAAAAACGGGCGTTAAAGCCCGTTTTGTTAATTAAAAATTGCGTTCAACGCTTCTTCCAGCGTCGCTGCCTGAACGATGCCTGCAATTTTCTGTTCCATATTCAGTTTGCCCTTGGGCACTACAAATTTGGTAAAGCCTAAGTTAGCGGCGTCGCGGATACGCCGTTCCGTACCGGCAACGCGGCGTATTTCGCCCGTCAGCCCCACTTCGCCCACCGCAAGCACATTGTGCGGCACAGGCTTATTGCGGTAGCTGGATACCAGCGCCGCCGCCGCGGCAAGGTCCGCTGAAGGCTCGGTAATTTTCATGCCGCCGACAACGTTTAAATAAGCGTCAAAATTTCCGAAGTCCATGCCCAGCCGCCGCTCTAAAATTGCCAGCAGCATGTTTACACGGTTGTAATCAAACCCCACTGCCGTGCGCCGCGGCATACCGTAAGGAGTTTTAGCAACCAGCGCCTGCACCTCTACCATAATCGGGCGGTTGCCTTCCATGCAGGCGCACACTACGCTGCCCGGTGCATTTTCGGCACGGTTCTCTAAAAACAGCCCGGCTGGGTTAGCAACTTCTTTTAACCCGCCCGTTTCCATCGAGAATATGCCGCTTTCGCTGGTAGAACCAAAACGGTTTTTCAGCGCGCGCAAAACGCGGAACGAATACGACCGGTCGCCTTCAAACTGCAGCACCACGTCAACCATGTGCTCCAGCAGGCGCGGGCCGGCGATATTGCCATCCTTAGTAACATGCCCAATAATAATAACCGCAATGCCAGTCGCTTTAGCAAAGCGCAGCAATTTAGCAGTACATTCGCGCACCTGCCCCACGCTGCCCGCCGCCGTTTGCAGTTCCGGGTTGTACATGGTCTGTATCGAATCTATAACAAGTATTTGCGGCTGCACCTCTTTTGCCTGCAAAAGCACAGCGTCAAGGTCGGTTGCCGTCATTACCAACAGCGCCGCGCCGGGTTTACCCAAACGGCGCGCCCGCATCGCCGTCTGCGCTTCCGATTCCTCGCCCGACACATACAGCACCTTAATGCCGCCAGCGC
>DXVZ01000063.1:7452-11055 GCA_019417125.1 Phascolarctobacterium sp.
CAGCGCTGAAGCGGATGCCAGCGTCAAGCAGCATCGTCGATTTGCCGATGCCGGGGTCGCCGCCCAAAAGCACCAGGCTGCCCGGCACAAGCCCGCCGCCCAGCACACGGTCAAACTCGTTAATGCCGGTTTTCAGGCGTTCAACCTGTGTCAGCATTACCTTGTCCAGCGTTTTCGGTTTCGGCGCTTCCTGCGGCATTAAATAGCTCTGCTGAGGCCTAACAGGCGTTTCTATTTCTTCCGCCAGGCTGTCCCATGTGCCGCACTCCGGGCAGCGCCCCATCCACTTGGCGGTACTGTACCCACAGTTTTGGCACACAAATTTAGTTTTGGTTTTGGCCATTGTTTACCTCCGCCGGCTGAATTTTCTCATGCGTTACCACAACCTCTACTTTTTTGGGGGTAAAAACAATTTTACCGCTTTCGCCCACACTGGCGCAAATTGTGTCGCCTGCCTTAAACATGCCTGCCAGGTACAAATCGCTTACGGGGTCTTCCAGCAGCTTCCGCACAGCGCGGCGTAAAGGCCTTGCGCCATAGCGCGTATCGCTGCCCTCTTTTACCAAAAGCTCCCTTGCTTCCTGCGTAACCTCCAGCTTCAAGCCGTTTTCTGCAAGTTTGGCACGCAAATCGCGCAGCATATTTTTAATAATCTCAACCAGTTCGTCGTAATGCAGCGAATCGAACACGGTAATTTCATCAATCCTGTTTAAAAATTCCGGGCGGAACACGTTTTTAATTTCTGCCAGCACTTTATTTTTGCGGTCTTTTTCTTCTTCCGCAGCGCCCAGCGTAAAGCCTAACGGCTTAGTATCGGCAAGCATACGCGCACCGGCGTTGCTGGTCATAATAATCACGCAGTTGCGGAAATCTGTCGTGCGCCCCTGCCCGTCGGTAAGGCGCCCGTCCTCCATAATCTGCAAAAGCAGGTTAAACACATCGGGATGCGCCTTTTCAATTTCGTCCAGCAAAATAATAGAATACGGGCGTCTGCGCACAGCGTCCGTCAGCTGTCCGCCTTCTTCGTAGCCCACATAGCCGGGAGGCGCGCCTACCAGGCGGCTTGCCGTGTGTTTTTCCATGTATTCGGACATATCAAAGCGTATCAATGCGCGCTCGTCGCCGAACATATTCTCTGCCAGCGCCTTGGCAAGCTCAGTTTTGCCCACCCCCGTCGGTCCCAGGAACAGGAATGAGCCTACCGGCCTGTTTTTATCCTTAAAACCGGCGCGCGCGCGGCGGATAGCTTTAGCAACAGCCTCCACCGCTTCGTCCTGCCCGATGACGCGCCTGTGCAAATCATCCTCCATGTGCAGCAGACGTTCCGATTCGCTCTGCGTAAGTTTTTGCAGCGGAATGTTCAGCCACTGCGAAATAACTGATGCAATGTCTTCTTCTGTTACTTCCGGCTGTTTGCCGATAGCCCTGTCATAATTGCTCTTTTCGTACGTTAAGCCCATTTCCAAAATGGCTTCCTTGTCGCGCAGCTGCGCTGCCAGTTCATACTGCTGGCGCGAAATTGCCGCCGCTTTTTCCTTGCGTACCTGTGCCAGCTCGCGTTCTTTTTCCTGTACGGGGATGGAAAGCTTGTAATTTTGCAGCTTAACTTTAGCGCAGGCTTCGTCCATCAGGTCAATAGCCTTATCCGGCAGGTTACGGTCGGTAATATAGCGGTTGGAAAGCTTAACCGCCGCGCTCAACGCCCCATCTGCGATATGCAGCTGGTGGAACTCCTCATACTTGCTGCGCAGGCCTTTTAAAATCGTCAGCGTCGCGTCGGCATCCGGCGCGCTTACCACAACAGGCTGGAACCTGCGTTCCAGCGCCGCGTCTTTTTCGATGTGCTTGCGGTATTCACTCAGCGTCGTTGCGCCTACAACCTGCAGCTCACCCCTTGCCAGCGCCGGTTTAATAATGTTGGCAGCGTCGGTGCCGCCCTCGCCTGCTCCTGCTCCGATAATGGTGTGCAGCTCATCAATAAATAAAATTATATCTTTGTTTTCTTTAATCGTTTCCAGTATGTCTTTCAGGCGTTCTTCAAAATCGCCGCGGTATTTTGCGCCTGCTACCAGATAACCGATTTCCAGCGAGAAGACTGTTTTATTGCGCAGCAAATCAGGCACTTTGCCCTCCACAATGCGCTGCGCTAAACCTTCGGCAACGCTTGTCTTACCTACGCCGGCTTCGCCAATCAGCACGGGGTTGTTTTTGGTACGGCGGCACAAAATCTGGATAACCCTTTCAATTTCATTTTCCCTGCCGATTACCGGGTCAATTTTGCCAGCAGCGGCAAGTTCGTTCAGGTTGCGCCCAAACTCGTCCAATACCTCAAGCGAAGCTTCTTCCGGCACTTCTTCGTAATAAGGCTGCTCCGCCCCCTCAAACCCCGGCACAGAAGGCTGATGTTCGCGGATGGAGCGGATAATTTGCCATACCTGCTCAGCAGTAATATTAAACTTGCGCAGCACATTGCCGCCCATGCCCTTATCCTCGCGCAGAATGCCCATCAGCAAATGCTCCGAGCCTACCTGCGGCGATTTCAGTGCTATAGCCGTTTCGGCGGCGATTTCCAAAGCACGTTTGGCGCGCGGCGTATAGCCGATGATAATCTGCAAATTGCCAGCCGGGTCCATGTTTTTTTCAAGTTCTTCCGCAACGGCGATGGGGTTAATGCCCAATTTTTCCAGCACCCTTACGCCGTAGCAGTCCTTTTCGTTAAGCAGCGCCAGCAAAAGGTGCTCCGTGCCCAAATGGTCGTGTCCCCTGTCCAGCGCGCTGCGCATGGCGTTTTCCAAAATGGAAGCCATCCGTTTAGTAAAGCGCCGCTCCTGCGGCTGTTGCTGCTGCTCATTGCCGAAAAATAAAGTTTCCAGCAGGCTGCGCGGGTCAACGGCGCGCCCGCCCACACCAACGGCATAGGGCATCAATTTTTCGGCGCAGTCCGCGCACAGCCATTTATCTATCTGTTTATTGTTTACCATGCACACTACGTGCACCACGGCCTCTTTTTTGCCGCATCTTTGGCATAACATATCTGTCACCTCACCTGCATCATTTTACTTATGGCATTTTGTAATACAGTTATTTTCTTCTTTTCGTCTGCGTTTATAATTTCCAGCATGTATTTTAAAAGCGCGTACTCGCGGCTTGTAACAATGCCGCGCTGCGCCCAGTGGTCCAAAAGGTTCTGCGCTGTTTCGCGCCGCTCCTTTTCGTTGTTGGGCGGCGTTACCCGCACAATGCGCACAAAACCGCCGCTGCCGCGCCGCGATTCAACCAGATAGCCCTTTTCCGGCGTAAAGCGCGTGCTTAAAACATAGCTTATCTGCGACGGCGCGCACGATAATTTATCGGCAAGTTCATTGCGCTGCACCAGCACGGTTTCCTCGCTGCCCTCCAAAAGCTGGCGGACAATAAAATTTTCTATTGCATCAGCAAGATTTCTCATATCTGATTACCCCATAATTTGATGTTATATTTTATATTTATTATATTTGACTTTTCGACTTTTGGCAAGGCATAAATAAAAAACAGCGATGAAATTTTTGTAAACTTCACCGCTGCTTTTATTAAAAATTAAAGATTTTTGGCAAATTCGTAAGC
>DXVZ01000064.1:0-2861 GCA_019417125.1 Phascolarctobacterium sp.
GTATAATATAAACTAACAAAGTGTGTTTTAAAAGAGTATTTTAGATAAAGGAGTTTTTATGCAGGGACTTATCAGCAGCGTTAAGCGCGGCAGCCTTGCCGGAGAAGCCGGCATTAAAGCGGGCGAAAGCCTGGTGACGGTTAACGGCAGCGGCGTGCGCGATATTATAGATTTAAGCTTTTTGCTGGCGGACGAGGAAGTGGAGCTGACGCTTTTAGACGCCGCAGGCAATGAACGCACAGTAAAAATAACCAAAAATATAGATGAAGATTTGGGGCTGGAGTTTGAAAGCGCCGTGTTTGATAAGGTGACTACCTGCTGCAACAAATGCGTGTTTTGTTTTGTGGACCAGATGATACCGGGCATGCGCAAGGGGCTTTACGTGCGCGATGACGATTACCGCCTTTCGTTTTTGTACGGCAATTTTATTACGCTTACCAATATGAAGGACGAAGATTTTGACCGCATTATTAAAACGCACATGTCGCCGCTGTATGTTTCGGTGCACGCCACCGACCCCGAAGTACGCTGCGCGATGATGAAAAACCGTTTTGCGGGCGAGCTGATGGATAAGCTGAACCGCCTGTTTGAAGCGGGTATTACCGTGCATACGCAGATTGTGTGCTGCCCCGGCTATAATGACGGCGAGGTGTTAAAACGCACTTATGCCGATTTGCGCGCACTGGCACCAAAGGTAGAAACGATGGCGGTGGTGCCTGTGGGGCTTACCAAAAACCGCGCGCATTTAACGCCGCTGCGCCTGTTTACGCCAGAGGAAGCGCGGGAGATTGTAACGATGGTTACGGAGTGGCAGCGTGAGTGCCGCCAGAGCCTTGGCAAATCGTTTGTGTATTTGGGCGATGAGTTTTACATTTTAGCCGGTGTGCCGCTGCCGGAGGCAGAGTGGTACGACGGTTTTCCGCAGCTGGAAAATGGCATCGGCTTAAGCCGCAACTTTTTGGAAGAATGGCGCGAGGCAAATAAAATTGCCCCGGTTAAGGGAAGCACGAGCAGCGTTATACCGGTTGGCACCAGCGCTTACAAGGTTTTGCAGCCGCTGATTAAAGGCTTTAACGCCCAAACCGGCATGCAGCACAGACTTGTGCCGGTAGAAAATGAGTTTTTCGGCAATACGGTTAACGTAACCGGGCTGTTGTGCGGCGGCGATATTTTAAACGCCGTTAAGGGAGCGCAAAGCGTTATTTTGCCGGAAGTTGTTTTAAACAGCGATGATTTGTTCCTTGACGATATGAGTTACGCAGAGTTTTGCAGCGCCTGCGGCGCGCCGGTACACCGTGCAGCGACGGCTGGTGATTTGTACAAACTGCTGCAAAGATAGGTGTTATTATGGAAGGTTACAATAAATTACAGGTTTATACCGGCACCGGCAAGGGCAAAACCAGTGCCGCGCTGGGGGTGGCGTTCCGTGCGTGCGCACGCGGGGCGCGGGTGCTGATGCTGTGCTTTTTAAAAGATGACCCTAATTACAGTGAGGCTATGGGCGCGCACCTTTTACCGGGCTTTACCTTAAAACAGGTGGGGCGCGACGCTTTTGTGGATTTTAAAAATCCGGCACAGGTTGATTTAGATATGGCGCGCAGCGGCTGGGAAGCTGCTAAAAAGGCTATATCCGGCAAAGAAGCCGATTTGATAATACTTGACGAAATAAACATTGTTTTACAGGCGGGTTTGCTGCCGGTGGACGAAGTGGTTGATTTTCTGGCTGCCAATAAGGGCAACGCCGAAGTTATCTGCACCGGGCGGGGCGCGCCGCAAAAATTGTGCGCCGCTGCCGATTTGGTGACGGATATGCAGGAAGTTAAGCACTATTTCCATCTGGGGGTAAGTTCCCGCGCAGGCATAGATTTTTAGAGAGCGAGGTTAGCAGAGTGGGTAAACCAATAGTTGCCATAGTTGGCAGGCCTAATGTCGGCAAATCGACATTATTTAATATTTTTGCAAACAGCCGCATTTCCATTGTTGAGGACACACCTGGCGTTACGCGCGACCGCCTGTACGCCGAGGGCGACTGGCTGGACAACCAGTTTATGATGGTTGATACCGGCGGCATCGAGATTATGAACAGCGACGCGATTGCCGTTTCTATCCGCCAGCAGGCGGAAATTGCCATTAAAGAGGCAGACGTTATTTTGTTTGTGTGCGACGCGCGCAGCGGCATTGTGCAGGAGGACGCCGATGTGGCGAAAATTCTGCGCAAAAGCGGCAAGCCGATTGTTTTGGCGGTGAACAAAGCCGATTCGCCGAAGCAGGAGCTGAATGTGTACGAGTTTTACAACCTTGGCTTGGGCGAACCGTTCCCAATTTCGGCAGCGAACCATTTGGGCATTGGCGACCTTTTAGACGCCGTTGTGGCGAAGTTCCCCGAAAACAAGTCGGGTATGTTTGACAATGACGAGGACCAGATTAAGGTGGCGCTTATCGGCCGCCCGAATGTTGGCAAGTCGTCGATATTCAATACGCTGGTTGGGCAGGAGCGCAGCATTGTCAGCGACGTTGCGGGTACTACGCGCGACGCGATTGACACGCCGGTGGTGCGCAACGGGCAAAAGTATTTGTTTATTGATACCGCCGGTATGCGCCGCAAGGGCAAAATCGACGAGCCGATTGAAAAATACAGCATCATCCGCAGCCTGCGCGCAGTGGACCGCAGCGACGTAGTGCTGATGGTTATCGACGCTGTGGACGGCGTTACCGAGCAGGACAAAAAAATTGCCGGTTACGCGCACGAGGCTGGCAAGGGCATTGTTATCGTCGTTAACAAGTGGGACGCTTACGAAAAGGACGAAAACTCTACCCTGCGCTACACCGAAACGCTGCGCAAAGAGCTTATTTTTATGCAG
>DXVZ01000064.1:2871-14041 GCA_019417125.1 Phascolarctobacterium sp.
GTACGCGCCGGTGGTGTATGTATCCGCGCTCACCAAGCAGCGTATTCACCGCCTGCCGGAAGTTATTAACTACGTTGCGGAACAGAATGCCATGCGCGTGGCGACCAGCGTGCTGAACCAGGTTATTGCCGACGCTGTTGCTGTTAACCCGCCGCCGACGGAAAAAGGCCAGCGCCTGAAGATTTTGTATGCTACGCAGGTTAAAATTAAACCGCCGACTTTTGTTATCTTTGTTAACGAACCGGAAATCATGCACTTTTCGTACCAGCGCTATCTGGAAAATAAACTGCGTGAAGCGTTTGGTTTTGAAGGCACGCCGCTGTCGATGATTATCCGCGGTAAAAAAGAGGACGAATAGAGGCATAAATAAATGGATATAGTAATGTTTGTATTATGGTTTGCCGTAGGTTTTGTGTTTGGCTCGGTGCCTTCGGGGCTGTGGCTGGTTAAGGCAATACACGGCATTGATATTCGCGAGTACGGCAGCAAAAACATCGGCAGTACCAATGTTTTCCGTACTGTGGGCGGCAAAACGGCGGCGCTGGTGCTGCTGTGCGACGCGGGCAAGGGCATTATTGCCGTGCTGATAGCAGATACTGTTACCGGCGGCGATTTGTACGCGATGCTGTTTGCCGCTATCGGCGCGCTGTTGGGGCACAATTATTCGCTGTTCCTTGGCTTTAAAGGCGGGCGCGGCGTGGCTACGGGTTTGGGGCTGTTAATCTTTTTAATGCCCCAGGTCAGCGGCATTTGCTTTATCGTGTGGCTGGCAATCGTTTTGGCAACGCGCTATGTGTCGCTGGGAAGCTGCGTGGGCGCGTTCTGCGCGCCATGTTTGGCGTGGTACTTCGGCTATCCGCAGCCGCTTATTATCTTCGCCGGTATTGCGGCGGCATTTGTCATTATCCGCCACAAAGATAATATTAAGCGTCTTTTAAACGGCACCGAAAGTAAAATCCGCCAGGGACATGCGGAGGACTTAAAGAAATAAAATTACAAACACATTCCGTTTATTTGGCGGAATGTGTTTTATTTTTTGAATTGCAAGAAAATTTTAGTAAAATCACAAAAACATATGGCTTTTACCACGAAACAGTGCTATAATAACGCTATGAGTATGGTGTAAAATAAATTTTAAGGAGATGATTTCATGACAGAGAAATCTACGTTTTATCTTGTACGGGAAGAAATTCTGCCTGAAGCAATTAAAAAAACCATCAAAGTTAAGGAAATTTTAAAACGCGGCGAAATCAGAACCATTAACGAAGCCGTTGAAAAAATGGGGCTGAGCCGCAGTGCGTACTACAAATATAAAGATTATGTATTTCCGTTTTATGAAGCCAGCAAGGAAAAAATCATTACCCTGTCGCTGCTTTTGGAACACAAACCGGGCGTGCTTTCGCGCGTGCTGAACACTGTTGCTGGCGATTCCGGCAGCATTATGACCATTAACCAGGGTATTCCTTTGCAGGGCGTTGCCAACACCACTATTTCTATCGAAACCAAAAACCTGACGGTTGATTTGGAAGCGCTTTTGGACAAGCTGCGCATGATTGACGGCGTAAAACGCCTGGAAGTTCTGGGCCAGGTGTAAGCAGCCGCTGTTTTTTGGGGGGACACATGAAAGAATGCATTAAAATAGGCCTTTTAGGCGCCGGCACCGTCGGCAGCGGCGTGCTGCACGTGCTGGAAAACAACAGCGCGGAAATCGCCAAAAAGGCAGGCTGTAAAATAGAGATAAAAAAAATACTGGCCCGCAATCCGCAAAAGGCGGAGGAGCTGGGCAAAAAATATAGTGTTACGGATAATTTTGACGATATTGTAAACGACCCGGATATTGACATTGTGGTAGAACTTATTGGGCGTGAGCATCCTGCGAAAGAGTATATAGCGCAGGCGCTGGAACACGGCAAAAATGTTGTAACCGCCAACAAGGACGTTTTGGCGAAGTACGGCAAGGAGCTGTTTCCGCTGGCGGAGCTGCACAACGTGGATTTTATGTTTGAGGGCAGCGTCGGCGGCGGCATCCCCATCATCCGCCCGCTTAAATCGTGCCTGGCGGCGAACCGCATAAAATCGGTGATGGGCATTGTTAACGGCACCACCAACTATATGCTTACTAAAATGTCGCAGGACAATATGGATTATGAAGAAGTTCTGCGCGAGGCACAGGAAAAAGGCTATGCCGAATCTGACCCTACTGCCGATGTAGGCGGGCTGGACGCCGCGCGCAAGCTTGTTATACTGGCGTCCATCGCGTTTAATACGCGCATCAGCCTGGACGACGTGATGGTATCGGGCATTGAAAATTTAAAACTTTGCGATATTGAATATGCTAAAGAACTTGGCTATACCGTTAAACTTTTGGCGGTTGCCAAACATGACGAGAAAAAAGGCATTACCGTCTGCGTAAGGCCGACCATGCTACCAGCTGAACATCCGCTGGCGGGCGTTAACGATGTGTTTAACGCCGTGTTTGTAGAAGGCGACGCGCTGGGCCAGGCAATGTTTATGGGCCGCGGCGCGGGCGGGCTGCCTACTGCAAGCGCTGTCTGCGGCGATATTATCGACGTGGCGCGCAACATGGTGCACGGTTCTACCGGGCGCATTAACTGCACCTGCTTTGATGAAAAGCAGCTGTGCCGCCTGGAAGATATGCTGTCGCCGTTTTATATCCGCCTGCACGTTGTAGACAGGCCGGGCGTGCTGGCTGCGATTGCCGCCGCCTTTGCCGCGCAGAACGTGGGACTGCAAAAAGTTATCCAAAAACAGGCGGCTGGCGATAAGCTGGCAGAACTGGTTGTTATTACCTACCATGTTTCAGAACTTGATATGCAGATGGCGGTGCAGACCTTGAAAGGTTTGCCTGTAATTCAAGAAGTGTGCAGCGTCATCCACGTCGAAGACGGCAATGTGGAGTAAGCCGATGAAGAAACATGCAAAGGTCATTGTACCTGCAACATCGGCAAACTGCGGGCCGGGTTTTGACGTTTTGGGCGCTGCCTGCAATTTATATAACGAATTTACTTACGAACTGACGGAACGCGGCTTTGAACTGGAAGTTACCGGCGAGGGCAGCGGGCGGCTGCACGCCAGCGGCAAAAACCTGGCGTTCCTGGCGTTTTTCCGCCTGTGGAACGAACTGACGGGACGCCGCTATACCGGGCTGAAAATAACGATGCACAACCGGATACCACTTTCGCGCGGGCTGGGCAGCAGCAGTACGGCAATTGTCGCCGGGCTGATGGCGGCTAACTTTTTAACTGGCAGCACGCTTACAAAAGAGCAGCTTGTAGATTACGCCACGGAACTGGAAGGGCATCCGGACAACGTCGCACCGGCAATTTTGGGCGGCTTTACCATCAGCTATATGGCTTACGGCAAGGCAAAATCGCTGCGCTTTGTGCCGCAAAAACCGCTGCGCTTTATTGCCGCCGTACCGGCAGAACCGCTTTCTACCGCGCTGGCAAGGCAGGCGATACCCGAAACCATCAGCCATAAAGACGCGGTGTTTAACGCCAGGCGCAGCGCGCTGCTTGTTGGGGCGCTGATGTCGGGCGAATACCGATACCTTGCTGACGCGCTGGAAGACAGGCTGCACCAGCCGTACCGCATGCCGCTGATTAACGGCACGCAGGCAGTGTTTAAGGCGGCAAAAAATGCCGGCGCTTATGGCGCGATTATCAGCGGCGCAGGCTCTACCTTAATGGCTTATGCCGCGCCGGACGCAGACTGCGAAGCCATTGGGCGCGCCATGCAGCAGGCTTTTGCAAAAGCCGGGCAGCAGGCGGTGTACCACGTGCTTGAACTTGATACCGCCGGCAGCCGCGTAACTGAATAATTAGTGCTTGACAAATACCTTTAGTTTGTTTATAATATTACTTGTGTTTCGGGGCGTGGCTCAGCTTGGTAGAGCGCTTCCTTGGGGTGGAAGAGGTCGTGGGTTCGAATCCCGCCGCTCCGACCATTCCGAAACAACTGCCTTTACGGGAAATCCCCGTGAAGGCTTTTTTTATAGCCTTGATTGAAAAGGGAGTGCGTTTTATGATTCGCAGCGTAAAGCTTGTCTGCGCCGAATGCGGCAGTGATTTTGTGCCGGAAGGCGGCGTTTTGTACTACAAGGATAATTATATTAATAATACAGTTAAAGAGGCAAAGTTCATCTGCCCGGCGTGCATAAAAAAATGGCACGAAAAATGGCAGATTAAAAGCGCTGAATTCAACGAGGTTGACTATGTGATGACCGTTAACATCGAATTGGAGGACGGCACGGTTTACGAAGATTTGGACTGCACGCCGATGGACGGCTATGTGGTCGCCGGTATTGATATTCCGCCCGAGGCGCAGCAAAAATTGTATGAGTTTTACCACGAGTGGGACTTACAGCGCAAGCACGATGTACTGAAATACTGCACCTTTAAGGACGAGTTTATGCGCACCAGCTTTAGCTGTGAAACTTACGGCGGCGAAAAGTACGAGGACGTCGCTTTCCGCGTGAACATTAAGGGTATTATGGAAACGGCTGTGCCGGTGCCTGATTATATTTTGAAACAGATTATTGATGTTTACAGTATTTACGAATTGCAGAACAGGGAATAACGGGGGACGACAATGCAGGAATTACTTGAAAAGATTGAAAAACGCCGCACTTTTGCCATTATATCGCATCCTGACGCCGGTAAGACGACGCTGACGGAAAAACTTTTGCTGTACGGCGGCGCTATCCACCTCGCGGGCACGGTTAAGGCGCTCAAAAGCAACCGCCATGCCGTTTCGGACTGGATGGAAATCGAAAAGCAGCGCGGCATTTCGGTAACGAGTTCTGTTTTGCAGTTTGATTACGACGGTTACCGCGTAAATATTTTGGATACGCCGGGCCATCAGGATTTTTCGGAAGATACTTACCGCACTTTGATGGCGGCGGACAGCGCCGTTATGCTGATTGATTGCGCCAAAGGCGTGGAACCGCAGACGAAGAAGCTGTTTTGGGTTTGCCACCGCAGGCAGCTGCCGGTGTTTACTTTTGTAAACAAGCTGGACCGCTACGGGCGCGACCCGTTTGATTTGATGGATGAAATCGAACAGGTGCTGGGCATCCGCGCATATCCGGTTAACTGGCCTATCGGCATCGACGGCAACTACATCGGCGTGTACGACCGCGTTAAAAAGCAGATTGAACTGTTTGAAAACGACAGCAGCCACGGCTCGAAAATTTTAAAATCGACTACGGGCAGTTTGGATGACCCGGAAATTATCAGCGCCATTGGCGAAGATTTGTACCATAAATTATGCGACGATATTGAACTTTTGGATATGGCGGGCGATGAGTTTGACATGGCGAAAGTGAACAGCGGCGAATTGACGCCGATGTTCTTCGGCAGCGCCATGACGAACTTTGGCGTGCGCAGCTTTTTGGAGAAGTTTTTGGAACTTTCGCCGCAGCCGCAGCCGCGTATTTTGCAAAACGGCGATTTGCTGAGCCCAGATAACGAGCTTTTCAGCGCGTTTGTGTTTAAAATTCAGGCTAATATGAACCCAGCGCACCGCGACCGCATCGCTTTTATGCGCATTTGCAGCGGCGTGTTTAAAAAAGGCATGACGGTGTACCACAAGCAGGGCGGCAAAACGGTTAAGCTGGCGCAGCCGCAGCAGTTCCTGGCGCAGGAGCGCACGATTGTTGAAGAAGCGTACCCCGGCGACATTATCGGTATTTTTGACCCCGGTATTTTCGGCATCGGCGATACGCTGAGCGATGAAAAAATGAAAATCCAGTTTGAGGATTTTCCCGTGTTCCCGCCGGAAATTTTCGCGCGCGTGCAGCCTAAGGATTCGCTCAAGCGCAAGCAGTTTGAAAAAGGCATTGTGCAGCTGGCGCAGGAGGGCGCGATTCAGGTGTTCCGCCAAAAAGATTTGGGCATTGAAAGCTTTATCGTCGGCGTGGTAGGCTCGCTGCAATTAGAGGTTTTGGAATACCGCCTGCTGAACGAGTACAGCGCGCAGCTTTTGATGAACCAGCTGGGTTACAGCGTGGCGCGCTGGGTATATGCCGAAAACGAGAAGGATATTGAAAACCTGAAAGGGCTGGATAACGGGATGCTGGTTTACGATAAAAAGGACCGCCCGGTTATTCTGGTTAACAACGAATGGGCGCTGAACTGGATTTTGGACCGCAACCCTGGTTTACAGTTCTTAACCGTGCCTTCGGACGTAGCAAAAATTTAAAGGACAGAGCGATGGAAAAAATTAAACCGTTTTATGTGCTTGGCGTTCCGGTTTACCCGTATACGATGGACGGAGCCGTCAACTTTTTAAATTCGCAGGTTAAAAATAAAAAGCAAACCTTTGTGGTTACAGCCAATGCGGAGATTATTATGATGTGCCAGAAAGATGCGGAATACAGCAAAACCGTTTGCCAAAACGCCGATTTGGTGCTGGCGGACGGCGCTGGCACCGTGTGGGCAGGGCGCAAGCTGGGGCACAACGTGCCGGAGCGCGTGGCAGGCTGCGATTTATTTGTAGAGCTGTGTAAACTCTCCGCAAAAAAAGGCTATAAGGTATTTTTCTTCGGCGCTGCGCCGGGCATTGCTGAAGCTGCGCGCGATAAACTTTTGGCTATGGCGCCGGGCTTACAGGTGGCAGGCTGCCGCAACGGTTATTTTACCGAAGCCGAAAACGAAGAAATCATCGAAGAAATTAACGCCAGCGGTGCTGATATGCTGTTTGCCGCGCTGGGCGCGCCCAAGCAGGAAAACTGGCTGGTACGCTTCCGCAGCAAGCTGAAGCCGCAGGTTTTAATGGGCGTGGGCGGCAGCTTTGATGTTTTGGCGGGCAAGATGGAGCGCGCGCCGTTGTGGATGCAGAAATCTTCGCTGGAATGGCTGTTCCGCCTGTACAAGCAGCCAAGCCGCATTGGGCGCATGATGGTGCTGCCGCAGTTTGTAATTAAAGTGTTACAAAGTAAATAATTTGGTAGACAAAAAGAATTACCTATACTATAATAATATGATGAATAAGTGAGTTCATCATATTATTTTTTTGCAGATGAATAGAAAGGAGCAGCAATGACGATAGTTAAAGATGGTTACCCGTTCATACTGGGCGCGCTGGCGGTTGCTTTGGCAGTCTGGTACTGGGCCGGTATCGTTTGGTGCATTCCCTTCCTTGTTCTTACGGCATATTTTGCGTACTTCTTCCGCAATCCAAACCGATATACGGAGCAGGACGAATCGGTAATTTATTCGCCGGCGGACGGTACGGTAATGGCTGTGGAGGACTTTTACGATGAGGAGTATCTTAACGAGGACGCCGTTAAGGTAACGATTTTCCTTTCTGTTTTTAACGTGCATGTTAACCGCAGCCCCGTCAGCGGCGAGATTAAATATCAGCGTTATACCTGCGGGCAGTTTGTGCCGGCGTACGAAAAAAACGCCTCGTTTGAAAACGAGCGCCATGCCATCGGCGTGCAGAACGATAAAATGAAAGTTCTGGTAATCCAGGTGGCAGGGCTTTTGGCGCGCCGCATCGTATCGTGGGTTACGCTTGGGCATCAGCTTGCGCAGGGCGAGTGCTACGGCATGATTAAATTCGGGTCCAGCACCGAGCTGGTGCTGCCTAAAAATGTAAAAATACTTGTAAAAAAAGGAGATGCCGTCACCGGCGGTAAATCCATTATCGGGAGGGTCATGGACTGATGGAATACCGTCGTATAATACCTAACAGTATCAGCGGTACAAACCTTATTTTAGGCGTGCTTTCAATTTTTGAATCCGTTGCCGGCAATTTTGAGTGGGCGGCAATTTACATTATCCTGGCTGTGGCTGTTGACGCCTGCGACGGGCGCGCGGCAAGGGCTTTGGGCGTTGCGGGCAAGTTTGGCGTCGAGCTTGATTCGCTGTGCGACGTATGCTCGTTCGGCGTTGCGCCGGCGGTTATGATGTACTACTACGGCATGACCGATTTCGGCATCTGGGGCCAGCTGATAGCGTCGCTGTTCCCGGTGTGGGGCGCTATGCGCCTGGCGCGTTTTAATATTAACGCCGACGTTATCCACGGTTATTTTCAGGGCATGCCTATTCCTGGCGGTGCGTGCGTTTTGGCGGCGTTTGTGCTTTCGGGCTACGAGGTGCCGCAAAGCTATGTTGCCGTGCTGACTTTCGTTATCGGCTGCCTTTTGTACAGCACTATCCGTTACCCTGATTTTAAGGGCAAGGGCAATCCGCTCTTTAAAGTGCCTGTTATCATCGGCCTTGCCATTGGCGCTTACATTTTTTACCTGCGTCCGGAAGGCTGGCCGTTTGTAATTATGTTTACTTATACGCTTATCGGCATCATCAATGCGGTTTATGTAAAAGCACTGCATAAGCAGTAATTTGTGTAAAGCGAGGAGCTTTTTATGACAACGTATTTTGATATAATAATGATTCCTCTCCAGCTGTTAATCGTATTTTTTACCATTTATTATTTTACGCTTTCGTTTTTTGGGCTGGTGTACCGCAAAAAGGATAAAAAGGTTTATGACGAAAAGCATACTTTCGCGATGGTTGTCTGCGCGCATAATGAGGAGCGCGTTATCGGCGCGCTGGTAGAAAACCTGCACCTTTTAAATTATTCTGATAAACTGTATGATATTTTCGTCGTTGCCGACAACTGCACCGACCATACGGCGGAAGTAGCGCGCAAAGCCGGTGCGCAGGTGCACGAGCGCTTTAACGACACCGAAAAGGGCAAGGGCTATGCGATGGACTGGATGTTTAACCGTCTGTTTAAGATGGAACGCCAGTACGACGCCGTGTGCGTATTTGACGCTGACAACCTTGTTCACCCCGACTTTTTAAAAGAGATGAACAGCCGACTATGCAACGGCGAGCGTTTAATTCAGGGTTATCTCGATTCCAAAAATCCTAACGATACCTGGATTTCAGGCACTTTCTCCATTGCTTTCTGGGTAATTAACCATGTTTACCATCTGGCAAAATACAACATCGGCTTGTCCAGCTGCCTCGGCGGCACGGGTATGTGCATTTCTACTGATATTCTGCGCCGCTATGGCTGGGGCGCAACCTGCCTGACGGAAGATATGGAATTTACGATGAAAGCCATTTTGGAGGGCATACCGACAACGTGGGCGCATGATGCCATTGTTTACGATGAAAAGCCGCTGACTTTTATGCAGTCCTGGAATCAGCGCAAACGCTGGGCACAAGGTCAGTTTGATGTCGGCAGCCGTTATATTGGCAAGCTGTTTAAAAAAGGCATTAAAGAACGCAACCCGATTATGCTGGACGGTATTCTGCATTTGTTCCAGCCGTATTTTCTGCTGCTTTCTACTTTCTACGTAATTTGCAGCTATATTTATATGTACTATCCGTTCTACACTAACGTGTTGTATTCCATTCTGCCGCTGGAGGTTTGGACGATTATCGGTATCGGGCAGTATGTGTTCCCGGTAATTGTGCTGTGGAAAATCCGCGCTTCGTTTAAATCGTGGCTGTATTTGCTGCTGTACCCGCTGTTTATTTACAGTTGGATTCCTATTGCCTTCCTTGGTTATCTGCACCGCCACGACCATGTATGGAGCCATACGTTGCATACCCGCAATATTAAGTTTGACGAAGTGCTGGTGCCTAAAAATGCGGAGTTTGGGCCTAAACAGGTAGTGTTCCCAAAAAAGTAATTAACGTAACTAAAAACAACAAAAGCGACGGTTGATGCCGCCGCTTTTTTGTTGCCGTTAATTGGCATTTTATAAAATTATTTCTTTACAGTTTTATATTTATCTGTTAAACTATCTAAGCAAATGTGCTGCCATAACGGTAGGCGGTGAGCCCTCTCCGGAGGGACTGTGACCCTCCGTTGACATAGAAATCCAGCATTAGCCAAAGCTAAAGCCGGAAATACTATGGAGGAGGGGATAGTATGGATGTTATTGAACTATTAACCGTAATAGGTTATACAATAACGGTGTTTTCCTTTGGCTATGCCCTCGGAAAAGATTACTCCAAAAAACAGTGACAACCGCCAGAGCCCAAATCTGACGGTTGTCATAAACAACTAACGATGATTTTCGGCTGACCGTCTATCGGCAGCCATTTGTTTTTCTATAATTATTATAGCAAATATGGCGTTAAAGTCAAATAGGGTATGTTAAATATGATTCAAAAATCCGAGACGGTCGAGAATTTTAAAGGTTACGCTGAGCACAATTGCAACCAGGGTTGCCAGCACCATGCCCTGCACGCTGATGGTGCCGAAAGTAAGTTTTGCGCCGGAAAGACCGATAATCATAATTACGGCGGTCATAACCAGGTTAGAGGATTTGCTGTAATCAACTTTGCTTTCAACAAGCACGCGCAGGCCGCTGGCAGCAATAACGCCGAACAGCAGAATGCACACACCGCCCATAACAGGCACGGGGATGCTGTGAATCAGCTCGGAGAGCTTACCAATAAAGGACAGCAAAATGGCAAACACAGCCGCGCCGCCGATAACCCATACGCTGTAAACTTTGGTAATTGCCATTACGCCGATGTTTTCGCCGTAAGTAGTGTTAGGCGTTGCGCCGAAGAAGCCGGACAGAATGTTTGAGCAGCCGTCTGCAAAAAGCGAGCGGGAAAGCCCCGGGTCTTTAATAAGGTTACGGCCTACAATGTTGCCGGTAACAACCAGGTGGCCGATGTGTTCCGCCAGTACAACCAGCGCGGCAGGTGCGATAATTAAAATGGCGTCCAGATTAAATACCGGGCTGTAAAAATGCGGAATTTGGAACCACGGCGCGTTGATAACCGGCGTTAAATCGACAAGGCCCATGAACAGCGCCAGGATGTAGCCGCAGATAACGCCGAACAATACCGGGATAATCGCCAGAAAGCCGCGGAAGGCAACGGAACCGATAATCGTTACGCAAAGGGTAAACATCGAAACAATTATATGGTCGGGGTTGATGTTTTCGCCGGTCAGACCAGCCATGGAAGCGGCGGTCGGCGCCAGTTCCAAACCGATAACGGCGATAATCGCGCCCATGCACGCAGGCGGAAAGATAACGTCAATCCAGCCGGTGCCGGTTGCTTTAATAAGTGCGGAAAATAATATAAAGATGATGCCGAACACGATAAAGCCGGACTGTGCGTCGTGATAGCTGCTGGTTGCCATTATGGCAAGCACCGGCGAGATG
>DXVZ01000065.1:0-9609 GCA_019417125.1 Phascolarctobacterium sp.
AAAGGTAACTTCATAATATATTCTATTATTTATAAAAAACGGTTTAATTTTTTGAATATAATATCTATCTGTCGGCAATTTAACAGCTTCAACATTTAATCTATCAATTTTATTAGCAATTGCAGCATAATACTGCTTTAAGCTTTCATCGGTTTGAGGCTCTAATAAATATAATTTTTCCAATATTATCATATTATATTTTTCGTAAACATAATTTTTTAAGCGCAATAAATATTCATAATACTTTAAAATCAGTCTTTGCGAATTTTCTTCATTTAATGTATAATGAGATGAAACTATTTGTAATAATTTATGAAAAGTATAAATAAATTTTAATTCAGCTCTACTACTTACATATTGATTTGCCTTTTCTATATTTGAATATTTGTCATTAGCTTCTATTAAAGTATTATCAAAATATATTTTTAAACTTATTGCTTCAATAAAATTTCGTAACTGCGCTAAAATGTTCTGTGCCATTAGTCCTTTTTCATTAATTCTCAAAATATCTATATTTTTACAAATTGCATTATTTATATCTAATATTCTTTTATCTATATCAAACATGTAATTTCACTTCTTTCTAAATATAAAATACTATGCAACGCGACGAAAAAACTATTTCAAAAAACATGAAAAGAATAAAAAGCCAAAATACCTCTATTGAATTAAAATTACGCAAGGCACTTTGGCATAAAGGCTACCGTTACAGGAAAAACTTTAACCAATTACCCGGCAAACCTGATATTGTATTAACAAAATATAAAATTGCAATTTTTTGTGACAGTGAATTTTTTCACGGTAAAAATTGGGATAAATTAAAGGCAAGGTTAGAAAAAGGACAGCACCCAGAATATTGGTTAAAGAAAATTACACGCAATATGGCTCGTGATACCGAAAATAATAAAAAACTTGTGTCACTAGGCTGGACTGTTCTTCATTTTTGGGGACAAGATATTTCAAAACATTTAGATATTTGTTTGAAAACCATTGAAGAAACAATAATAGATTTACAAAAAGACACATTACCAGATAAAGATTATTTGCCAAAATCGGATAAAACTTCTTCTGCTGCCAAATAACTTATTTCTTCATTACAAGCATATAAATCATCCCAATATTCATCTGATGCATAAACAGAATTGGGCAAAGCAATTAGATTTACGTCAAATTTTAAAGAAGGTTCTACTTTTGAACTTGCATTATGCAAGCGCATAGAAACATTCCATCCGTTATCACAAGCCACAATTATAGTATTAGTAGAATTTTCCTTAAATCCAATATGATAAAATTTTGTTGGCATTTTTAAAAGAGGCACTTTAACTACCGGTTTATAATTTTTTGATGCTCTATTTAATGTACCAACAATGTTAACTACTTCAACTCTTGTAAAACGCCCGCTATCGTTTGTAATAACCTTATAAAAATCATGCCTGCCAATTAAATAACGTATTAATAATTCAGGTATTTCGCGCGGATACTGTTTATCAAGAACTTGTAATTCCTCCATAAAAGCTTGTAATACAGGAACGTAATATTTTTCCGATTTATTATCTATATCTTTCCATAGTTTTGTTTTATTACTTTCATCACGCATTTGCCTTAATTCATTAAAAATAGGTACAACTTTATCAAAATATGTTTTGGAACAATGTTTGCCAAACCATTCTTCACCAAAATCAATAGTTGCAGACAAACGGCTATGCTTTACGGCATGATGATTATGTTTACAGGATAACCCAATTTGCCAACCGCTCTTTTCCCTAATGCAAAGCACATCACGAACATCGCCTTGTTCTCCTTTGGCATCCGTCTGCAAAGATAAAATTAAAGGCATATCTTCATCATAGTCTTTTAACTTAGGTTCAAAACGTTCTATAATTTTAATTGCAGCTATAGCAGCTAAATTAAAATTCCTTCTTTCATCTTCCGTCGCTAAATCATAAAATTTTTTAGCAGTTCTTATTTGCGGCGATTCTTGAAACGAAACTGGCTGTTTATTTTTATATTTATTAAAAATAGCTAATGCGCAAGCATATTCAAAAGCTTTACCGTTTTCAGTTTGTTTCGCCATATTAAAACCACCTTTAAATTTTATTTGCTAATATACCATATAAATGTGTTGCAACTATCTCTGCTAATTTTACTGGTACTGCATTACCGATTTGTTTATATTTGCTTACTAAATTACCATGAAATTCAATATTAGCCGGAAATGTCTGTATAGCCGCAGCTTCTTTCCAGCTTAATCTACGTGTAACTCCACCTTTTCCAAATTCCCATAAATCTTTATCTAATTTTACCATATCAGGAGAACCTGGATATAAAGTAACTTGTTTTGCCATAGCAGGAATAGTATATGATACTTCATCCCAATTTCTTTTTCTATTTCTAGACATATACCTTGATGAATACGGAGCCGCACAAATTTCATCTTCTTTAGGTTCTGGTATATTTTTCAAAGCCTCTTTTAAAGTAACGATTTCTTTTCTTGGAAATGGATATTCAAAATTTGATATTCCTAAATCTTTCCTAAACCCACAAATAATTACTCTTTCCCTATCTTGTGGCACACCAAATTCTTTTGCATTCATGAGTTTATAGAAAACATTATATCCGCAATTAGAAAATTCATCTATAATCGCTTCTATAATTTCCCCGTTGGCCATTGTTAATAAACCTTTTACATTTTCACCAACGAACATTATAGGCTTTTTTTCTTTTACTATATTTACATAATACTTATAAAGCACATTCCGGCTATCATCAATTTTTCTCGGACCACTTAAACTAAACCCTTGGCAGGGAAATCCCCCTAAAATAATATCCGTCTGCGGAATAGTATTTATATCTATTTTAGATATATCACCGCAAACAACCTCTGCATTACTCCAACTTTTATGAGTTTTACAAGCATCAGAGTCGAAATCATTCGCCCAAACAGTTTTAAAGCCTGCTCTTTCAAAACCGATGTCTAACCCACCAGCCCCACAAAACAAGCTTACTGCTGTAAATTCTCTCATAAGTTAAGACACTCCTTATTAAATTTTTTACTGTTACACTCTCTATATAGTCGTACAGCTATAGAAATTATAACATTTTTTTACTAATTTGCCTATAAGGAGAAAAACAAAAAAGAACGTACGTTTCTTGTACGTTCTTTTTTGTAATTATTTGTTTATATTTTTCTCACTCAAACTCTATTGTCGCTGGCGGTTTGGTTGTATAGTCAAACAGCACGCGGTTGATGTGTTTTACTTCATTTACTATTCTGTTAGCTGCGGTGGTAATGGTTTCCGGCGGCAGCATGGTAACTTCCGCCGTCATAAAGTCGGTGGTGGTTACCGCACGCAGGGCAATGGCGTAATCGTAGGTGCGCTCGTCGCCCATTACGCCTACGCTGCGCATATTGGTCAGCGCCGCAAAGTACTGGCTGGGGCGCTGCTCTGCCGGCAGTTTGTCTACTTCTTTGCGGTAAATGTAGTCCGCGTCCTGCACAATGGCAACTTTTTCTGCCGTTACTTCGCCGATAATGCGGATAGCAAGCCCTGGCCCGGGAAACGGCTGGCGCGCTACGATGTTTTCCGGCAAACCCAGCTCCCTGCCGGATTGGCGTACTTCGTCTTTAAACAAGTCGCGCAAAGGCTCAACAATTTCTTTAAAATCTACAAAATCGGGCAGGCCGCCGACGTTGTGGTGGCTCTTAATGGTTGCCGATTCGCCGCCAAGCCCGCTTTCTACAACGTCCGGGTAAATGGTGCCCTGTGCCAGGTAATCCACAGCGCCGATTTTTTTAGCTTCTTCTTCAAACACGCGGATAAATTCTTCGCCAATGATTTTACGTTTAGCTTCCGGCGCCGTTACGCCAGCCAGTTTGCTGTAAAAACGTTCGCGCGCGTCCACGCATATAAAGTTAATATCAAACATGCCGCCTTCGCCGAACACTGCGCAAACTTCTTCGCGTTCGTTTTTGCGCAGCAGGCCGTGGTCTACAAATACGCAGGTCAGCTGTTTGCCGATGGCTTTGGCAAGCATTGCCGCGCAGACGCTGCTGTCTACGCCGCCGCTTAATGCGCACAGCACTTTGCCGCTGCCGATTTTTTCTTTCAGTTCTTTAACGGTTTCTTCAACAAAGCTGTCCATTTTCCAGGTTCCGGCACAGCCGCACACATTATAAACAAAGTTGCTAAGCATTTTGGTGCCGTTGTCGGTGTGCAGCACTTCGGGGTGGAACTGCAAGCAGTACAGTTTGCGCTCCGCGTCTTCTGCCGCCGCTACCGGGCAGTTGGGGGTGTGCGCCGTAATTTTAAAGCCGGGCGCTGCCGTTTCAATGTAATCGTTGTGGCTCATCCAGCACACGTTCTGCGCCGGTATATCTTTAAAAAGGAGGCTTTCCGTATCAAAATCAACCAAAGTTTTGCCGTATTCTCGTTCCGGCGCTTTGCAAACATGCCCGCCCAGCATATGCATCATCAGCTGGCTGCCGTAGCAAATGCCCAAAACAGGCACGCCCCAGCTGTAAATTTCCGCATCAATCGTGGGCGAATCTTCTAAATACGCGCTGTTAGGGCCGCCGGTAAAAATAATGCCCTTGGGGTTTTTGGCTTTAATTTTGTCAAGGCTCTGCCTGTAAGACACTATTTCGCAGTAAACACCGCTTTCCCTTACGCGGCGGGCAATCAGCTGGTTGTACTGGCCGCCGAAGTCAATTACTAAAATCATTTCCTGGTTTTCGGTTTTCATAACGGCTTCATCCTCCTGTAAAGTTTTTTACGTTTTCTTTATCTTTTAATTTTACAATACCCGCTATAAAAAAGCAAACAAAATGCCAGCCTTGCGGCGATTTCAGTACGTTTTAAGCTTCTTTGGGGATAACGCGGAAGTCGCCGTCGATATCGCCGGTAAGCAGCTTGCGCAGTATGCTGTAACCGCCGGGCACAACTTCAATCGTGCCGTTAAGCACCTCAACCAGCGGCGTTAATTCATCAACCGCCGCCTGCGTGTCGTAAGTGCCGGTATCAACCACGTAAAAATGTTCAAAACCCTTAAACATTTTGCGCAGGTAGGCTTTGCCTTCTTCTTCGCCCTTTTCGGCAATCTGCGTTTCAAGGTTCAGGCTGCCGCTGCGCATAAAATCCAGCCAGCTTTCCGTCATAAAAATGCCGTTGGGCGCGCGGTCAATGCTTTTAATATCGGTTTTAGAAAGCAAAATATCCACGCAGTCGCGCGTTTTGGGTATTACAAGTTCCGCCGTCGTTGCTTTCAGCTTTGCCGTTCCGCCGCCGCAGCCGCTGACGCAGATTAAGATTCTGTCCACATTGGCAAAGCTGTCGATGGTGTTCTGCAAATACTCTGCCAGTTCCTGCGGGTCGCTGTGCAGGCGCTTGGGCAAAAAATACACCGGCATATCAAGGTGCAGCTCATCAATTAAATGCAATATTTCTTTTTTCAGTGTCGGGCACGATAAAATTACCTGTTTCATACTAACGCTCCTTTTATAACCTTTTATAATAAGTATAGCACAGACACAGGCGGCGTTAAACGCGGTTTTGTAAAATATCTGCCGGGCATTGACCACGCTTTTGGCGTCATAATATAATTAATTGTAACTGGATAAAATTTTATCAGCGAGTTTTTTAGCGAGGCTTTTATGAACCCCAAAACTTTGTTTACACACATGCCCCCGGGCAAGCTGTTTTTAATCACGGCCGGGCCGGGAGCGGTAGGTATGCTGGCTTCGGTACTGTTTTATATGGTAGACGGCATTTTTGTTGGGCGCTGCCTTGGCGAAACGGCGTTTGCGGCAATGAACCTGGCGCTTCCATTCGTTATCATCAATTTTGCGCTGTCCGATTTAATCGGCGTTGGTTCTTCCGTGCCTATCGCCATTAAGCTGGGCGAACGCAAGAACCACACTGCCGACAACATTTTTACCTGCGCCTGCGCGCTGACGATTGCAACCAGCATCGGCATGGGCGCGCTGCTGTATTTCGGCGGCCCGTATCTGCTGGCGCTTTTAGGCGCAACCGGCGAGCTGCACGCGCTGGCGTTAAGTTATCTGCGCGTATACGCCCTGTTTTCACCGGTTACAACAATCGTTTTCGGCGCAGATAGTTACCTTCGTATCTGCGGGCAAATCCGCACCAGCATGAATCTCAACATTGGCATGGCAGTTATCAGCTTCGGGCTGGAATTTTTGTTTTTAGCCGTTTGGGGCTGGGGAATTTGGGCAGCGGCGCTGGCTTCCAGTATCGCCATGCTGGTTGGCGCAGCGGTATCTCTGTATCCTTTTTTACGCGGGTATTTGCAGCTTAAATTTTGCCGCCCCATATTTTCTTTAGCAATGATTGGCAGTATTTTTGCCTGCGGCTGCCCGATATTTTTAAACAATGTTTCCGGGCGTTTAACTTCAATTATAATGAACTTTTTGCTGCTGCGCTTCGGCGGCACCACGGCGGTTTCCGTATACGGCGTTTTAATGTATGCCGATAGTTTTATTACGCAGTTTTTATACGGCATGTGCGATGCTTTGCAGCCTGCGGTAGGCTACAACTGGGGCGCTGGCAACGCGCGGCGCATCAGTTTAATAGAGCGTTACTGCTACGGCACGGCGGCTATTGTATCTTTGCTTTCGGCAGCGCTGCTTTGGCTGTTTCCGCAGCAAATTACCTTGTTTTTTGTGCCCGGCGGCGACGGCGGCTTTTTAGCCCTTGCCGGAACGGCCGTGCCTTTGTTTGCGCTGGCATATTTGTCGCGCTGGGTTTCGCTGGCGACGGAAAGCTATATGACGGCGGTTGGCAAATATTTGCAGGCTTCCATTATATCCGTGATTACGGCATTTGCCGCGCCCGCGCTGATACTGGCAGCGCTGCTGCCGCTTGGTCTGGACGGCTTGTGGCTTAACTACCCGCTGACGGCAGCAATCTGCGCCGTGCTTTCTGTTATAATTATTAAACGCTTCAGCAAAGATTTACTGAAACAGGCGCGCAGCAAACATATCTGAACCGCAGAACTTTCTGCGGTATTTTTTGCAAAGATTTTATAACAAATTGTTTATTACAGCGCATTGTGATATAATTTTAGCATTAATAAAAATACAGCCGCATCTTTTTAAAATGCACCTGTAACAGCAGGAGGAAATAAAATTGATTGCTTTAAAAAACGGCGCTGGCATTAAATGGCCGCAGGGCAAACGCATTGCCGTACTGCTGACGTTTGATTTCGATGCCGAATATCTGCGCTGTTCCGTAACAGGGCAGAGCACGCTCGGTTTTTCTGATATTTCGCGCGGGCAATACGGGCCGCACGAGGGCTTAAAGCGCTGCCTTGACATGCTGGCGCGCCAGAATATTAAAACCACGTTTTTCGTGCCCGGCATAGTCGCCGAAAAATACGCGGACGAAGTGAAACAAATCGCCGCCGCGGGGCACGAACTTGCCTACCACGGTTATGCGCATGACGCGCGCATCGGCATACCCGAAACGGAAGAAGAAGCCAATATGCAAAAGGTCGAGGCCATCCTTGAAGCCATCAGCGGCAAAAAGGTCATTGGGCACCGCGCCCCGCTGGACGCTTTGCAGACTTATGGCGTTAAGCTGATGCAAAAACGCGGTTATTTATACAGCAGCACCTTAAAGGACTGCGATTGGGCTTATATTCATGAAGGTGAGCACCCGGTTGTGGAGCTGCCTACCGAACCAAGTTTTGACGATTTTTCGTTTTTTTATTTTTCGTACGCCGACGCGCACACCATTACTTGCAGCTACCCGGCGCAGTATGTTTACGATATGTGGAAGGACGCTTTTGACGAACTGGCAAACGAGGGCGACAAAATTATGTGCTTAAAGCTGCACCCGCAGCTGATTGGGCGCAGCAGCCGCATCCGTATGCTGGAACGCCTGGTGCTTTACATGCGGCAAAACGGCGCATGGATTGCCAGCTGCGAAGAAGTTGCCCGCTACGTGCTGGCGCAAAACGGAAAGGGGGCTGACGCCGATGCTGTGGCCCAATAACAAACGCCTGGCGCTGATGCTGTCGTTCGACATCGACGCCGAAACGCTGTGGCTGACGCGCAATGAAATCAATAAAAACCACCCTGCCAACTTAAGCCGCGGGCGCTATTCCGTTAAGCAGGGCATTCCCCGTATTTTGCGGATGCTGGAAGAAGAACGCATGCACGCCACCTTTTTTACCACGGCGTACACGGCGGAAATCCACCCCGAGGTGATTAAGTGCATTGCCGACTGCGGGCACGAAATTGCCTACCACGGCTACCTGCACGAAGTTTACGGCACCTACGAAAAAGAAAATGCGCTGATGGCAAAAGCCGAGGGCATTATTAAAGGGCTAACCGGCAAGCAGATGGTGGGACAGCGCGCGCCGGATGGCTATGTGTATGATTTTCACCTGCAATTGTGGCTGGACAGGGGTTATATTTACTCGTCCAACTGGCGCGATAACGACGGCCCGTTTTTGCACAAAATAAACGGCAAAACCGTGCCCATTGTAGAACTGCCCAAGGACGGCATAGTTGACGACACCAGCTACGATATGTACACCATCCAGGCGCCGGAGCATCACTATTTGCGCAGCGGCCGCGAGATGACGGGCATTTGGATGGAGGAATTTGACGGGCTTGCCGACGAAGGACGCATGATGAACTTTGTAATGCACCCGCAGTTTATCGGCAGGCCGGGCTATGTGCGCGCCCTGCGTGATTTTATACGCTATGCCAAAGATAACGGCGCGTGGATTTGCACCGACGAGCAGGCGGCGCGCTGGGTGCTGGCGCAGAACGGCTTTACCGAATTTGCCTGATTTTGGGCATTATGCCTGCAATAAATAAAAATGAGAGGGGTTATTATTATGTTTAACAAAGTTACCAAAAAATTACTTGCACTTGGCGCTGCAGCGGTGTTTACACTGGCGCTGACAGGCTGCGGCGGCAGCGGCGATAAAGCCGACGCGCCGAAAGAAGCCGCTAACGGAAAGCTAACCATTGCCATTAACGCCACCTTCCCGCCATTTGAAAGCGTTAAAGAAGGCACGCACGATTATGTAGGCGTCGATATCGACATCGCCCGCTACATTGGGCAAAAACTGGGCAAAGAAGTAACCTTTACCGATATGAAGTTCGCTTCGCTTGTGCCGACGCTGCAAAGCGGCCGCGCGGATATGATTGTTTCCGCCATCAGCCCGACGGACGAACGCAAAGAAGTACTTGATTTTACCGAACCATACTACTACCCGATGAAAGCTATTATCTGCCAAAAAGGCGCTGGTTACGACAGCTTTGACAAACTGAAAGGGCAAAAAGCAGGCGCTTCGATGGGCACCACCTATGTACAGGAACTGAAAGACGCCGGCGGCATTGAAGTTGTTGAGCTTGACAACACGCCGCTGGTTGTGCAGGACATTTTAAACGGACGCCTTGCCGCAGGCCTGTTTGACGCCGCACAGGCAGCAGTTTTCATCAGCCAGAACGATAAACTGGAAATGCACACGCTGAACCTGCCGATTGTTTACGCCGATACTTTCGCCATCGCGCTGCCGAAAGGCTCTAAGGACGTTGCCACGGTAGACGGCATTTTGAAAGAAATGCAGCAAAAC